>JBPCJW010000156.1:0-71402 GCA_051004915.1 Ilumatobacteraceae bacterium
GGCCGTCGCCGAGCGCGTCGCCGAGCAGCCGATCCCTGCCACCTCGTCGCCAACCGTTGCCCCAGCTGCCGATGCGCCACCGGCACCGGAGATCGTCGCCGAACCGACGCCGGTCCCGGTCGCCGAATCGACCGCACCGGCGCCTTCTGCGCCTTCCGTCGAGGCGGAACCGGTACCCGTCCCGGCCGCCGAGTCCGCACCGACACCCGAGCTGGTCGAGCGGGCACCTGAGACGGCACCACGCGGTCGTCCCGTTCCCGAGGCCCCGCCGCGGGAGCGCGTGCCGGTCGCCGAGCGGACACCCGCCCGCCCCGTCGCTACCCGTCCCGCAGTCGCCCCACGCCCAGCTGTCGCCGCCCGCCCTGCGCCGGCCGACCGCCCCGTGGCCCGCCAGGCGCCGGCGCCCGAGCCGGTGCGCACCGAGAGGTTGATCTCATCCGGCCGGCCGACGCCCGGCGAGCACCGTCCGGTCGACGTGCCGGCGGCGCGCACCGATGCACCGGTTCGCCCGTCGGCGCGCCCGGCGCCCGTCCCCGCCGGTGCTCCGGCCCGTCCGACGTCGCCGACCGGGCGACCGATCCCGCCACCGCCCGGCCGACCGCTCTCACCCTCGGGACGCCCGATCCCGCCACCGCCCGGTAGTGCCCGCCCGCAGACGGCTCGGCCGTCGGTCGGCGCGGGTCAGCGCCCTGGCGGCGGACCCGGTCTGCGCACCACCAGCCCGCGCCCCGGTGGCTTCACGGGCGGTCCCGGTCCGCGCCCAGGCGGTGGACCAGGTCGCCCAGGCGGAGGTCCGGGTGGACCACCAGGCGGTGGTCCCGGTCGCCCGTCGGGGCAGCGTCGCCCACCCCGTCGCACTCGCAGCCGTCGTCGCCGTCGCGACCGCGACGAGCTGCAGCCGCAGTTCACGAACTACACCCGCAGCGATGCTCCGGTGCCCGAGGGCACCGTGGTCATCGAGCGCGGTGTGTCGGCACAGGAGTTCGGCCCCAAGCTCAACCGCACGTCGGCCGACGTCATCCGATTCCTGCTCAACAACGGCGAGATGATCACCGCGACGATGGACCTCTCCGACGAGCAGATGGAGCTGTTCGCCCTGGAGATCGGCGCCGACATCATGCTCGTCGAGCCCGGCCAGCAGGAGGAGATCGGGCTGCAGGCGCTGTTCGACGACAGTGACGACGACGTCGACCAGGAACCGCGGCCTCCGGTCATCACGATCATGGGCCACGTCGACCACGGCAAGACGACGGTCCTCGACAAGATCCGCCACGCCAACGTGGTCGCCGGCGAGGCCGGTGGGATCACCCAGCACATCGGGGCATACCAGGTCGAGCAGAACGGCAACCGCATCACGTTCCTCGACACGCCGGGTCACGCCGCATTCACCCAGATGCGGGCCCGGGGCGCCGACGCCACGGACATCGTCGTGCTCGTCGTCGCCGCCGACGACGGCGTGATGCCCCAGACGATCGAGGCGATCGACCACGCGCGGGCGGCCGAGGTGCCGATCGTCGTGGCCGTCAACAAGGTCGACAAGGACAACGCCGACCCGCAGCGCGTGCTCAGCCAGCTCGCCGAGCACCAGCTCGTCCCCGAGTCGTGGGGTGGTGACACCATCGTCGTCGAGATGTCGGCGACACAGGAGCTGGGCATCGACGACCTCCTCGAGCAGCTGACCGTCGTCGCCGAGCTGGAGGAGCTGACGGCCAACCCAACGGGTCGAGCCAAGGGCGTCGTGCTCGAGGCCAAGCTCGACGTCGGGCGTGGGCCGGTCGCGACCGTCCTCGTCGACAAGGGCGAGCTGAAGGTCGGTGACCCGATCGTCGCTGGCGCGGCGTGGGGTCGCGTGCGGGCAATGATCAACGACAAGGGCGAGCAGGTGAAGTCGGCCGGTCCGTCGACCCCCGTGCAGGTGCTCGGGCTGGCCGCAGTGCCGGAGGCCGGCGACGAGTTCCGCGCCGCGCCCGACGAGAGGACGGCGCGCATCGTCGGCGAGGCTCGTGACTACCGGCTGCGCATGCGCCACCAGCGCGGCGACGCCCGCGTCAAGACCGGCACGAAGCTGGAGGACATCTTCGCCCAGATCCAGTCGGGCGAGACGGCCACGCTGAACCTCGTGCTCAAGGCCGACGTGCACGGCTCGCTCGAGGCGGTCACCGAGAGCCTGCGCAAGCTCGACCGGCCGGAGGTCGAGCTGACGTTCGTCCATCGGGCGGTCGGCGGCATCACGGAGAACGACATCTCGCTGGCGGCCACCACCAACGCCACGATCATCGGCTTCAACGTCCGCCCCGATCGCAAGGCGCGAGAGCTGGCCGATGCGCAGGACGTCGAGATTCGCACGTACGAGATCATCTACAAGCTGCTCGAGGACATCGAGCAGGCGATGGTCGGCATGCTCGCGCCCGAGTACGAGGAGGTCGTCACCGGCGAGGCCGAGGTGCGCGAGATCTTCCGAGTCCCGAGGATCGGCGCGATCGCCGGCTGCTACGTGCGCTCCGGGGTCATCACGCGTGGCTCGAAGGTGCGCTTCCTGCGTGACGGCACGGTCATCTGGAAGGGCGAGATCACCTCGCTCAAGCGGTTCAAGGACGACACGCGCGAGGTGCGCGAAGGGTTCGAGTGCGGCATCGGCCTGTCCGACTTCCAGGACCTCAAGTCCGGCGACCTCATCGAGACGTTCGACGAGCAAGAGATCGCACGGACATGACCGAGCAACCCGCTGTCGACCTCGAGTTCTTCCTCGACCCGGTCTGCCCGTGGTGCTGGATCACGTCGCGCTGGGTCACCCACGTCCAGGCCGAGAAGGACTACTCCGTCGGCTGGCGCTTCATCTCGCTCGAGCTGCTGAACAAGGACAACGAGCGCACGCCGCAACACCAAGCAGGACACCAGGCCGGCCTGCGGGCGCTGCGGGTGGCCGATCAGTTGCGCCTCGACCACGGCAACGATGCCGTTGCCGCGTTCTACACCTCGCTCGGGACGAAGTTCCACGTCGAGCAGCGCCGGGAGCAATTGCTCGACGACTCGTTGCTCGTCGAGGTGCTGGACGAGCTGGGACACGATCCGGCGTTGCTCGACCACGCCCACGACGAGTCGCACGACGAGTACCTGCAGGCCGAGACGGACGCCGCGCTGGAGCGGACAGGACCGAACGTCGGCACGCCGATCCTGACGTTCGCCCCGGGCCAGGGCGACCGGGAGGGCAGCTTCTTCGGGCCGGTGATCTCCAAGGCGCCGCGCGGTGCCGCGGCGGTGGCGCTGTGGGAGGCCGTCGAGACCCTCGCCACCTCCGGCGTCGCCGAGCTCAAGCGCAGCCTCCGCGCCAAGCCCGAGTTCGACTGATTCTTTGGGCGCCGCCGGCGCCTGGGTCGGCCAAGGCCGAGCTCGCTGCAACACGAACGCTCGCGGACCCCGCAACCCACAGGGCTCACGGGCTGCCGGCGGTAGCGTTGTTCCGATGGCTGGACGGCGTGGATCGGGTGGCCATCGGTATCCGCGCAGCGCGCGGGTCAGCGAGACGCTGCGCGAGATCATCGCCGAGGAGCTGGTGCGCATCGACGACGAGCGGCTGGCGCTCGTCACGATCACCGCCGTCGACGTCGACAACGAGCTGAACCGGGCGATCGTGTATTTCGACTCGTTGGACGGCGAGGAGTCCGACGACCAGCTGGTCGACGTGCTGGAAGGCCATCGCCGCCGCATCCAGACGTCGATCAACCGCCAGATCAAGGCCAAGAAGACCCCGGTGCTGCAGTTCCGCCCCGACGACGTGATCCGCGCCGCCGAGCGCATCGAGACCATCCTCCGATCCGACCGGTCAGAAGAGAGCTGAAGGCTGTGCCCAACCCCACCGTCGCGCCGCGACCCGCGGAGGCGTCCGCCCGCATCCCCGTCCCCACCGACGACGGGTTGTTCGGTCCGGACACCGTGACGTGGCGGCTGGGCACCGCGCCTGCCGCTGCCGTCGCCATCCCGGCGGCGGTGCTCATGCAGATGCTCCACCCGCGGGTCATGTGGATGATCGATCAGGCCTCCACCTTCTGGCAGTACCCCGAGCGGCGCGCCCAGCTCACGCAGCGCTACGGCATGAGCACGACCTACGGCGACACCGCCACCGCCGAGCACGCCGGCACGACGTTGCGCACCATCCACAGCCGCCTCACCGCCACGGACCCGCTCAGCGGCGAGGAGTATCGCGCCGACGAAGCGGATCTGCTCATGTGGGTGTACTGCACGATCCCGTACGCGATCCTGCGGGCGCTCGACCGATGGGGTCCGGCGCTGACGCCGGCGGACCAGGACCGCTACGTGCTCGAGCAGCGAACCGCGGCGCGCCTCGTCGGCATCGACCCTGACACTGCGCCGGGGAGCGTCGCCGACCTGGACGCCTACATGACGTCGATGCAACCGAAGATGGCGCTCACGCCGGGCAGCGTGCGGCTGCTGGCTCTGCTCGCGCCGCGTGCGCCGAAGCCAACCGCAGCGGCACTGCTCCAGTCGGTGTTCAGCCACGCCGCACTGAGCTTGCTCACGGCGCAGCAGCGACGCATGTATGGGGTGCGCTGGACGTGGTTGGACGAGCGGTCGGCGGCGGTCATCCCCGGCATCCTCCTGCGCAAGGCGGCGGCGACGCTGAACACCGACGAACAGCTCGACGAGCTGCGCACCGAGGCGATGACCCACCCCTTCGGCGGTCGGCCCCGTCCGCCCGTCGTCGCCAGCGGCGCGGGCCCCGAGACAGCAGCCGCACCCGCCGACGCGCTGCCGACTGCGCCGACCACAGAGCTCACGTAGCGCATGTCCCGGCGCCGGCCGCCGACGGTGCACGGGCTCGCAGTGGTCGACAAGCCGGCCGGCGTGACCAGCCACGACGTGGTCGGCATGCTGCGACGGCGGTTCGGGGAGCGACGCATCGGCCATGCCGGCACGCTGGATCCGGGCGCCACCGGCGTGCTCGTCGTCGGTGTGGGCAGCGTCACCCGGCTGCTGCGCTTCGTCGGCGACGGCACGAAGCGGTACCTCGGGGAGGTCGTGCTCGGCGTGGAGACGGACACGCTCGACGCCGACGGGACGGTGACCGCCCGTCACGAGATGTCCTCGGTCACGGTGCACGACGCTCGGCGGGCCGTCGATGCCCACCTGACCGGCGACGTCATGCAGGTGCCCCCGATGGTCTCGGCGCTGCACGTCGACGGACGACGGCTGCACGAACTGGCTCGCGAGGGCGTCGAGGTCGAACGGCAGCCCCGTCCGGCGCGCATCGACCGCTTCGACGTCTCGCCGACGGGCGAGCCGCACGTTCTGGCGATCGACGTCGAGTGCACGGGCGGGACGTACGTGCGCACGCTGGCCGCCGACCTCGGGCAGCTGCTCGGCGGCGGTGCCCACCTCCGTCACCTGCGGCGGGTGGCGGTCGGGCCGTACACCATCGACGAGGCCGCGCCACCCGAGGAGTGCGAGCTGCTGCCGATCGAGGCCGCCGTCCGCGCTTTGGACACGGTCGACGTCGACGAAGACGTCGCGGCCGAGATCGCACACGGTCGGGTGCTCGCGGCGCCCGACGGCTCGGGCCCGTGGGCGATGCTGGATGGGCGCGGTCGACTGCTCGGCGTGTACGAGTCGTACGGCGACGGCCGAGCGAAGCCCTCGATGGTCATTCCACCGCAGGGGTAGCGTCAGCAGACGTGGACGTGATCACCGAGCTCGACCGTCCTCCGTGGCCCGGCGAGCGCACGGTCGTCGCGATCGGCGCCTACGACGGCGTGCACCTCGGCCACCAGGCCGTGATCGCCGCGGTGCGCGAGCGGGCGGCGACCGAGGGGGCTCGGTCGGTGGTGCTGACATTCGATCGGCACCCGGCGACCATCGTCCGCCCGGAGTCGGCGCCGCAACTGCTCACCTCGCCCGAGCAGCGGTTGCAGCTGCTCGCCGCCACCGGCCTCGACGGCACCGTCGTGCTGCGCTTCGACGAGGCGCAGTCGAAGGAAACCCCCGAGTCGTTCATCGAGCGCGTGCTGATCGAGGCGTTGGCGGTGAAGGACGTGGTCGTCGGTCAGGACTTCCACTTCGGCAGCCACCGCGACGGCAACGTCCGCCTGCTCGAGGAGTACGGCGCGAGCCACGACTTCGTCGTCACGCCCGTCGGGTTGATCCCGCGCCACGACGGCGTCGAGGAGCCGGTCAGCAGCACCGCCATCCGTCGCGCCCTGGCCGGTGGTGACGTCGAGCTGGCGGCACGCATGCTCGGTCGGTCCCACGAGGTGCGCGGCAAGGTCGTCATGGGCGACCAGCGGGGCCGTCTGCTCGGGTTCCCGACCGCCAACGTCGAAGTCCCCAACGCGGTGTGCCTGCCGGCCGACGGGGTGTACGCCGGCTGGTACGAACGGCCGGGCGGAGCGGTCAACCCGTGCGCGATCAACCTCGGGCGGCGACCGACGTTCTACGAGCACGCCGACCACTCGCTGCTGGAAGCCCACCTGATCGACTTCGACGGTGACCTCTACGGCGAGGAGGCCCACGTCCGCTTCGCCCACTTCCTGCGCAGCGAGCGCAAGTTCGACGGGATCGAATCGATCAAGACGCAGCTCGCCCACGACGTCGACCACGCCCGCCAGCTGCTTTGATGGCCTCGCTCACTCGAAGACTCGCTCACTCGGCGTGTCTCGCTGCGCCACGAACGCTCGGGAACTCAACTCGGGTGTCACGGATGCGCCGGGCCGCTGCTCACGGCCAGATGACTCGATCGTTGTCGTCGTAGACGCCTTCGATCAGCTCGACGTCGTACCGGCCGGTGAGGTCGGGGACCTCGCCGTCGAACAGGCCGACCTCGGCGTAGGCGGCCACCTCGGCCTGCAGCAGGTCGGGGTCGGGGACGGCGAGCGCACCACCCTCTGCGGCCGCAGCGGCGATCGACGCAGCGTCGGTGTCCCAGCGGAACGCCTCACCTTCGGGCGACAGGAAGGCAGGGTTGCCGTTCGCCTCGACCAGCTCGAGCGCAGTCGCGGCTGCCGCCTCCGGATCGTCGACCGCCTCGGCCAGCCCGCGCATGGTCGCCCTGACGAAGTCTTGCGCTGCCGTCGGATGCTCGTCGATGAATGACTGGGTGGTGTAGATGATCCCGAACGAACCCGGCACGTCGAACTCGGCCGGGTCGAACAGCTCGAACTCCAGCCCGGCCCGGTCCAGCGCCCCCGGCTCGTTGCTGGCGTAGCCCGGGAAGCCGACGATGCCGTCCAGCCCATAGTGCACCTCCGGGTCGAAACCGTCGAGGAGGACCGTCTCGTAGTCCTCGCCCTCGGCCAGCCCGGCCGTCGCCAGCATCGCCGCGATGCTCGGCGGGAGGGCGAACTTGACGCCGATCGTCTGTCCGGCCAGGTCCTCCAGCGTCGCCGCTGTCCCCGGCTTGACGATCAGCCGGTCGATGGCCGTGCGTCCCTCCACGGCGACGGCCACGAGGTCGGCCTCGTTGGCCTCGGCGTAGGTGACCACCTCGCTGAACGACCCGCCGGAGGCGAACTGCGCCTCGCTGTCGGCGATCAGCGGGTAGTTGGCGGTGGAGGAGCTCGGCTGCAGCTCGACGTCGAGGCACAGCTCGTCGAAGTAGCCCTCCTGCTCGGCGACGATGACGTCGACGATCGACGCCGCCGCGGCGAAGTCGAACCCGGACAGGTAGGTGATCGTGCCGGCCGCCCGGTTGGCCTCGCAGCGCGCTGGTGGGAACGGCTGACCGGCGACGACGGCAAGGGGGTCGTCCGTGGCGTCGGTCGTCTCGCTCGTGCCGGTCGAGTCGGTCGAGTCGGCTGTCGTCGGAGCCGTGGTCGTCTCGGTGGCGATCGTGGCGGCGGTGGTCGCCGTGCCGCTCCCCTCGTCGTCGCTGCAGGCGGCTAGGAGGGTGATGGCGACGGTGAGGGCGATGGCGGTGCGCTGGCGCATGGCTGGAGAGCTCCTTGAACGGTTCGGGAACGTGGTGCCAGCGCACGGGAGTCGCGCCGGGAGCAAGAGATCCGGCGTCGACCGTGGTGTCCGCGCGTCGAGGACTCTAGCGACGGAGCCGACCGTCAGCGCATCGGAAGCGGGCTCATGCGCTGTGACGCGTGCCAGCGCAGGAGCAGTCGCTCGAGCAGCGTGACGGCGGCCAGCCCGGCGACGCCGAGCAGGACCGTGGCCAGCACGGTCGCCCACAGCACGGGACCGTTCTGCCCGTTGGCCGCCCGCCGCCCGATCGCGCCGAGGCCGGCGTTGGACAGGTTGCCGCCCTCGGCGTAGTACGACGCGGCGAGGGCCAGGGCGAACACGTAGCGGGCGGTGGCGAGGATCGACGGCAGGGCGGACGGTAGGCGCAGGCGCCACAGGACTTCGATCCGGCTGGCGTCGACCGAAGCAAGGAGCTCGCGGGCGGCCGGATCGGCCGAGCGCAACCCGGCAACGGTGGCGAAGACGAACACCGGTGTCGTGACGAACGCGACGAGGAAGACCACCGGCGGGTCGCCGCGGCCGAGCCACACGACGATCGACGAGAAGTAGGCGACCCACGGCGCGACGAGGATCAGCACGAGCACGGGTTGGGCGGCCTGTTCGAGGAAGCGGGAAGCGGCGAGCAGCGCGCCGAGGGCGAGCGCAACGGCGAGGCCGATGAGCAGGCCGAGCAGCGCATGGCGCCCGGTGACTAGGGCCGCCTCGGCGTAGAAGGCGGGCCGTTCGACGAGCTCGCGCACGATCTCCGATGGCGGCAGGAGGATGAACGGCCGGACGTCGAGGATGCGCACCAGCGCCTCCCATGCGCCACCGAACACGGCCACCCCGAGGACGGCGGCCAGCACGATCCGACGGGTGGTCATGCAACTCTCAGCGCGCCGCGCCGAGGAGGGCGCGCAGGCGGGTCTCGACGGCGAAGAACGCGCCGTCGTCCTCCAGTGCAGGGAGCCGTGGCCGGGGCAGGTCGATCGGCTCGATGCCGACGATGCGTCCCGGACGGCTCGACAGGACTGCGACGCGGTCGGAGATGAACACCGACTCGGCGATCGAGTGCGTGACGAACAGCACGGTGGTCGCCCTCGGCTCGCACAGCCGGGCCAGCAGGTGGCGCATGTCGGCGCGAGTCATCTCGTCGAGCGCAGCGAACGGTTCGTCCATCAGCAGCAGCGGCGCGCCGAGTGCCATCGCGCGGACGAGCGCGACGCGCTGCTGCATCCCACCCGACAGCTCGTGCGGGGCGGCCTTGGCGAAGTCGGCGAGCCCGACCTCCGCCAGCAGCTCCGTCGTGCTGGGTGCGTGGCGCGCCGGGACGCGCCGGTTGACGTCGAGCAGCAGCTGGGCGTTGGCTTCGACGGATCGCCATGGCAGGAGGGCGGGGGACTGCGGGACGAACCCGATGCGCTTGGCGGCGCGGGCGGCGTGGGGGCTGGCGCCGCCGACCGTCAGCGTCCCCGAGGTCGGCTCGATCAGCCCGCCGACGAGGCGCAGCAGCGTCGTCTTGCCACTGCCCGACGGACCGAGGACGGTGACGATCTCACCGGCGTCGACCGTGAGGTCGATCGACGCCAGCGCCTCGACGCTGCCGAACCGCTTGGTGACGCCCACCAGGTCGATCGCCGCCGTCACGGTCGCCGAGCGTACCGACGCCCCTCCGACCGCCGCGATGAGCGATGAGTGGTCATGCGACGCACATCGCTCATCGCGCTCGTCTCTGCGATCGTGCCGTAACCTTGCCCGGTCCGTCGCAGCTCCGGCTTCGGCGTGATGCTGGGCGCCGACCGGTGCCGAGCGTGGCCCAGACCAACACAGGATTGGACGGCGACCCAATGTCCAAGCAGGACACCATCACCGAGCATCGCACGCACGACAGCGACACTGGTTCTCCGGAGGTGCAGATCGCGCTCCTCTCGCAGCGCATCAGCCACCTCACCGACCACCTCCGCACGCACCCCAAGGACCACCACAGCCGGCGTGGCCTGCTGATGCTCGTCGGCCGTCGCCGGCGGATGCTCGACTACGTCCGCTCGATCGACGTCGCCCGCTACCGCGCCATCGTCGCCCGCCTCGGCCTGCGCCGGTGAGTGTCGCCGTGCTGGTGGCGCCGAAGCGACGCGTGCCTCGCTGGCGCTCGGCTTGACCTTTCGTCCGCGCGGCGGTCGGGGGCCAAAGCGGTCAGGAGCAGGGCGAACAGCGGTTGTTCCCGCTCGGCGCTAGCCTGGCGCAAACCCGAGCGGCCGAAGGTTCGGTTGCCGGTCGCCCCTTCCGTGGCCTGACGACACTCGTTGTCGGTCAGGTGCAGCGGGATCGCCGACTGGGAACCGACCGGCCGCTCCTCATTGCCCGCCAGAGCGGGCGAAAGGAGGCCCGCCGTGGCCGAACCCATCCGCGTCAGCGGTCCCATCTCCGCGACCGAGCGCACGCTCACCTTCGAGACCGGCCGCCTGGCGCCGCAGAGCCAGGGCGCCGTGGTGGCGTCGATTGGCCGCACGTCCGTCCTGACCACCGCCAACGCCGCCCACGACGTCCGTCCCGGCATGGACTTCTTCCCCCTCACCGTCGACGTCGAGGAGCGGGCGTACGCCGCCGGCAAGATCCCCGGCTCGTTCTTCCGCCGGGAAGGTCGCCCGACCGAGGACGCCATCCTCACCTGCCGGCTGACCGACCGTCCGCTGCGGCCGTCGTTCCCGAAGGGCTTCCGCAACGAGACGCAGGTCGTCACGACCGTGCTCGGTGCCGACCAGGAGCATCCCCACGACGTCTTGTCGATCAACGCCGCCTCCGCTGCGCTGATGATCAGCGGCATCCCGTTCGACGGGCCGATCGGCTCTGTCCGCATCGCCTATTCGACCGACGGCGAGTGGCTGCCGCACCCGACCTACCAGGAGAGCGACGCCAGCGTGTTCGAGCTCGTCGTCGCCGGGCGCCAGCTCGACGACGGTGACGTGGCGATCATGATGGTCGAGGCCGGCGGCACGCCGCGCAGCTTCGAGTACTACGCCGAGGGCGCGCCGAAGGTCGACGAGGCCGTGCTCGCCAGCGGTCTCGATGCCTCCAAGCAGTGGATCAAGGAGTCGATCGGGCTGCAGCGCCAGCTCGTCGCCAGCGTCATCGCCACGCATGGCCCGATCACGCCGCTCGAGTACTCGGTGGTCCATGACTACGGCGACGATGTGTTCGCCGCAGTCGAGCGGGTGGCCACCGACGATCTGGCCAAGGCCGTCACCATCGCCGGCAAGGCCGAACGCAACGGGGCGACGGATGACGTCGCCGACCGCGCCGTGGCCGAACTGGCCGGCGTCACCGACGAGCCGGGCCAGTTCATCGGTCGCGAGAAAGAGATCCGCGAGGCGATCCGCTCGTTGACCAAGCGCCTCGTGCGCAAGCGCATCGTCGACGAGGGTCTGCGCATCGACGGACGTGGCCTGGCCGACTTGCGCCCGGTCACCGCGGAGATCGGCGTGCTGCCGACCGCCCACGGATCCGGACTGTTCCAGCGCGGCGAGACCCAGGTGCTCAACGTCTGCACGTTGGCCATGCCACGCATGAACCAGTTGATGGACACGCTCAGCCCCGAGACGACGAAGCGCTACCTCCACCACTACAACATGCCGCCGTGGGCCAACGGCGAGACCGGCCGCGTCGGTTCGCCGAAGCGCCGCGAGATCGGTCACGGTGCCCTCGCCGCCCGGGCCGTGCTGCCCGTCGTGCCGAGCCAGGAGGAGTTCGCCTACACGCTGCGCCTCGTGTCCGAGGTGCTCAGCTCCAACGGGTCGACGTCGATGGCGTCTGTGTGCGCGTCGAGCTTGTCGCTGATGGACGCTGGCGTGCCGATCAAGGCGCCCGTCGCCGGCATCGCCATGGGCCTGGTCTACGCCGACGGCAAGTACACGACGCTGACCGACATCCTCGGCGCCGAGGACGCCTACGGCGACATGGACTTCAAGGTCGCCGGCACCGCCGACGCGGTCACCGCGCTGCAGCTCGACACGAAGATCGAGGGCATCCCCGCCGACGTGCTGGCCGCCGCGCTGAACCAGGCCAAGGACGCTCGCCTGCAGATCCTCGAGGTGATGAACGCGGCGATCGGCGCACCACGCGCCGAGGTCGCCGCCACGGCTCCGAAGATCGCCACGATCATCATCCCGATCGACAAGGTCGGTGAGGTGATCGGTCCGAAGGGCAAGGTGATCAACACCATCCAGTCCGAGACCGGTGCCGACATCAGCGTCGACGACGACGGCGCACAGGGCATCGTCACCATCGGCGCCGTCGAGGCATGGCGGATGGAGGAGGCGAAGGCGGCCATCCTGGCCATCGTCGACCCACCCAAGGCCGAGCTCAACGCGATCTACCGAGGCCGTGTCGTCAACATCACCAAGTTCGGTGCGTTCGTCAACATCCTCCCGGGGCGCGATGGCTTGGTGCACATCTCGAAGCTCGGGCGGGGCAAGCGGATCAACGCCGTCGAGGACGTCCTGTCGCTCGGCCAGGAGCTCGAGGTGCGCGTCGACGAGATCGACGACAAGGGCAAGGTCAGCCTGACGCCCGTCGGCGACGAGCCGCCTTCGACCGGCGGTGGTGAGTCCCGTGCCGACGACGGCGCCGAACGCCAGTCGGCTCCTGTCTCGTCTGACCGTGACGTCCTCACGGTGTCGTTCGAGGAGAGCTTCGACCAGGAGCTGCGCGGCGAGGTCGGTGACCTCGGTCCCGACCTGGGCGGCGGTGATCGGGGTCCCGACCGCGGGCGTGATGCCGGTCGTGGGCGTGATGCCGACGGTCGTGATGCCGGCGGTCGTGATCGCGGTCGCCGTCGTCATCGCTGACGACCCGTGGGTGAGCGGATCACGAAGCTGCCGACGGGCTTGACGGTGGCCACCGACCCGGTCCAAGGGGCCAGGTCGGTGGCCATCGGTGTCTGGGTCGCCGTCGGTTCACGTGACGAACCGGCCGAGCTGTCCGGCGTCAGCCACTTCCTCGAGCACCTGCTGTTCAAGGGCACGCCAACACGGACGGCGACGGACATCTCGCGGGCCGTCGACCGTGTCGGTGGCGACATCAACGCCTTCACGTCGAAGGAGTACACGGCGTACTACTGCCGCATGCCACGCCGCCACGGTGCGGCCGGCATCGAGCTGCTCGGCGACACCGTCACCCGATCGCGCCTGGCAGAGGACGACGTCGAGAGCGAGCGCCAGGTGATCCTCGAGGAGCTAGCGATGGACGACGACGCGCCGGACGACGTCGCCCTGCGCACCCTCACCCGCCAGCTGTTCGGGGACCACGGCCTGGGACGCGACACGGCGGGAGAGCGGGCGACGGTGCGGGCGATCGGCGCCGACGACGTCCGCGTCTTCTTCGATCAGCACTATCGCACGGGCGCGACCACCGTCGCGGTCGCCGGCGATGTCGACCACGACGAGGTCATGGCCGCCGTCGCGGAAGCGTTTGCGGCCATGCCAGAGGGCGAGGGGCGGGTCGCCCGCAGCGAGCCCGGGGGTGGCGAGTCGGACGTTGCCATCGGTGACGACTGCGAGCAGGTGCACCTGGCGATCGGCGGACGCTCGGTGGCCCGCGACGACCCTGACCGGGAGGCCCTGGATGTCGTCAACCACGTGTTCGGTGGAGGGCTATCGAGTCGCCTGTTCGACGAGATCCGCGAACGGCGCGGCCTCGCCTACAGCGTGTACTCGGCCACGTCGGGGTACGCCGATGCCGGTTCCTGGTCCGTCTACGCCGGCGCGATGCCAGAGCACGCCGGGCTCGTGGCCGGGCTGATCGAGTCCGAACGGGCGCGGCTGGTCGACGGCGGCATCACCGATGACGAGCTGAACATCGCCATCGGCTACCTCACGGGCGCCTACGAGATGGGCCTCGAGGACACGGGGGCACGCATGTCGCGCCTCGGCGGCATGCTCGCCACGCTCGGCCGCGTGATTCCGGTGGACGAGCAGCTGGCGCGGTGGGAGCGCGTCGGCCACGACGACGTGCGTCGAGTCATCGGCCGCGTCTACGGCACAGGCGACCCGGTCACCGTGACCGTCGGACCCAGCTTCTAGTCGCCTCGCTCGCTCGAAGACTCGCTCCTCGGCGTGGGCCGGGCAAGGCCGGCCTGAGACCTCGTGCTCGCTGCGACCCGAACGCTCGGGGACCGTCCCTGGTCGCCTCGCTCGCTCGAAGACTCGCTCCTCGGCGGTGTCTCGGTCTTGGTCCCCGGCGAATCTGGGCGCCGTCTCTGCCAACGACGCTTCTGGGGGCCGATCCTGCCAAGGGTGGTCTCAGATGGCGCCCAGTTCCAATCAAGGACCAGGGACCCACATGGTGAGGTCCTGCCAGCGCAGAGAGCGGTGAGCGGCCATCGGAGCAGGTTGCGCCGATGCGGGTCGACCGAGACACACGATCAGCTCCGGGCTCCACCCGGCCGGCAGGCGCAGGACGACACCGACGGCGGCATGGCTGAACGAGCTGACGGGACCGGCGCCGACGCCGACGGCGTGGGCGGCGAGCAGCATCGTGGCGGCGGCCGTCCCGACGTCGATGAACAGCCCCGTGGCGTTCGGTCGGAAACCGTAGTCAGCCGCCGCGGATCGGTCCGTGCAGATCGTGATCGCTGCTGTCGGGTGCTGGATCATCCCCGGCGACACCATGCGCAACGCGCGCAGCGTGCCCGGGTGGTCCGTGACGACGAATCGTTGGAGGTGCCGGTTCCCGGCGGTCGACGCCCACCGTCCCGCATCGAGGATCGTCTCCAGCGTGCTGCGCTCGATCGGCTCGGCCGTCAGGGCGCGGACGACACGGCGACTGCGGATGGCGGCGAGCACGGGGTCGTTCATGCCGGCTCCGCGTCCGCGCGTACCGCGCCGTGAGGTGCTCGGCCACGGCGCGACACACGTCGTCCAGCTGAGCGACGTAGACGTTGCGGTCGTCACGCGGCACGGCGAGCAGCGGCATTCGCTGCAGCGGCCCAGTCAGCAACGCAATCGTCGGGTCCGACGAACGCGTGACGATCATGTCGGCGAGCCGGTGAGCCGCCATGAGCAACCGCATCGGGCCGTACTCCGCCGCCTCGTCGACCTGCGTGCGCGCTGCGGTGACGAGGTAGGCGAGCAGCTCCAGTGCGTCGTCCTCGTCGATGACCCAGGCAGTCGGCATGCGTCCCATCCTGCTCGCTCCCGATGCGGTCGGCGTCCACCATCGAAGCCGGCGGCGGGCGCCGGCCGGGCGCCGACCGAGTTGGGGACCGTCGGTCGATGCCCGGCAGCGTGGTCGTGGCGATCGGCGAGGCGGCGGCGGAAGTGAGGACGGCGGCGTCGCCGATGCGATCGAGCGAGATGGCGAGATACGCAGCGCCTTCCAGCCAATGCTGATCTGGCGCGGGATAGAACGACAGGCGGCGGTTACGTATCGATTCGGCGGCTCAGAGCATCGCTGCAGCGGCAGGAAGGTCGCCCTGCGCGGTGTTGTGGCGGTCGGGATCGCCGCGAACGCGGGTGAGGACCTCAGCGGCCCCGTCGAGATCGCCGAACGTGATGCGCATCGTCACGAGGGACGCCGGGGCCCGAACGTGGACATCGACGGGTGCCCATCGAGGAGCGCCACGTACACCTGCTCCGCGCCACGATGATCGCCCGCCCGCCACCGCGCCTGCGCGAGGCGTCGCAGTCTCCCCTCGGGTCGAGCTCGAGCGTTTCACGAAAGCCGGGTGACGGTCGCCGCGGAGGAGGCCGATGAGACCGAGAGCCTTCACCTGGTCGCACGTGGCGAGGCAGTGCCGGCACCGCTCGAAGGCTCAGCACCGGCCATCAGCAACCCACCGGGGGTGAACGCGCCGACCAGCGGATCGCTCTCGTCGCCCGCGGCTGTGGTCCATCACATGTTGCGCTGCAACGTGAGGCCGGTCTGTTCGGTCACGACGAGCGTCGCCGTGCCCTCTCGGTATCCCTCGGTGCTGGCGATGCGCTCACGGTGTCCGGTCCACGTCCCGACCATCGATACCTCGTCCGTGCCGCTGGTCGATCCGTCGGCACCGTCGTCGTTGGAGCAACCGCTCAGCGCCGGCACGACGGCACAGCCGCCCAGCACGCTCCCCGCTCGACGCCGCTTCCTCCGACCGACCAGCATCCCCACACCTCGTCTTCTCTGCTCACACGGACCGTGCCGACGACTTGTCGTCGCCAGCGTCTTGACGGCGTTGGACCCCGTGAGCGATCGACACCCGCCGGTCGCGAGTGAGATCCTCAGGCCGATGCCCGACACGTTTCCAGCGCTCCGTACCGTCGTCCTCGACGCACTCGATGCCCGGCCCGTCGCTGAGTTCAACCGGGAGCTTCTCGGCTACGTGTACCGGTCCGGCGACGAAGCACCGCCACCTGGCCGGGCCGATCCGCGAGGTGAGGACTGGCTCGTCCTCAGGGACCGCACCGGCGAGGCCCGGCTCGCTGTCCAGCAAGTCGTCGACCTTCCACGGTCCACCTGGCCCGGCTCGCAGGTCCCCCAGCAACTCCACCTCGACCTCACCGTCCCTGACGCCGGCGAACTCGCCGCGCAGCGCGACCGGGCGCTGTCACTCGGCGCCGACGTGCTGCTCGATCGGGCTGCAGACCCCGAGGAGCCGCTGTACGTGTTCGCCGACCCGGCCGGCCACCCCTTCTGCATCTTCGTCTCCCCGGACTACCCGCGCTGACGGACGACGCAGATCACGGGGTTCCGGCGAGTTCGACCAGCCGAACAAGACTGACGTCATGCCAGCGCGGGAGGGGTTGAGCTGCGAGAAGCGCAGGAACGGGGAGGTCGTCATCCGCCACCACGGCCGAGTGGCAGTGGTGCTGCGCGGTCGCAAGGCGGCAGCGTTCCTGGGCGAGGCCGCGTCGGGTGACGCCCAAGCCCGGATGGCCAGGCTGACGGGCAACTACAAGCGTGGCAACGAGTCGGCGACGATCAGCGAGGCGGCGAGGATGAGATCTGCCGGAGCGGCCCGGTCTGATCGGCGGCACAGCTCGTCACGTACAGTCAGGCGATGACGATCCGGGTGGGTGTGAGCGGGGCGGGCGGCCGGATGGGAGCAACGGTGTGCCGGGCCGTCGCCGTCGATGCCGAGCTCGAGTTGGTCGCCGCCGTCGATCCGTCGACCGTCGGCGCGACGGTCGAAGGACTCGAGATCGCCGGCGAGCCGCGGGCGTTCGCCGATGCCGGCGCCGAGGTCGTCGTCGACTTCACCGTCGCCGAGGCCGCTCGCCGCACGGTGCCGTGGTTGGCAATGCACGGCATCCACGCGGTGGTCGGCACGACCGGCCTGACCGAGGCGGACCTCGACGCGTTCGGCGAGGAGTTCGGTGAAGGTGGGCCGAACTGCATCGTTGCGTCGAACTTCTCCATCTCTGCCGTGCTCATGATGCAGCTCGCCGAGCGTGCCGCGCCGTACTTCGAGACGGCCGAGATCATCGAGCTGCACCACGACGAGAAGGTCGATGCCCCATCCGGCACGGCGTTGACGACGGCCGAACGGATGGCTGCGGCGTCTGACGAGTGGGCCGCCGACCCGACCCGGACCGAGGTCGTGCCAGGCGCCCGCGGCGGGCTCGGGCCTGGCGGCATCCGCCTGCACGCCGTGCGGATGCGCGGGATGGTCGCCCACCAGGAGGTGATCCTTGGCGCGCTCGGGCAGACGTTGACGATCCGCCAGGACAGCTACGACCGGGCGAGCTACATGCCCGGCGTGATCCTGGCCGTCAAGCACGTCGCCGAGCACGATGGCCTGACGATCGGGTTGGACCGCTACCTCAACCGGTGACCCCCGTGCGCCATCACCGGGTGAGGCGTTCGGCGGGGGCGGTGCCGGAGTCCGTGTCGTCGTGGGTCCAGTCGGGTTGCTTCGTCGCCTGGCCCTCGTCGATCTCGGCGACTCCGCCGTCGAGGCGGATGATCGGTGCGACGAGCACCGGCGTGACCGCGTCGGCCCGGTCGGGAGCCGCCGCGAGGTGCACGGCCAACGCGCGCGGGAACAGCGCGAGCAAGCTGCGGGCGACCCGCTGCTGCTGGTGGGCGAGGTAGCACCGCGCCTCGTCGGTGACCGTCTCGATGCGGTTGGCCAGCTCGTCGACGTCGTGGTCGTCGGCGTCGCTGGCGCAGAACCGCGCCAGCAGCTCGGCGATCGCCATCCCGTCCTGCTTGCACGGCGTGCACTGCCCGCACGACTCGACGGCGAGGAACCTGGCCACGCCCTGGGCCACGGCGACGAGGTCGACCGTGTCGTCGAACACGATGAACCCGCCGGCGCCGAGCCCACCGCCTGCGGCGTCCAGATCCTCGAACGTCAACGGCGTGTCGAGCGCGCTAGCCGGGAGGAGCGGGTGCGACACGCCGGAGAGCACGGCGGTCACCTCGGCCCCGGACGTCGAGCCACCGCCGAGCTCGTCGATCACCGCCCGCAGCGGCGTGCCCATCGCCACCTCCCCGACCGCCGCCTGGCGGGTCCACCCCGAGACCGTGCAGACCATCGTGCCCGGCGACTCGGCGGTGCCCAGCTCACGAAACCACGTGGCGCCGTTGGCCAAGATGCCCGGCACGTTGGCCAGCGTCTCCACGTTGTTGGCCAGCGTCGGCGGGGCATCCGTCGTGTCGTCGCCGGCCAGCTCGACGTCCGCTGCGGACGGGTTCCCGTCGCCGACCTCGTCAGCGCCGTGGCGGAACGGAGGGGCGACACGCGGGAACGGAGGCCGTCCCTGCGTCACCTCGAGTAGCGCCGTCTCCTCGCCGAACAGATACTCGCCGGGACCGCCGACGAGGTCGAGATCGATCCCGTCGGCCCACCCGGCAGCGCGCACCTCCTCGAAGGCGTTCCGCACGCGGGCGATCTGTTCGGCGAACGACTCCTTGACGGCCACGATGACGTGGTCGGCGCCGACCGCACCGGCGGCGATCAGCGCTCCCTCCAGCACGCGATACGGGTTGCGGACGAGCAGCGTGCGGTCCTTGAAACTGCCCGGCTCGCCCTCCGCGCCATTGACGATGACCGTCGTGGCCGTCGTCGTCGACGCGTTGGCGGCGACGGTGCGCCACTTGGTGCCGGTCGGGAAGCCTGCGCCGCCCCGACCGCGCAGGCCCGATGCTTCCAGCTCGTCGATCGTCGCCGTCGGCCCGAGCCGCTTCGCTGCCTCCAACCCGGTCCCTCCGCCGGCACCGACGTAGTCGTCGAGCGACTCCACCAAGTGCGGGTCGAGCACCCGCGAGACGAGCACCGACACGGTCCGCTGCTCGGCGTCGTTCAGATCGCCGCGAACGCTGCGTCGTAGTCCGGTTCCTGCGTGATCTCCGGGACCTGCTCGGTGTACTTGACGACACCGTCGCCGTCGAGGACCACGACGGCCCGCGACATCAGCCCGGCCATCGGCCCATCAGCCATCGTGACCCCGTACCGCTCGCCGAAGTCGCTGCGGAACGTCGACGCCGACGTGACGTTCTCGATCCCCTCGGCCCCACGGAATCGCGCCTGGGCGAACGGCAGATCTGCCGAGACGTACAGCACCGCCATATCGTCTCGACCACCTGCCCGCTCGTTGAACGTCCGCACGCTGGTTGCGCAGACCCCCGTATCAATGCTGGGGGAGATGTTCAGCACGACGGTCTTGCCGGCGAACGTGCCCGCCGTGACGTCGCCGAGGTCCCCACCGGTCAGCGTGAAGGCTGGCGCCGGTGACCCCACCTCCGGCAGTTCGCCGACGGTGTGGATGGGGTTGCCGCGCAGGGTGATCTCAGCCATGGCGGCAGTCTGTCAGCCAGTCCCGCCACGGCGGAAGTTCCGGGCGTTGACGAGCAGGACCAGGGCGACCGAGATGCCGAGCACCCACCACTGGTAGCGCTGCAGGAAGTCGAGGGCGTCGACCAGCGGCCCCTCGAACGTCTTGGCCAGCCACCACATGAGGGCCAGTCGGCCGGCGATGCCGACGCTGAGCAGCGCCGCCAGGCGGGCAGGCGGGGTGCGGTGGACGCCGGTCAGGACAGCGACGATGTTGCTGCCGGCGAAGAAGGGGATGAGCCCGATCTCGAGCCTGCTGAAGTTGCGGTTGTATGTGTCGAGGGCCTGAGGCGTGAAGCCGAGGAAGCGGGTGAACCACGACAGGGCCTGGTCGCGGTAGGCGCGACCGATCAGGTGGCACACGACGAAGGCGGCCGCGATGCGCACGGCGCCGATGACGACGTAGGTGACGGGGGACATCCCGTCGGCGACGGCGAGCACGAGATAGCGCAGGCGCGACGACAGCAGGAGCAGACCCTCCGGGTTGTCGTTGACCAACCGCACCCAGATGGCGTTGGCGACGTTCGTGCAGATGATCAGCCCGACGAATGCGACCAGGGTCAGCGGCGCCCACGACGGTGGCGCGTGGGGGGAGATCGCCGCCTCGCTGGCTGATCCGACCTCGTGTGCGTCACGGCCGGCGGGCGGCGCTGGCGGCGCCGCGCTGACTGGGCTGCTCGGCTGGTCGCCCGGATCGATCGGCACCGGCCTCAACGTACTCAGCCGGCAGCGCACTCCTCCAGGCTGGTGCGGGCAGCGAGCAGCGCTTCGCTCGGCTCGACATCGACCAGCTGGACGACGAGCAGCTCCGCGATGAGATCGTTGTCGAGGATGTCCTGGGCGCAGACCGCCTCTTCCGCCGACGCGTCGGGAGAGGAGACGAACGTCGCCACCAGGTCCCCGCACCCGGCGATGACGGTCCGGATCTGGGCGGTCGCCGCTTCGTCGACGGCGACCCCCGTGTCGGCGAGGGTCTCGGTCTCGCTGAAGTCGTCGGGCGACAGGCCGGTCGCCTGGATCTGGTCGAACCCGATGCCACTGATGATCGCTTGGGCGATGCAGCGGGACTGCTCGTCGTCGGGCAGGTCGAGGGCCTCGGCGCCCGCCGCCACGTAGTCCTCCTCGGTGTACTCACCCTCGGTGACGCTGTCGTCGGTGTCAGCTGCGTCACCGCCTCCGCAGGCGGCGAGCCCGACGACCAGGGCGAGTGGCGCGACGGCGGGCACGATGCGAAGGGCGGCGAAGGCGGGGCGCATGGCCCGGTGTCTACCCCTCGCCCCAGGCGAATCCATCTCGACGCGCCCACGACCCGCAGGTCCTCACTCCTCCAGGCAGGCCTCGAACTCGTCGGCGGCGGTCTGGTCGTCGGCATCGGGCTGTTCGCCGCTGAACGACGCGACGAGAACACGCGCCACGAGCTCGTCGGTGACATGCTCGTCCGCACAAGCCTGCGCCTCCGGGGTCGCCTCGGTCCCCGTCAGCGCGAGCACGAGGTACCGTCGCCGCAGTCGACGAGGTCGGTGGCGACAGCTTCTGGGTCGTCGAACGCCACGCCGAGCTCGGACAGGTCCGCGCTGTCGGCCAGTGACTGCGTGGTCACGCCGGCCGTCTGCAACATCTCTAGCCCGACCCCCGCGATGATGCCTTCGGCGAGGCATCGGGCGACATCTTCCTCCGGCCCGTCGTAGTCCTCCATGAGTGCATCGACGTATGCCGCCTCGTCCTCGCCGACCTCGCCGCTCGACGTCGACTCGGTGGTCTCGTCGGGAGCCGTGGTGTCATCCGGTGCTGTGGTGTCGTCTGGTGAGGTCGTCTCGGCCGCCGTGGTCGACGGGTCAGAGGACGTGGCGGTCACCGAGGTCGGTGCGGCGCCGCCGTCCGCCGGCGCGGTCGTCTCGGTCGGCGAGGTCGTGGTGCCGGACGACGAGTTGTCGTCACCGCCGCATGCGGCGACGGCAAGGGAGGCGGCAATGGCGGCGAGGACGGCGAAGCGGCGCATGGCAACCTGGTCTACTCCGCCGATGCGCCCATCTCCCCAACGAGGCTCGGCGATGGTCCGTCCAGTGGGCGGGTCTAACGTCGTCGCCCATGAAGGGCTTGATGCAGGACGTGCCGTTGACCATCACCCACCTGTTCGGTCGCGCCGAGCACTACTTCCCGCACAAGCACGTGACGACCGCCACCGCCGAGGGGCGCCAACGGATCACGTACGGCGAGTGGGCCGAGCGGACCCGCCGGCTCGGTGGCGTGCTCGACGCCCTCGCCATCTCGGCCGATGGTCGGGTGGCCACGTTCGGCTGGAACACCGCCCGCCACCTCGAGCTGTACTTCGCCGCGCCCTGCACCGGTCGCGTGCTGCACACGCTGAACATCCGCCTGTTCCCCGAGCAGCTGACGTACATCGTCAACCACGCCGACGACGAGGTGATCTTCGTCGATCGCTCGTTGCTCGCGTTGCTGGCGCCGCTCCTGCCGACGTTCGAGCGGCTGAAGCACCTCGTGCTGATGGACGACGGCAAGGGCGCGATCCCCGACGACCTCAACGGCCACGAGCTGCTGTCGTACGAGGACCTGCTCTCCGCCGCCTCGCCGGTCGACTTCCACGTCGACGACGAGAACCGGGCCGCGAGCATGTGCTACACGAGCGGCACGACGGGCAACCCGAAGGGCGTCGTGTACAGCCACCGCAGCACGTTCCTGCACACGATGGGGGCGATGACCGCCGACTCGCTCGGCGTCCGCGAGACCGACCGCATCCTGCCGGTCGTGCCGATGTTCCACGCCAACGCATGGGGCCTCGCCCACGCCTGCGTGGCCACCGGCGCCGAGTTGGTGATGCCGGGCGCCGACCTCTCGGGGCCGGCGATCGCCGACCTCGTCGTCGACGAGAAGGTGACGGTCGCGGCCGGCGTGCCGACGATCTGGATGCAGGTGCTGCCGCAGCTCAAGGATCGGGACACCTCCCACCTGCGAGCCATCCCGTGCGGCGGCTCGGCGGTGCCCAAGGCGCTCTCGGAGGGGTACCGCCAGCAGACCGGTCTGCCGATCCTGCAGGCGTGGGGGATGACCGAGACCAGCCCGATCGCCTCGGTGTGCCGGCTCGACGGCGACCAGGAGTCGCTGCCCGACGACGAGCAGGCCGACCTGCGGGCAGGCGTCGGGCGGACCAGCTTCGGCGTCGACTGTCGTGTCG
Organism: Ilumatobacteraceae bacterium; assembly: GCA_051004915.1. GTDB lineage: Bacteria > Actinomycetota > Acidimicrobiia > Acidimicrobiales > Ilumatobacteraceae > JALZMG01. The sequence continues at coordinate 22,965 of JBPCJW010000156.1, forward strand.
TCGACCCGGACACGATGGAGCCGGTGCCGCTTGACGGCCAGGCGAGTGGCGAGCTGCAGTGCCGCGGGCCGTGGATCGCAGCTACGTACTACGACGACCCGAGGGCAGCAGAGAGCTTCACCGACGACGGCTGGCTGCGCACAGGGGACGTCGCTTCGATGGACGAGCGGGGGCGCATCCGCCTCGTCGACCGCACGAAGGACCTGATCAAGTCCGGCGGCGAGTGGATCTCGTCGGTCGAGCTGGAGAACGAGCTGATGGGCCACCCGGAGATCAAGGAGGCGGCGGTCATCGGGATCCCCGACGAGAAGTGGTCGGAACGGCCATTGGCGTGTGTCGTGCTGGAGGGCGGCGCCACGCTCGGCAAGCAGGACGTGCTCGACTACCTCGCTCCACGCGTCGCCAAGTGGCAGCTCCCCGACGACGTCGAGTTCATCGACGAGGTCCCCAAGACGAGCGTCGGCAAGTTCTCCAAGAAGACCCTCCGCGAGCGCTTCGCCCCGAGCACCTGAGGGTCCCATCGACCAGGTTCTGACGAAGGTCCAGTATGGATTCCCGTACCAATCGCGCCACGGAACCGGGTCTGCCGACCGGACCGGAAGTCCGTGCGCATCGCCCTGCGCCACGCGTTCCCCCACCCGTCCGAGCGCCGACCTCGAACTCATGGGAAGCGACCGGCGACGATGCACGCTGCCAGCGAACGCTGACGCTGCTGGGCTGACCCTGCTCGATCAGTCCTTGACACCGCCCCGCGACTACTCCGAGTCACCGGCCGAGGCGATCGCCAACATCGAGCGGCGGACCTTCAGCTCGCTGTGGGACCTCGACGACGACACGTGGGCGGCGATGGTCCAGCCATCGATCGACCGATTGCGAGCCCTGCCAGCGCCGGACGAGCCGCGCGCCCGCTCGGCAGCCAAGAGCTGTTCGTCTTCACCGCGTCAGCGCCCGGACGGGCTACATCCGGCCGGCATCCGTCACCCGGCGGAGGAACTGGCGGGTGCGTTCCTCCGCCGGTGCGTCGAGGACCTGCGTCGGGGGACCGTGCTCGAGGATCCGGCCGGCGTCGAGGAAGCAGACGCGGTCGCTGATCTCACGGGCGAAGGACATCTCGTGCGTCGCCAGCACCATCGTCATGCCCGCCTGGCGCAGCGCCCGCACGACGTCGAGCACCTCGCCGACCAGCTCGGGGTCGAGGGCCGAGGTGATCTCGTCGAGCAGCATCACCTCGGGCTCCATCGCCAGCGAACGGGCGATCGCCGCCCGCTGCTGCTGGCCGCCCGACAGACGGTCGGGGTAGTCGTCGGCCTTTTCGGCGAGGCCCAGACGGCCGAGCAGGTCGAGCGCCTGGGCCCGAGACTCCCCTCGCCCGCGGCGGCGGACCTTGCGCGGTCCGAGGGCGATGTTCTCGACCACGGTGAGGTGGGGGAACAGGTTGAAGCTCTGGAACACCATCCCCATCCGGCGGCGCACCGGATCCGGGTCGCGCCACGGCTCGCTGATGTCATCGCCGTCGAGCAGGATCCGCCCGTCGTCGATCGGCTCGAGCAGGTCGATGCAGCGCAGGAGGGTGCTCTTGCCCGAGCCCGACGCGCCGATCAGCGCGACGACCTCGCCGGTGTCGACGTCGAGGTCGATGTGGTCGAGCACGCGATGCTGTCCAAAGTCTTTGACGACCCCTTGCAGCTGCAACTTCACGTGACGGCCGTGCTCGTCATCATCCGTCGTTCGCGCTGCAGCAGGTGGTCCGTCAGGCGGGTCAGCGGGATCGACACGCACAGGAACAGGACGGCGGCAGCGACGTACGGGGTGAAGTTGAACGTGCGGCTGACCTCGATGCTCGCCCGGCGCAGTCCCTCGACGGGACCGAGGATGCTGATCAGCGCGACGTCCTTCTGCAGGCTGACGAGATCGTTCATCAGTGGCGGGACGACCCGCCGCACGGCCTGCGGAAGGATCACCGAACGCATCGTCTGGCCCGACGACAGTCCGAGCGAACGGGCGGCGGCTCGCTGCGACTCGTGGACGCTCTCGATGCCGGCGCGAAACACCTCGGCGACGTAGCCGGAGTAGGCCATGATCAGGGCCACCGACCCCCACACGATGAACCCGCCGTACCAGGCCCGGGTCTCGAGGAGCGCCGGCACGCCGAAGCCGAGCAGCGTGATCCACAAGATGACGGGCACCCCCCGCACGATGTCGATGTACAACGTGGCGAACAGCCGCACCGGGTACAGCGCCGGCGTGCGCAGGTTCCGCCCGACGGCGATCAGCAGGCCGACCACCGCGATGCACGGTGCGCACCACAGGAAGATCTGGACGTCGTACCAGAACGGCCCGAGCAGGTCGGGGAACACCGACCCGAAGACATCGGCGTCGAAGAACGAACGCTGCACGTTGCGCCAGCCGGACGACTTCGGGAGCAGCCAGACGAGCAGGCCGACGACGAGCGCCGTGCTGGCGACGGCGATCAGGACGCTGCGCCGGCGCCGGGCCGCCTCGTACTGCTGGCGGCGCGAGCGCGTGGACGCGGTCGGGCTGCCCCGCGAGGTTGAGGCCAGCGTCACTCCAGACTGATCTCGGGGATCGGCGTCCCCGTCGTCATCCACTGGGTGGTGATCGCGTCGAGCTGGCCCGAATCGGACAGCGCCGCCAAGGCGAGGTTGGCGCACTCGACCAGCGGGTTGTCCTTCGAGAACAGCAGGCCCCAGGACTCGCCCTCGGCGCCGTCGACGGGCGGGAACTGGCCGAACACGGCGGTCCCTTCGATCTCGACGGCGCTGATGAAGATGGCCGTCGGGAGGTCGGCGACGATGGCGTCGATCTGCTTGCTGTCCAGTGCAGCCTTGGCGCCGGCGTTGTCGTTGAAGACGAGTGGCTCCTCGGTCGGCGCCAGCACGTCGGTGACGAAGTTGAGGCTCGTCGTACCTGCGGCGACGCCGATGCGCAGGTCTTGGAAGTCGCTCAGTGCCTGCGCCGACGCGGCGGGCGAGTCGGCGTAGCCGAGGATCGCCTGGTTACCGGTGTAGTACGCCTGGCTGAAGGTGACGACCTCCGCCCGCTCGGGTGTGATGCCGTACTGCTGGAGGTTGAAGTCGAAGTCCTTCGGGCCGGGCGCGATGGCCCCCTCGAACGTGGTGCGCACCCAGGTGACGGCGTCGGGTCCGATTCCCATGGTGCCGGCGACGGCATAGGCGACGGCCGACTCGAAGCCCTGCCCGCTCTCCGGCATGTCGTCCATCACGTACGGCGGGAAGGCCGGCTCACCGGTGGCGATAGTCAGCGCGACCGGTTCCAGCGTCTTGCCCTCGACGCAGGCTGCTGCCTCGGCGTTCGGCTCGACCCTGGTCGGTCCGGCTGGTGTCGACCCGGCGGTCGTCTCGGCGGCGGCGGCGGCGGTGGTCGCTGCGGCCCCGGCGCTCGTCGTCGTGGCGTCGCCCGCACCGTCGTCGTCGCTCCCGCAGGCCGTCACCGCGATGGCGACGGCGAGCGTGCTGATGGTCAACCCACGGCTGCGCATGTGTCCTCCTGGATCCACCCGCCGGTCGTCCCCACCAGGCGGCTGGTCAACAGTACCGCCGCACGCTGTCCTGCTCCGGGATCACGTAGGTCGGGGATGGCCGGGGCCGACCGCGGCTTGACAGTGAGACGTTCGATGTCTTATTGTCTCATCCGTGACCGTCGCGCTGAGCGTCTCGAGCGGCGCTGCGACCGACGCCACCACTCGCGTCCTAGAGGCGGCCAAGCGGTGCTGCGAACGGTGGGGGTTCGACCGGGTCACCGTCGACGACATCGCCGCCGACGCCGGCATCTCCAGAGCGACGCTGTACCGCATGTTCCCGGGCGGCAAGGACGTGCTGTTCGAAGCGCTACGGGTGCGCGAGCTGGAGGGGTTCTTCACCGTCCTGCGCGATCGCGTCGAGGGCTCGACGTCGATCGAGGACCTGCTGGTGCGCACCGTCGTCGTGGCCACCGAGGAGCTGCGTGCGGATGACCACCTGGCCGTGATGCTGGCAACAGAGCCGGGCAAGACGCTCGGCGACCTCACCGTCGAGGGCGTGCCGCGCATCATCCGCTTCGCGACCGCTTTCCTCGCTCCGCTCGCCGAGCCCTACCTCGACCGCCAGCAAGCCCGCTCGATCATCGACGTGCTCGCCAGGCTCACGATCTCGTACTTCCTCGCCCCGAGCGACAGCGTCGACCTCGGCGACGAGACGTCTGCTCGAACCTTCCTGATCCCCCTCATCCGCTCGGCACTTGCTGAACCGGACCTCTTGCAAGGAGCCACCCCATGACCATCACCCACCGCGACAACGACGAGATCCTCGGTCGCGACGAGCTCGACGACATCGAGGCGATCCTGTCGGTCAGCAACCTCGACGTCGACGAGGTCGAGCACGCCGTCAAGGACAACGCCGACGCGCTGTTCACCTGGGACTACTCGCTCGCCCGCCCCCAGCTGCGCAAGCTGTACGAGAAGGGCAAGACCGGCCAGTGGAACGCCACCACCGACCTGCCGTGGGACACCGAGGTCGACCTGGAGCAGGTCGTCACGGCCGACCAGGCGGCGATCATGGCCGGGCTCAGCCCCGACCACTACGCCGGCACCGTCCTCGAGAAGTGGGGCGACAAGGAGTGGCTGGAGTTCGGCATCGACCAGCGCCGTTGGACGCTGTCGCAGTTCCTCCACGGCGAGCAGGGCGCGCTGCTGTGCACCGCCAAGATCACCGAGACCGTTCCGTGGTACGACGCCAAGCTCTACGCCGCCACGCAAGTGGTCGACGAGGCCCGCCACGTCGAGGTCTTCGCCCGCTACATCGACGAGAAGCTCGGCGGCAGCTTCCAGGTCAACGCCCACCTGCGCATGCTCCTCGACGACATCATCCAGGACAGCCGCTGGGACATGACCTACCTCGGCATGCAGGTGATGGTCGAGGGGCTCGCTCTCGCTGCCTTCGGCTACATGCACCAGCTGACGGAGGAGCCGCTGCTCAAGCAGCTGCTGCGCTACGTGATGAGCGACGAGGCGCGCCACGTGGCCTTCGGCGTGCTGTCGCTGAAGGAGGTCTACGAGGGCATGACCGACGTCGAGATGAAGGACCGCCAGGAGTTCGCCTACGAGGCGGCGGTGCGGATGCGCGACCGCTTCCTGAGCCAGGAGGTCTGGGAGCGTCACGGCATCAACCCGCGTGACGTCGTGCCACTCGTGCTCAGCGATCCGACGCGCGAGATCTTCCAGCAGATGCTGTTCGCCAAGATCGTCCCCAACTGCAAGAAGCTCGGCCTGCTCGACCGCAACGAGTCGTGGCTGCGCCGCCGCTTCGAGGAGATGGGCGTCATCCAGTTCGAGAACCTCGAGGACACCGGCGAGGAGTACATCAAGTTCGAGCTCGGCGCCGACGCCCCAGCCGCCAGCCCGGCCGCAGCCGCCGACTGACTCAGGTTTGGAAGCGCTTTCACGGCCAGATGCAGCCGTGAGATCCACGGAGAACCGGTCCGACGGGTGGGATCCGGCGCAGTACGGCAAGTTCGCCGCCGAGCGCGGGCAGCCGTTCTGGGACCTCGTCGGGCTGCTCGCACTCGACCGGCCGATCCGCCGGGCCGTCGACCTCGGCTGCGGCTCCGGCGAGCTGACCGCGGCGCTCGCCGCGCAACTCGACATCGCCGAGATGGTCGGCATCGACTCGTCAGAGAAGATGCTCACTGCGGCCGAACCTCACGCCAGCCGCACCGTGCGGTTCCAGCGCGGCGACATCGGCGCGTGGACGTCGAACGGCGACCAGGACCTGGTGCTGGCCAACGCCAGCCTGCAGTGGGTGCCCGACCACGTCGGTGTGCTGACCCGCTGGTGGGCCGGCCTCGGGTCCGGCGGGCAGTTGGCCGTGCAGGTGCCCGCCAACGCCGACCACCCGTCACATCGCGTCGCCACCGAGGTGGCGGCAGCCGAGCCGTTCCGTTCGGCGATGGGCGACGCCCCGCCGCCCGACGTCGTCGGGCGCAACGTCCTCCTGCCGGAGCAGTACGCCATCCTGCTCGATCACCTCGGGGCGGTCCGCCAACACGTCCGGCTGCAGGTCTACGGCCACAAGCTCGCGTCGTCGGCCGACGTCGTCGAGTGGGTCAAGGGCACGTCGCTGACCCGCTTCGTCGACGTCCTCCCCGACGAGCTGCACGAGCCGTTCATCGACGAGTACCGCTGCCGCCTGCTCCAGGCGATCGGGGACTCAGCGCCGTACTTCTACCCCTTCCGGCGCATCTTGTTCTGGGGCGCCAAGTAGGCGTCACGTAACCTGCTGCCCATGGCACGCTTCGGCCGGGTCCTGACCGCGATGATCACGCCGTTCACCGACGACGGGTCGCTCGACGTGGACGGTGCCGTCGAGCTGGCCAAGTGGCTGGTCGAGCAGGGCAACGAGGGGCTCGTGCTGGCTGGCACGACCGGCGAGGCACCGACCCTCAGCGACGACGAGAAGCTCACGCTGTGGTCGACGGTGGCCGAGGCCGTGACCGTGCCGATCATGGCCGGCTCGACGACAAACGACACGGCCCACTCGGTGCATCTCACGGCGGAGGCGTCCAAGCTCGGCATCGCCGGTGTCCTCGCCCTCTGCCCGTACTACAACCGGCCGTCGCAGGCCGGGATCGAGGGCCACCTGCGGGCCCTCGCCGAGGCCACCGAGCTGCCGGTGATCGTCTACGACATCCCGATCCGCACCGGGCGCAAGATCGGAACGGCGCTGCTCGCCCGGCTGGCCCACGAGGTGTCGAACATCGTCGGCTGCAAGGATGCCGCCGCCAACCCCGGCGAAACGGCCAGGCTGATCGCCATCGCCCCCACCGACTACGAGGTGTACAGCGGCGACGACGCGATGACCCTGCCGCTGCTGGCCGTCGGCGCGGTCGGGTTGATCGGCGTCGCGACCCATTGGGTCGCGCCGGAGGCCGCCGCCATGTTCGACGCGTGGGAGGTCGGTGACACGGGGCGCGCCCGCCAGCTCAACCAGCTTCTGCTCGAGAGCTGGGCCTACGAGACCGGGGACGAGGCGCCGAACCCCGGGCCGGCCAAGGCGATGTTGCGCCACCTCGGCCAACCGGCGGGCCGATGCCGGCCGCCCATGGGCGCCGACCCGGACTGGCTCGACGAGCGAGCCGTCGAGGTCTACGCCAACCTGGTCGCATCGCGTGGCTGAATCAGTCCGGCTCGTCTTCCTCGGGGGGTTGGGGGAGATCGGGCGCAACTGCATGGCGCTCGAGCAGGGCACGGGCGACGCCCGGCGGATCCTGCTCATCGACTGTGGCCTCATGTTCCCGGGTCCCGACATGCACGGGATCGACCTCGTGCTCCCCGACTTCACCTACCTGCGCGAGAACGCCGGGCGCATCGACGCGCTCGTTGCGACCCACGGCCACGAGGACCACGTCGGCGGCCTGCAGTTCCTGCTGCGCGAGATCAGCTTCCCGATCTACGCCTCGGCCCTGACGCTCGGGCTGGCCCGCAACCGGATCGAGGAGGCGGGCCTACTTGGGCGTACCGAGCTGGTGCCGGTGGTCGACGGCGAGCGGCGGCGGATCGGGGCGTTCGACGTCGAGTTCATCCCCGTCACCCACAGCGTCCCGCACGCCCACGCCGTGGCCGTGCACACGCCGCAGGGCGTGATCCTGCACTCCGGCGACTTCAAGCTCGACCTCACCCCGGTCGACGATCGACGTACCGACCTGGCGCGCATCGGCGAGCTGGCCAAGACCGTCGGCATCCGGGTGCTCCTCGCCGACTCGACGAACGCCGAGGAGCCCGGGTACGCGCCCAGCGAACGCAGCGTCGGCCGAGTGCTGCGCTCGCTGTTCGCCGAGCATCGCGACCGACGGATCATCACGGCCAGCTTCGCCAGCCACCTGCACCGCATCCAGCAGATCGCCGACGCGGCCATCGAGGGCGGCCGCAAGGTGGCCACGCTCGGCCTGAGCATGCGCAAGAACGTGCAGCTCGGCCTCGACCTCGGGGTGCTGCACCTCCCAGCCAGCTCGTTCATCGACGTCGAGGACATCGACGACTATCCGCCCGGCCAGGTGTGCGTGATCTCGACGGGCTCGCAGGGTGAGCCGATGTCGGCGCTGGCGCTGCTGGCGCGGGCAGAGAACAAGTTCGTCAAGCTGTCCGAGCACGACACCGTGATCCTGTCCAGCCACGCCATCCCCGGCAACGAGAGCAACGTGAACCGTGTGGTCGACGGCCTGCTCAAGGCTGGGGCGATGGTCATCCACTCGGGCATCCACGACGTCCACGCCACCGGCCACGCCCAGGCGGACGAGCTGAAGACGTACCTGTCGATCGCCCGTCCTGAGTGGTACGTCCCCATTCATGGCGAGTACCGCCACCTGGTGGCCAACGCCGCCCTGGGCGAGGCGATGGGGGTGCCCCGCGATCACGTCTTCGTGTGCGAGGACGGCGACGTGCTCGAGGTCGGTGACGCGGGTGTCGAGATGGCCGGCCGGGTGGCCGCCGGCTACCTGTATGTCGACGGGATCGTCGGCGACGTCGGCTCCGGGGTGTTGCGCGACCGGCGGCTGCTGGCCAGCGAGGGCGTCGTGGTCGTCATCGTCACCGTCGACACGCAGACGGGCAAGGTGCTGCTCGGCCCCGAGATCATCACCCGTGGGTGGGTGTACGCGCCGGAGGCCGAGGATCTGCTCGACGAGGCCTGCGACACCGTCGCCGCGGCGGTGGAGAGCTCGCTGGCGTCCGGCGTGCAGGATGTCGAGGCCCTCGAGCGCGACGTCCGCCGGGCCGCCGGCAAGTTCGTCAGCGAACGCACCCGCCGCCGCCCGATGATCGTCCCAGTGGTGATGGAGGCGTGATCATCACGGTTTCATCACGAGCTCGGGTGTGAGCCCCATCACCGCCATCGTCACGGTGATGGAGGCGTGAGCGGCGACCGCGCCCGTGATGGAGGCATGGCGGTGGCCGACTTCGCCATCCAGCTGAACAGCATCAGCGAGCTGTTCTGGCCGTTCGACGCTCGACCGGTCGTCGAGCGGGCGCTCAACTCCGATGTGCGTTGGGCCCTCCTCGACGAATGGGATCGAGTGCGCGAAGGGCGGCCGACCAACCTGACGATCATCGCGCCGGTGTCCGAGCGGGACCGCACCGACGAAGCGGCGGTCCGGACGGCGATCCGGACGTCCCTGGGCAAGGCGACGGAGCCGCTGTGGCGGGTCGATCCGCTGACGCGCCAGGAGCGGATCGCGTTCAGGCTCGGGATCCTCGGCTGGATCATCTCCATCGCCCTGGCGACCGCGATCGACCAGGTCAGCGACGACGTGATCGGCGATGTCCTTTCGCAGGGCGTCGTTCTCATCGGATGGGTCGCATTGTGGGCGCCGGCGTCACGCCTGCTCACCGAGGTGCTGCCCCACCGCTTCAATCGGCGGCGGATCGCCGAGTTCGCCGACATCGACGTCCGCTTTGCGTGGACGGAGTGAGCGAACACCCCCTTGGTACGGTGAGTTCGTGACGACCTGGGGCCCTCGGTCGAAGCGGCGCGGCAAGCGCACTCGCCAGGCGCCCCGGCGCGCCCCGGCCGCCGACCGCCGGGCGGCGACGCAGGACCAGCGCGATGCGCCCCCGGTTCGATCGCGTCGCGAGCAGGCCACCGACGAGCTGCGCGAGGGTGTCGAGGGGCGCGAGCACGAGCTGATCGGCGTCGGTCTCGTCGTCGGCGGCGCATTGCTCGCGCTGGCCACGTTCTTCGACCTCGCCGGCCCGTTCGGCCGCGGCCTGCGCGCGCTGCTCGGGTGGCTCGTCGGCTTCGGGCTGTTCGCTGTGCCGGTCGTGCTGATCTCCGTCGGCGTGGCGCTGATCCGACGCGGACGTTCGGCCAGCCCGTTTCGCCTGGCCATCGGCTGGGCGTTGATCGGTCTCGCCGCCCTCGGCCTCCTGCACGTCATCGGCGGGCCGGAGGGCTTCTCCAACTTCGACGAGCTCGACGATGCGGGCGGTTTGTTCGGCGCGTTGCTCGGAGAGCCACTGCAGGCGCTGCTGGCCACGGCTGGGGCGATCGTCGTGCTGATCGGCGTGGTCGTCGGCGGCGTCCTGCTCGTCACGCAGACGTCGCTGCGCACGATGGCCTCGCGCACGGGTCACGGTGTCGGCACCTTCGCCCGACCGATCGGACGGGCGGCCCGCCATGCGCTGCACGATCTCTCCTCGTTGAGCAGCGATCGTCGCCACGACGACGTCGACGACGACGGCGAGCCGACGACGTTCGTCCGGGGCAGCCTGCCGCCGCCGACGATCTACGACGCCGCCGACGATTTCGGCGACCCACCACCGCCGCCGAGCAGCGGCCGCAACGGTGCTCGCCAGCGATCCGCCACCGACCAGGACACGAACGCCACCGCAGGCACCAAGCGCGGCGCGTGGACCCTGCCGCCGACCTCGCTGCTGCACCGCACGGGAGCGCACACGATCAACCGGGCCGAGGTCGAGGAACGGGGTCGCGTCCTGCAGGAGTCCCTCCAACAGCACGGCGTGGACACCGCCCTCGCGGGCATGACCGTCGGGCCGACCGTCACCCGGTACGAGCTCGAGCTCGGTCCCGGTGTGAAGGTCGCCCGGGTCACCAGCCTGCATCGAGACATCGCGTACGCCATGGCCGCGACCGACGTGCGCATCCTGGCCCCCATCCCCGGCCGGTCGGCGATCGGCGTCGAGGTGCCGAACCACACCCGCCAGCTCGTCGCGCTCGGTGACCTGCTCGTGTCGTCCGAGGCGGCCGTGGCCAGCGGGCCACTGGAGGTGGCGATCGGCAAGGACATCGCCGGCAAGGCCGTGTTCCTCGACCTGACCACCACGCCCCACATGCTCATCGCCGGCGCAACGGGCGCCGGGAAGTCGAGCAGCATCAACTGCATCATCACGTCGTTGCTGATGCGCACGACGCCTGACCAGGTGCGCTTGATCCTGGTCGACCCGAAGCAGGTCGAGATGGGTCAGTACAACCGCCTGCCGCACCTGCTCACCCAACCGGTGACGAACCCGAAGAAGGCGGCCAACGCACTGGGCTGGGCGGTCAAGGAGATGGAGCGCCGATACGACCTGTTGTCGGAGGTCGGGTTCCGTGATGTCACCGGGTACAACGCGGCGTTCGATCGCGGCGAGCTGGCCGTCGATCCTGACCGACCCGGCGAGCGGCAGTACGAGCGGCTGCCCTACATCGTCGTCGTCGTCGACGAGTTGAACGACCTGATGATGGTCGCCGCGCGCGATGTCGAGGAATCGATCACCCGCATCGCCCAGAAGGCCCGGGCGGTCGGGATCCACCTCATCGTCGCCACCCAGCGTCCGAGCGTCAACGTCATCACCGGGGTGATCAAGGCGAACATTCCGGCCCGCATCGCCTTCGCCGTGTCCAGCCTCACCGATTCCCGCGTCATCCTCGACCAGCCGGGCGCCGAGAAGCTGGTCGGCAAGGGCGACATGCTGCTGCTGCCCGGCAACTCGTCGGTCGCCCAGCGCGTGCAGGGGTCCTTCGTCAGCGAGGAGGAGGTGCGCAAGGTCGTCGCCCACTGGCGCCGCCAGGCGCCGGACGTGCAGTACGTCAGTGGTGTCGAGGGCGACGATGACCTGGTGACGTCCAGCGCCAACGCCTTCTCCGCCTCGTCCATGGACGATGACGAGGACACGGCGATCCTGCGCCAGGCGATGGAGCTGGTCGTGCGCAGCCAGCTCGGCTCCACGTCGATGCTCCAGCGCAAGCTGAAGATCGGCTTCGCCCGGGCCGGCCGGGTGATGGACCTCCTCGAGCAGCGCGGCGTGGTGGGGCCGAGCGAAGGGTCCAAGGCGCGGGCCGTCCTGATGACGGTCGAGGAGTTCGAGCTGCTGCAGACCGCCGAGTAGTCGATCGCGCCCCAGCTGCACTCTGCGGCTCAGGCGCAGTGCGCTGAGGTCGGTGTGGCACCATCCGGCGCATGACGGTAGAGCTGACGGAGATCACCGGCGGATTGCGCTTCCCGGAGGGGCCGATCGCCATGGCCGATGGGAGCGTGGTGCTCGTCGAGCTGTTCGGGCCGCGCATCACCCGGGTCCAACCCGACGGATCGCGGAAGACGGTCGCCGAGGTGCCAGGTGGTCCGAACGGGCTGGCGGTCGGACCCGACGGCGCGCTGTACCTCTGCAACAACGGTGGGTGCTTCACGCCGGTCGAGCTGTCAGGGCTGCTGCTGCCCGGTCCGTTCGACCCGTCGCGGTACCTCGGCGGGCGGGTGCAGCGCGTCGACATCGACACGGGCGAGGTGACGGACCTCTACACCGAGTGCGACGGCCGCCCGCTGCGCGCCCCGAACGATCTGGTGATGGACGGTCACGGTGGCTTCTGGTTCACCGACCACGGGATCCGAGATCCCAACGGCGCGCGTACGAGCGACCTGACCGCCATCTACTACGCCAGTTGCGACGGCTCGGCGATCAGCGAGGTGGTCTACCCCGTCGAAGCGCCGAACGGCATCGGCCTCTCGCCCGACGGCACGACGCTGTACTGGGCCGAGACGCACGCTGGGCGGGTCTTTCGGCGCACCATCGTCGCGCCGGGCAGCGTGCTGCCGGCCGTCCCGCTCGACCCGTCGGTCGTGCTGCACGGCCTCCCCGGCTTCCAGTACCTCGACTCACTGGCCGTCGACGCAGACGGGTGGGTGAGCGTGGCGACCCTCCTCAACGGCGGGGTCACGTCGATCTCGCCCGATGGCGAGACCGTCGAGTTCCTCCAGACCGACGACCCGCTGACGACGAACATCTGCTTCGGAGGCGAGGACCGGCGGACCGCGTTCATCACGTTGTCGGGCACCGGCCGTCTCGTCTCGACTCCCTGGCCGCGCGCCGGCCTGACGCTCGCCCACCAGTGACGAGGCCTCGTGCTCACCGCGTCTCGAACGCTCGGGAACCGTCGAGCGTGACTTGGTTGCAGCGCAACGCTGACGTCGAGTGCTGCGACGTCATGACGACCGGTCGGCGCTCGGGCCAGGGCCACGAGATCGAGATCTGGTTCGGGGTCGTCCATGACACGATGTACCTGATCTCCGGCAACGGCCCGACCGCCGACTGGTTCCGCAACCTGCGCGCCGATCCGGCCGTGACCGTGCGCATCGACGACGAGCGAAGGCGCGGGGTGGCGCGGGTCGTCGACGATCCCGACGAACGCCGGCGGGTCCGGGACGTGATGGGCGCCAAGTACGTGTGGGACGGTGACGCGTCGATCGGGCTGACGTACGCCGCCTGGTGCTACGACGTCCCCGCCGTGGCAATCGAGTTCCCAGGGGTGGGGTGACCGCTTGCGCGAACAAGGAGAGTCCGTGCGTCACCGCTTCGGCCGGCGGGGTGGCGCCCTCGATCTGGGCACGAATCGTGTCATCGACGCTTCTGGGCGCGACTCGGTGCAGATCTGCGACGTTCTGCGCCCAGATCCCGATGTGCAGCGTCTCACCGCGCCGCTTCGGCGCCCACCACTCGGGACGGCGCCGCTGTCGGCGCCCAGTAGATTCGTCAGACGTGCCCAGCTTCTATCTCGAGACGCTGGGCTGCCCGAAGAACCAGGTCGACTCCGACAAGTTGGTCGGGACGCTCGTCGCCGACGGTCTGCGCGAGGTCGACTCGCCGACCGCCGCCGATCTGGTCGTCGTCAACACGTGCGCCTTCATCGACGCCGCCAGGCGCGAGTCGATCGACACGGTGCTCGCCCTCGATGAGCAACGTCGCCCCGGGTCCCGGCTCGTGGTCACCGGGTGCATGGCCGAGCGCTACGGCGGCGAGCTGGCGGCGGCGCTGCCGGAGGTCGACCAGGTCGCCGGGTTCGGCGTCGCGTTCCACGCGCCGCTGCCTCGTCGAACCATCCCGGTGCGCGCCGTCGACGTCCCCCGGATGGACCTCCTCGAGCTGCCCCGCCCACCTGCCAGCGCGCCGTGGGCGTACGTGAAGATCGCCGAGGGCTGCGATCGCAGGTGCGGCTTCTGCGCCATCCCGTCGTTCCGTGGCCCGCAGCGCAGCCGCGCGATCGACTCGATCCTCGCCGAGGTCGACGCGCTCGGCGTGTGCGAGGTCGTGCTCGTCGCCCAAGACCTCGCCTCGTACGGCAAGGACGTCCCGGACGAGCTGGGCGCCGGAGCCATCGTGGGACTGGTGCGAGCCGTCGCGGCGCGGGTCGATCGGGTACGCCTGCTGTACCTGTACCCGAGCGATCTGTCGGACTCGCTGATCGACGCCATCTGCGACTCCGGTGTCCCCTACTTCGACCTCTCGTTGCAGCACGTCAGCAAGCCGCTGCTGCGGCGGATGCGTCGCTGGGGCGATGGACCCCGCTTCCTGCGCCGCATCGAGGACATCCGCCGGCGCGAGCCCGATGCCGCGTTCCGCAGCAACTTCATCGTCGGGTACCCGGGGGAGACCGAGCACGACCACGACGAGTTGCTGCGCTTCGTTGAGCAGGCGCAGCTCGACTGGTGCGGCTTCTTCCGCTACAGCGAGGAGACCGGGACGTATGCCGCCGGGCTCGATGGAGCCGTTCCAGCGGGACTCGTCGCCGACCGGATGGGCGAGCTGACCGAGCTGCAGGATGCGATCACCGCCGATCGGCGCGACCTCCTCGTCGGGCGGACGACGAGCGTGCTGGTCGACGCCGTCGGCGTCGGTCGTAGCCACCGCGAAGCGCCGGAGATCGACGGCGTCATCCACGTCCCGAGCGACCTTGTCGTCGGCGCGCTGGCGGAGGTGCAGATCGTTGATGCGCTCGGGCCGGATCTCGTTGCCGCCGGCGCACACGTCGAGGCGCTCGCTGAGGTGGTCTCCTGATGGTCGACCCGAGCGCACTGGCCACGTGGGCCAACGCCATCACGGTGGGGCGATTGCTGCTCTCGCCTCTGATGTTCATGGTCATCCCCGATCACGACCGGGGTGCGTGGGCGGCTTTCGGGCTGTGGTTCGTGCTGTGCCTCAGCGACGGGATCGACGGGTACATCGCCCGCCGCCATGGCACGACGAGGTCCGGCGCCTTCCTCGATCCGCTGGCCGACAAGGTGCTCGTGCTCGGTGCGATGTTCTTGCTCGTGCGGGCGGACATGTTCTGGATCGTCCCGGTGGCGATCATCGCCGTCCGGGAGTTCGTCATCAGCATGTATCGCACCGTCGTCGGCTCGCGCGGCGTGAGCATGCCGGCCAGCCGCACGGCGAAGAACAAGACGCTGACGCAGCAGCTGGCGGTCGGCTTCGCGCTGGCGCCGTTGACCGCAGTGGATGCGACCTGGCTGTGGAACGGACTGCTGTGGGCGGCCGTCGTGCTCGCCCTGGTCAGCGCGTGGGAGTACTTCTGGCGGGCGCACGTGGCGCACGTCGACGCCGTCCACGCGATCTGACGTGATGCGCTGCGACGTGGTGGCGGTGGGGACCGAGCTGCTGCTCGGCCAGATCGACGACACGAACTCGTCGTGGATCGGTGCGCAGCTGGCGGCCAACGGCATCGCCTCCCTGCAGCAGATCAAGGTCGGCGACAACGTCGGGCGGATCACCGCGGTGCTGCGCGATCGGTTGGCCGAGGCCGACGCCGTCGTGGTCACGGGCGGGCTCGGACCGACCCACGATGACGTCACACGCGACGCAATCGCGGCGCTGATGGGCGCCGAGCTGCGCACGGACGCCTCTGTGGCCGAGGTCATCCGCGAGCTGTTCGCCTCGCGCGGCCGCGTGATGCCGGAGAACAACCTGCGCCAGGCGATGGTCCCTGACGGTGCCCAGGTCATCGCCCAGACCAGGGGCACGGCGCCGGGGCTGATCTGCCCGGTCGGCGAACGCGTCGTCTACGCCGTCCCCGGGGTCCCGCACGAGATGCGGGACATGATCGAGCGAGCCGTCCTGCCTGATCTGCGCGAGCGGATGGGAGAGCAGGCGATCATCGCCAGTCGGGTGCTGAAGACGTGGGGCGAGAGCGAGAGCGGCCTCAACGAGCGGCTCGACGCCCTCATCGCGCGGTTGGACGAGCAGAGCGACCCGACGTTGGCCTTCCTCGCCCGTGGCTGGAACGGCCTGGAGGTGCGGTTGACGACCCGCCAGCTCGACACAACGACGGCCGCCGCCGTGCTCGACCGGTGGGAGGCGGAGGTGCGCGATGTGCTGGGTGCGCTCGTCCTCGGCGTCGACGACGAGTCGATGGAGTCCGTGGTCCTCGACGAACTGCGCCGGCAGGGTCTGACGCTCGGGTTGGCCGAGTCACTGACCGGTGGGATGGTGGCGGCCCGCTTGACAGCGATCCCGGGCGCCAGCGACGTGCTGGGGGGGTCGATCGTGTCCTACGCCAACGATGTGAAGTTCGACCTCCTCGGTGTGTCGCCCGGGCCGGTCGTCACCGAGGCGGCGGCGGGGGAGATGGCCGAGGGTGCGTGTCGGGTGCTCGGCACCGACGTCGGGCTGGCGCTGACCGGCGTGGCCGGACCCAGCGAGCAGGAAGGTGTTGCCGTCGGCACGGTGTGCTGCGCTGTCGCGCTACCGGCCGGCACCTCGACCACGACGCTGCGCCTCGGCACCCAGCGCGAGCAGATCCGCCAGTTCGCCGTGATCAACGCTCTCGACCTGCTGCGCCGCCGCCTGACCGCCCCGCCCACCGAGCGCGATGAGCGATGAGTGGTCAGACGACGCAGATCGCTCATCACAGTCCGCGCCGACCGAGTGCGATGAGCGATGAGTGGTCATGCGCCGCACATCGCTCATCGCGGCCTCGCGCGACGGCGGTCAGCCCTAGGCTCGGCGTCCGGCTCCCGTAGCTCAGGGGACAGAGCAGCGGCCTTCTAATCCGCAGCGCGCAGGTTCGAATCCTGCCGGGAGCGCCGTGTCACAACTGGCGGAACTGGCTGCGGGGCGCACATCCGACCGGACGGCAAGCCGTCCCGGTAGAGCGTGGATGGTCGCCGCCGCGGCGGTGACGCTGGCGCTCGTCGCTGCCGCCGTCGGGCAGCTGGTCGACGGCGTGCAGCTCCTCGACGAGCGCGTGCTGTTCGAGATCCGCGCCCGCGACGTCTTCACCGGCGATCACCCGCTCCTCGGGCTGCGGTCGTCGGCGTCGGAGTCGGGGGTGCAGATCAACCACCCGGGGCCGCTGTTCTTCGAACTGCTCGCGCTCCCCGTGCGCCTGCTCGGCGGACCGGTCGGGGTGACGGTCGGTCTGGCGCTCCTCACCATCGCCCTGGTCTGGATCCTCGCGCTGGCCGCCAACGCACTCGGCGGCCAGATCACGGCGGTCGTCATGACCGCAATCGCGGCAGCGCTGTGCTGGTCGATGGGGAGCGACCTGCTGCTCGACGCGTGGACGCCGAACGCACTGGTCCTGCCGTTCTTCGCGCTGCTCGTGACGACGGCGGCGACGGCCGGCGGTCAGTGGCGGTGGCTGCCGGCTGTGGTCGCGCTGGCGTCCCTGTGCGCCCAGAGCAACCTCGGCTACCTCCTCCTCGGCCCGGCGATGGTCGCCTCGGCGGTGGGGGCCATCGTCGGCGCCTCGAGGCGTACCGGTCGTCCAGTGCCGTGGAGGTTGCTCGGGCTCTCCGGGGCCCTCGGGCTCGTGCTGTGGCTCCCGCCGATCGTCCAGCAGCTGTTCGGGCCTGGCCCGGGCAATCTCGCCGCCGTGCTCGCCGGATCTGGCGACGGAGCGCCCCGCTACGGGCCGTCGATCGCGCTGCGCCTCTACAGCGCGGTCGTCGCCGTGCCGCCGGCGTGGCTGCGCCCCGGCTACGACCGCCAGCCGGCCGAGGCGCTGACCGAGAGCCGCAACGGCGCCCTCGTCATCGACGACAGTGGCCTGCCGTCGGTCGTCGTGGCCCTGCTGATCGTGCTGCTCGTCGCCGCGCTGGTGGTGGCCGCCCTCGTGTCGGCGCGCCGTCGTCGTGACGTCACGATGCCTCCGCTCGTCCTCGTGGTGGCCACGGCGACGGGGACGGCGCTGCTCACCCTGGCCCTGCTGCCGACCGACTTCTTCGGGATCGTGGCCCACAAGTACCGATTCCTGTGGCCCCTTGCCGCCTTCACCACCGGTGCGCTGGCAGCCCACGTCTTGCATCTCGCCGCATCTGCCCAATCGCCCGCATTGCGCCGGCTGGCGATCGTCGGGCCGCTGGCGGTGGCCGTCATGTTCGCCGCGTTGACGATGCCATCTCGCCTGCAGCCCGCCATCGACGGAACGAACCGGGACGTGTGGCCAGCGGTCGCCGAGCTCCGCATGCAGCTGAGCGATCAGCCGCTTGCCGGCCCGGTCGTCGTCGAGACAGGCGGCTTGCAGTTTCCGGACGTCTTCACGAACGCCGTCCTCGCCGAGCTGAGCCGCCGCGCCATCTCGTTCCAGGTCGCCTCGGACGTACAGGTGAGGCAGCTCGGCGAGGGACGACGGGTCGACGGCACGGGTGTCACGCGGCTCCTCGTCTGGGTGGGATCGGGCGCCACCGCCCCACCCGGGTCGCGAACCGTTGCGTTCGTCGATGGGGGAGCACCCGAACACACGGCCACGGTGTACGCCGAGCCCCTCGTGCCCGGCGGATGAGGGGCAGTCCGCCCGCCAAGCTGCGACGCCTCTGGCCGCTCCTCATGGTGCCGCTGCTGGCGGCTGCGGCGCTCGTCGTGCGACGCGTCGATCGAGTGCAGGCGGGCCCCGATGCAGGTGTGTTCGTCGGGCTCGTGAGCAACCTCCGCTCGTCGGGTGCACTCACCTCGCTGACCGATCAGTTCTGGATCAGGCTCTCGCCCGCTGCGACGGTCGCCCGACTCGGCGACGTACCGGTGGCCGACTTTGGTCCCCTGTACCCGGCAGTCGTCGCCGCCGTCCCCGCCTCTGTCGACGTCGCCTTCCTCGTGATCCACGTGCTCGCCTTGTTCGCCGCCGTGCTCGCGGTCGGGCTCATCACGCGGCGCGCCACAGACTCGACCTTGGCGGCGGTCTCGGCAGGCTCGATCGCCATCTGGGGTCCATCGTCACCGCAGCTGTTCTTCCCGGACGACCGTCCGCTCGACCTGTTCGCCAGGATCGGCGCCGACGGTCCCGCTGTGGCCTGGTGGCTGCTCGGGTTTGCCGTCGTGGTCGGCGCGATGTCACGCTGCGACAGGCCACGATCGCGCAGATGGATCGGTGCAGCGACGACGGCGCTCCTGCTCGCAGCTGCCGTCCTGACCAGGTACGCCCTCGTCGGGGCTGTCGCCGGATTGCTCGTCGCACTGCTCCTGGCGCGCTGGCGAAAGGGCGATCGTCGATGGCCGCCTGTCGCCGCGGCCATGACGCTGCCGCTGCTGTGGCCGGTGCTCATCTACCCAGTCGTCGTCGGCGGTGCCGGGCCGAAGAGCCTGGCCTGGCACCCTGGTGGCCTCGCGCCTATCGGCACGACGATGGGCGGGTGGTTTGGTCTCGACGTCGCCGGAGGTGTCGGCGTGGCGGTGGTGGGGGCCGCTCTACTTGGTTTCGGGGTCGTCTGCGGCCTCGCCCGGGCTGGCGGAGTGGCCTCTCTGGCTGCCGCGTCGGCCGCCGGCCAGCTGGCGATCCTCGTCATCGGTCGGTTCACCCTCGACGCAGGGTTGAACGTGCGTGAGGAACGCCACCTGCTGCTCGTACGTTTCCTTCTGGCCATCCTCGTCGTCTGTGGCCTGCACGCCCTCGCCGTCCGGGTGACGGCGAACGCATCGGACATCGTCCGTCGGGCTGCGCCAGGCGTCATCGCCGTCGGGTTGGCGCTGCTCGTCGGCGTCACGTCCGGCGTGCTTCCGATCCCACGCCCGCTTCGCCCGCTCGAGCCGCCGCTGGCCGTCGAAGCGTGGCTCGCCGACCGGGGCGATCCGCCCGTGCTGTCGAACAACAGCGAGGACTGGTTCGTCCGCACCGGAGTTCCCGCGGCCGACCTCCCTCGCACGATCGAGCCCTCGACGAGCGCGCCTCGCGACGTCACCGCAGAGTTGGCGGAGTTGGCGACCGTCGCGCCCGTCGTCGTTCAGGCCTACCGACCGGGGTTCTTCGAGTCCGTCGACCTTCGCACGGTGCCGTGCGCGGCGACCACTGAGGTCTGGACCGCACGGCCCGAGGTGCTCGGCGGGTTCGAGCTCGCTGTCGTCGACCTCACCCGTTGCGGCCCTCGGTGACGCCGGGCCGGCACGAATTCGACCCGTTGGCCGTATCCTGGGACGGCCCGGTGGGTCGCCCACGGGACCACGGTGGAAGCTTTCCGGAGAGGGTGCGCGTGTGAACTTCAAGAAGGGTGAGACCATCATCTACCCCCAGCACGGTGCGTGCATCGTGATGGGGACGAAGAAGATGGACGCCTTTGGTGAGAAGCGCGAGTACCTGATCCTGCAGACCGTCATCAACGAGATGGTGCTCAAGGTCCCGGTCGACAAGGCGGAGGAGGTCGGCGTGCGGCCGCCCGTGTCCGCCGACGAGCTGGAGGACCTCGTCGCGGTGCTGTCGAAGCCGGACCCGCGGGTGCCGTCGAACTGGAGCAGGCGCTTCAAGAACCACCAGGAGAAGCTGAAGAGCGGCGACGTGTACCAGGTCGCCGAAGTGGTCCGCAACCTGGCCGCCCGCAATCGGGATGCGTCGCTGTCGGCGGCCGAACGCACGATGTACGAGCGGGCTCGTGTCAACCTCGTGAGCGAGATCTCGCCGGCGTTGAAGGTCTCCGCCGAGGAGGCCGAGGCGTACCTCGACGAGGCCCTTGCGAAGGGCGTCCTCAAGGCGCCGAAGGAAGTCGTCAAGAAGCGATAGTGGGGAGCGGCCTCATCCCTCGCCGGACTCGATGTGTTCGTCGGCGGCGGAGACCGCCGACGATGTCGTCGATCACGATCTCCGGGCCAGATGACCCACTGCGCCGTTAGCCCGCTCGTCGAGGCTCGGACCACGACATCGGCCACGTCCTCCGGGGGCGAGCGTTCGACCAGCGAGGCAATCCTCTCATGGGCGCGAGCAGACGCTGCCCGATGCTGCTCGTTCGCGCTCCGGCTGCGCCGAGATTGCGCCGCCATGCGCTCGATCGGCGGCGAGCCTTGGTACCTACGACGGCCACTGCAACGTCGTCGACCGGACTGGTGACCTGTGAGGAGGTTGCCCCCGATGTCGTCGCAGGGATCGCCGAGGGTTTGACCGTGAAAGGCGGCGGACTGGAGAACACACGGAGAGTGGACGATCCGGGCAGCCAGTTTGGGAGGTCATCCTCGCCGCCCGCACTACGGGGCCCGGGAAGGAAGATGTCATCGGTACGTGGGGAACGGCGAGGGGGATCGGCGAGTCGCCCACCATCGCTTTGAACCCACTGCGCGACAGCGTTCCATCTGGGGGATCGACGCCGCAGAGGACAGCCCTGTGACCAGCACCTGACCGTCACGGCGTGACCGCATCGGCGACGACGTCGATGATGCGATCGACCTGCTCGTCCGTGGTGACCAGTGGGGGGCAGAACGTCAGCGTGTCGGCCCCGATGGCCCGCGTGATGACGCCGCGTTCCAACATCCGGTCGCGGACCTCCGTCGCGGCCCGGCCCTCGTGCAACGCCACGGCCCACACGGCGACCTCGCCGCGCACCGCGGCGACGGCGCCGTCGGCGGCCAGGGCGTGCAGCCCGCGGCCGAGTCGCGCGCCGATGACGGGGGCGCGCGCCAGCAGCCCCTCGTTGGCGAGGACGTCGAGGTTGGCCAGCGCCGCAGCGCACGCACCGGGATGGCCCGAGTAGGTGTACCCGTGGCGCAGGATGAAGCCGGGTTCGGACTCCAGCGCCGATCGAACGGTGTCGCCCACGATCACGCCGCCCAGCGGGACGTAGCCGGACGTCACCGCTTTGGCGAACGTGATCATGTCGGGGCGCACGCCGAAGTGGTCGGCGCCGAACCACTTCCCGAGCCGTCCGAAGGCCGTGATCACCTCGTCGAACACGAGGAGTGCGCCGTGGTGATCGCACAGCCGGCGCAGCTCGGCGAGGTAGCCATCGGTGGGCGGATAGACCCCGCCCGCCCCCTGCACGGGCTCGGCGATCACCGCCGCCACCTCGCCGGACCGCTCGGCCATCAGTCGAGACAGCGCCTCGCTGTCGTCCCCCGGCACGTGGACCACGTCGGGCACCAGCGGGCCCCACCCCTGTCGGTTGAGCTCGATGCCCTGTGCGCTGGTGCCACCCAGGTTCGTCCCGTGGTACCCGCGGGTCCGGCTGATGATCAGCGTCCGCCCGGGGTGGCCGGCCAGACGCTGGGTGAGGCGGGCCAACTTCATCGCCGTGTCGACCGCCTCGGAGCCGGAGTCGCAGAGGAAGACCCGGGCCTCCGGCATCGGGTTGAGCTCGACGAGGCGTTCCGCCAGGGCGTCGGCCGGCCCGTTGGTGAACGGGTCGAAGCACGAGTACGCGGCGAGCGTGGCGAGCTGGGCACCCACCGCATCGGCGATCTCCTGGCGACCATGGCCGGCGGCGCAGTACCACAAGCTTGCCATCGCGTCGACGTACTCGCGACCGGAGGCGTCCCAGATCAGCGCGCCGCTGCCCCTGACGATCTCGATGAAAGAAGGACGCGTTGGCGGCGCGAAGGGGTGGAGGAAGGCGGGCAGGGCGGGCGCCGACTCGTTGGCCATGCCTGGACCGTAGGTCTCCGACTTGATGGAGCGGTAGCCTGCGCCCATGTCGGCCGACGAGTCCAGGCTCGACCTGTCCAGCGGCACCGACGGTGTGTTGATCGTGGTCGGCGAGATCGACGGCTTCACCGCACCGGACTTGGCGACCCGTCTCAGCGATGATGCGACGATCGACGTCATCGACCTCGCCGACGTCACGTTCATCGACTCGTCCGGGCTCAGGGTGCTGCTGCAGTCCCACCATGACCGCGTATCGGCAGGGTCGACGCTGACGCTGCGGGCGCCGAGCGCGTCGGTGCAGCGGCTGCTCGAGATCAGCGGCCTGGAGTCCCACCTCCTCGTCGACTAAAGGACCTGCGCGGATTCGCTGCAAGCTCGCCTGCTTGAAGCTTCGTGGGCGAAGAGCCATTCCGGCTTCTGGCCGCGGATCGTTGCAGATCTGCGACGGATCGCGCCCAGATGACGAATTGGGACGATTCGCGCCCGACGTCCCCTCGGGTTCGCTGTGTCGTGGCGAACCCTCTCAGCGCTGTGGCGCTTCGTCGCCGAGGGGCTGTCGGTCGGTGCCGACTGTGCCCGCGACGCTGACGGCGTACCCCACTCGGGGGTCACGCTGCACGCGTTGCACGTCGAGCAGCATCGCCCGGCGGTCACCCTCCGTCATCGGGCTGCTGCCGACGAGGCGGCGCGGCCACAGGTTGCTGGCGCGCACCTCGTTGACCTGCGCGGACAGCAGCAGCAGGCGGCTGACGAGGTGGAACCAGCTGAGCAGGGCGATCACCGCCGCGAACGTGCCGTAGGTGTCGTTGGCTCCGGCGATGAACCGGCGCACGACGAAGCTGCCGAGCAGTTGCAGCAGGACGAGTCCGACGCCTGCCGTGACGGCACCCGGGAGGAGCTCGCGCACCGGCCGGCGCTGTGCCGGCAGCACGGTGAACATCGCCAGCACGAGCCCGGTGTTGACGATGAACGTGCCGACCAGGCCGAGGGCTCCGCCCAACACGCCGGTGCCGAACAACGTGGCGAGGTTCGCCAGCGTCACCGATCCGACGAGGCCGACCGCGAGGGCGGCGAGGAAGACGACCGAGCGAAGCCGCTTCATGGCGAAGTTCGGTCGCCCGTACACCGGCACGTCGGAGATCTCGTCCAGGCCCTGTTGCAGTGCGCCGATCGCCGCCATGCCGGCCCAGATCGCCGTGGCCAGCCCGATGACGAGGGCGAGGACGTTGCCCTCGAGGGGGGACTGCTCGGCGGTCAACTGCGTCCCGATCAGCGGGATCTGGGCAAGGGCGCTGTCGAGCAGATCCCGGCGCAGGTCGTCGTTGTCCTGGAGGACCAGCCCGAGGATCGTGACGAACACGAGGAGCAGCGGGAACACGCTGAAGAACGAGTAGTACGAGACGGTCGCCGCCAGACGGGAGCCATCGTGCTCGCCGAAGCGCTTGTTCACCGCGAACGGCACCGCCGTCCAGCGATGGCGCTGGTGGAACGCGTCCACCCGCTCGAGCCATTTCACGCTCGACCTATTACCACAAGCCCACCGTGTGCGATCGGCGTCGGCCGTTTGCGATCGGACGGCAGCGGGCACACGCGGCCGCATGACGGCGGCCCGCGGTTCCAACTCCGTCGACACGTCCGGCATCGAAAATCCGCAACGGTTGGAGTTCGAGGTCCCGGCGGACACCCGATCGGTGGGTGAGGCGCGCCATGCGGTCACGACGTTCCTCGTCGCCAGGGAGGTCCCCACGGCGATCGTCGATGACATCGAGCTGGCGACCAGCGAGCTGGTGACCAACGCCGTGCTGCACCCGGTGCCGTCCGAGCACGACGTGAAGGTCTACGTCGAGGTCGACACCCACGTCACCCTCACCGTCGCCAACCACGGGCCGATGCACGCCATCCCTCCGGTGGCCTGCTGGTCCCCTGCGCCGCCGAACGCGCTGTCGGGTCGAGGCCTCGGCATCGTCCGGCGCATCACCGACGAGGCGGGCGTGCGCCAGGACGGATCGTGGACCGTCGTGTCGTGTGCCCGCCGATTGCCGGGCGGACGAGCCGCCGAGTGACCGACTCCCCGAGGCGCGACGCCGTGGCGCCGGCGGTGTCGGTCGCCGTGTTGAACGATTACGAGGTGGTGGTGCGCGGTGTCGCCGCGATGCTCGCGCCGTTCGGTCGTGTCGTGCGGGTGATCGAGATGGAGCCAGGCGTCGGGCCGGCGACCTCGCCTGATGTGGCCTTGTTCGACTCGTTCGCCGGACGTCGGCACACACTGGCGAGGGCCGCCGACATGGTTTCTTCCGGGCGAACCAAGCACGTCATCCTCTACACATGGGATGCCGCGCCCGACTTCGTGCGGGCGGCCGAGCAGAGCGGTATCTCGGGCATCGTGCTCAAGACACGCTCGGCAGAGAGCCTCGTCGACGCCATCGTCAAGGTCGCCGCCGGCGAGAGGGTCGGCTTCGACGGTGGAGTCGACGCCCGACCCGACCCGCGCCGCGTCGAGCTGTCGGATCGCGAGTCTGAGGTGTTGGCCTTGATCGCGTCGGGCTTGACCAACGCCCAGATCGCCCATGAGCTGTACCTCTCGATCGAGACGGTGAAGACCTACGTCAAGCGGCTCTACGCCAAGCTCGACGTTCACAACCGGGCCCAGGCGGCCGTCGCCGCGTCCGAACATCAGCTGACACCGCGCGCGGTCCCGTGAGCGACGACCGTCGCCACGATGCCCAGGTCGGCCAGACTCTGGACGTGACCGTGGACGCCGCCGTTCGTCTCGAGGTTCCCCCCGAACTGCGCTACTTGGCCGCGGCGCGGACGGTGGCCGCAGCGTTGGCCGTCGACGCCGGCATGACCGTCGACGACCTCGAGGATCTTCGTCTCGGCGTCGGCGAGCTGACCACGGTGTTGATGGACGGCGTCGTCGGTGAGGCGAACGGCGTCCGAGTCGTCCTCAAGTTCGCGCTTGGCGACCGATCGGTCACGGTGTCCGGCGCCGTCGAGGGAGCGTCCATCACCGTGGCGCCCGATCCACTGACGGCGAAGATCCTGTCTGCCGTCGCTGATCACTACGAGCTCGGACCGTCGTCGTTCGTCTTCACGAAGTCCTCGTCGTTCCGTGAACGAGGCTGACCCGACCGTCGGCGCAAGCGGGTCGTCGCCCGGCGCCGCCGCGAACGAGGCTGCGCTGTTCGCCGAGTTCGCCCGCACCCGTGATCGTCGGATTCGCAACGAGCTCGTCGAGCGGCACATGGGCCTTGCGGCCCACGTCGCCCGTCGATTCGGTCGGCGCGGACCGGGTGCTGACGACCTGCGGCAGGTGGCGTTCCTGGCGTTGGTCAAGGCGGTGGACCGGTTCGACCCATCGCGCGAGGTCGCCTTCTCGACGTTCGCCGGCCGGACGATCGAGGGTGAGATCAAGCGCCACTTCCGAGATCACACGTGGTCGGTGCGCGTCCCTCGATCGGCGAAGGAGACGCACCTGCAACTGCGTCGAGCGACTGACGAGCTGACCCAACGCCTCGGCCGGTCGCCGACGGTGCCGCAACTCGCCGAGTACCTCCGCCTGGACCAGGACGAGGTGATCGAGGGGCTGGCGGCCGGTTCGGCGTACACCACCGCCAGCCTCGACGCGCCATTGGGAGGCGATGGCGACGGCCGACGCCAGATCGGCGGCGAGGACGAGCGCTACGGCCATGTCGTCGACCTCGACGCGGTGGAACAACTGTTGCGCCGCCTCCCGGAGCGCGAGCAGGAGATCGTCCGCCTGCGGTTCTATGAGGAGCTGAGCCAGAGCGAGATCGCCGAGCGCGTCGGGATCTCACAAATGCACGTGTCCCGCCTGCTGCGCCGCAGCTTCGAACAGATGCGGGGCTGATCTCGAGATCTCGGGTTGCGGTCAGCGGTTGTCGCGGTCGTCCGGTGCGGGGGGCTCGGGGTCGTCACGGCGCCGCCACCACACAAGGCTGGCGGCGGCGGCGGCGGCCAGGAGGAGCAGCACGATCGGCTTCTTCGAGCGTTTGGGCTTGGCGCCTACCCGCTCGCGAGCGAGGTCGCCGACGCGTGACGAAGCCTCACCGACCTGATCGGTGACGCGGTCGAACACGGTCGATCCGTGCTCCAGGGCGGATGAGGCGAGGTCGCCGGTACGGGATGCGGCCGCGCTGGCCAGATCGCTGAGCACGCTGGTACTCGTGGAGACGACGTCTCCGACGGTCTCCGTCAGCTCGGAAAGTGCCGATTGCTTCACGTCATGTCCTCGCTTCGCAGTGTTCGGGTCGACGGAAGGGTCACGGGATGGATGACACGCTCGGCGCGATGGGGCTGTTGTCGTTGGCCATCGCGCTGCGCGGCGAGCCGGGGGCCTTCGGAGCACCGCCGAGGCCGCTGCCTTCCACCTTCGACTTCAGCGCATCTCGCCGGCGCGAGCCGGCGTCCGGGTCGAACAGCCAGGCCAGTCCTGCACCGAGGCCCATTGCGAACAGCAGCTTCTTCATGGCGCACTGTCTACCCGCGCTGGACCGGCACCGAACCTGGCGCCGACCACGTCCCGGCGGCGAGGAGGTCGGCGTGGTGGCGTTGGGCGACGTCCGGGTGCGAGCGCAGACGCACCTTGAGTGAGTTGTCCCCGTAGTTGGCGAGGATCGGGTTGCGCGGATCATCACTCGCCCCGCCGGGTGCCAACGCCGCCACCTCCGGCGGGAGATCGACCGGCGCCAGCGTCGATTCGAGGTTGGGGTTGAAGAAGTAGGCCACAGAGATGCGCTCGACGCCGGGCGGCGGGCTGACGACGCGGTGGACCGTTGCCTTGTAGTAGCCGTGCGTGACGAGCTGGAACATCTCGCCGATGTTCACGACGAGGGCGCCTCGACGGGTCGGGACGTCGAGCAGCTGCCCGCCCCGCTCGACTTGCAGGCCACCGACCGTGTCCTGGTGGACGAAGGAGAGGAGGCCGGTGTCACGGTGCGCGCCGACGCCTTGGCGGTCGCCGTCGGCGTGGTCGTCCGGCGTGACGTAGCGGATCACCTTGAGCAGCACCTCGGGTGGTGAGACCGCCGACCGGAACGTATCGGGATCGAGCCCCAGTGCCGAGGCGAGGGCCCGCAGGAGCGGCTGCCCGAGGCGCTCCAACCTGTTCATCCAGTCCGTCATCACCGGGCGCAACTCGGGCACCGCCGCCGGCCACAGGTTGGGGCCGCGCAGTCGGAGCCACGCCGGATCGTCCGGCCCGAGCTGGCGCGCCGGAAGCTCACGACCGATGTCGATCTGCTCGCGCAGGTCGATCCGCCCGTTGGTGTGCTCGTGACCGAAGCGGGTGTAGCCACGGAACTGCGATGACATGACGTTCTCGATCTCCAACCGCTGCGCCTCCGGCAGGGCGAAGAACTGGCGGGCGATCTCGTGGACGCGATCGAAGAGTTCGAGTGGGATGCCGTGGCCGACGAGGTACAGGAACCCGGTGGTGTGGACCGCCTCGCCGAGCCGGGCGACGAAGGCCTCGGCCTCGGGCGAGTCGGGGGCGGCGAGGAACGGGGCGATGTCGAGCTGCGGCAGGCCCGCCTCACGGTCACCCGATACCGTCACGACGAGCACGATACAGCGTTGCTCCAAGCCTAAAGATGACCGAACTGGTCAGGATTGGTAGGGTCACCACCATGCAGCTGAGCCAGCCACGCCGTCCCGGCAGCCGTCCGTGGAGCGTGGTCGCGGCCGGGGTGACCGTCGCGCTGGTGCTCGCTGCCTGCGGGGGCGATGACGACGGCTCCGGCGACGCCACGACCACGGCCACGGCCACGGCCGGCGTCGAACCGAGCGTCGCGCCGGTGACCACGACCGCTGGTTCGACGGGCGACTCGACGGGCTCGACGTCGGATGGGACAGATGCCCCGGCGGGTGGCGGCGAGGAGGTCGTCATCGGCGCCGTGCTCGCGCCGACCAGCCTCGACCTGATCACCCAGGCCGGCGCTGCGCTCGACCAGATCCTGCTCGACAACATCTACGAGACCCTGCTCACGGCGAACGAGGACGGCGGGGTCGAGGCCGGGTTGACGGACCTGCCCGAGATCTCCGAGGACGGGCTGACGTACACGTTCACCATCCCGGACGGCGTGACGTTTCACAGCGGCGAGCCGCTGACTGCGGCGGACGTCGTGTGGTCGCTCGACGCGCAACGGGCAGAAGGCGCCAACCAGGTCGAGCGCCTGGCGTCGATCGCCAGCGTCGAGGCGCCCGACGACCAGATGGTCGAGCTCACGCTGTCCGCGCCGGACAACGACCTGCTGTACACCCTCACCAGGCGGGCCGGCGCAGTCCTCCAAGTCGACGCCACCGGGCTCGAGAACACGGCCAACGGGACGGGTCCGTTCCGCTTGGAGGACGTCAACGCCGGTACCTCGATCACGCTCTCCCGCAACGACGACTACTGGGGTGACGCGCCGGCGGTCAGCGGTGTCACGTTCCTCTACTTCGTCGAACCGAACGCCGCGGTCAACGCCTTCACCACCGGTGACGTCGACGTCCTCACCGGCGTGAACAGCGATCTCGTCGGACCGCTGCAGGACAACGCCGACTACGTCGTCAACGAGGGGTCGACGAATGGCGAGTTCACGCTCGGGTTCAACAACGGGCGGGCGCCGTTCGACGACCCGGCGGTGCGCAAGGCGGTCCGCCAGGCGATCGACAAGGAGGGCGTCCTCGAGCTGTACAACGGCTTCGGCACGATCATCGGCGGCCCGGTCCCGCCGGCGGATCCGTGGTACGAGGACCTCACGGACG
This sequence comes from Ilumatobacteraceae bacterium, assembly GCA_051004915.1. Lineage (GTDB taxonomy): Bacteria > Actinomycetota > Acidimicrobiia > Acidimicrobiales > Ilumatobacteraceae > JALZMG01. The sequence continues at coordinate 52,343 of JBPCJW010000156.1, forward strand.
TCGCGCCCTACGATCCGGAAGCGGCCAGCGCGGCCATCGAGGCTGCCGGCCTGGCGGGCTCGTTTGTCACGCTGGTGTACCCGAACATCTACCCGATCAACGCCGCCGAGTACGTCGCCTCGCAGCTGTCCGAGGTGGGCCTCGAGGTGACGATCGAGACCGTCGAGTTCTCGGTGTGGCTGGACCAGGTGTTCACGAACAAGGATTACGACATGACGGTCGTCCTGCACGTCGAGCCGCGCGACATCGGCAACTACGCCAACCCCGACTACTACTGGCAGTACGACTCCCCAGAGGTCCAGCAGCTGGTCGCCGACGCCAAGACGTCGCTCGACCCGGATGAAGCGACGGAACTGCTGAAGGAGACGGCCCGCCTGATCTCCGAGGACTCGCCGGTCGACTGGCTGCTGCTGTACTCCGACCTGACCGTGTCGACCCCCGACGTCACCGGGTACCCGACCGACGACACGGCCTCCCGGTTCGACGCATCGACCATCACCATCGGCGCGTGACCCGCCCAACCTGGGCGGGATCTCTGCCACATCGACTTCTGGGTGGGATCTGTGCCACCTGTCGACACGATTCCCGCCCAGTTTGAGGCAACGCTGCCAGCGATCGAGGCCACCAGCCCGTGACGTGGTACGTCGTGCGCCGGCTCGGGTTGCTCGTGGTGGCCTGCCTGGCGTCGACCGTCGTCGTCTTCCTGCTGCTGCGCCTGCTCCCTGGTGATGTCGCCCAGGTCGTCGGCGGGACGCAGGCGACCCCCGAGCAGGTTGCTGCGATCCGCGAGGAGCTGGGCCTCGACCGGAGCCTGCCGGCGCAGTACCTCGGCTGGTTGGGTGGTGCGCTGACCGGAGACTTCGGCGTGTCCGCCCTGAACGGCGAGACGGTGGTCGGCGAGCTGAGCAGCAAGCTGACCGTCACCGCGCCGCTCGTCCTGGCCTCGACAATGCTGTCGGTACTTGGAGCCGTGCCGCTCGGCATCATCGCCGCCGCCCGCCACCGCAAGCCAGACGGTGTCGTGCTGTCGGCGATCAGCCAGCTTGGCATCGCCTTCCCGTCATTCCTCGTCGCCTTGACGCTGATCATCCTGTTCGCCGTGCGGTGGGAGCTGTTCCCCGCCCAGGGGTTCCCGCGGGTCGGCTGGGACGACCCGGCCGGGGCGGTGCACGCGCTGGTCCTGCCGACGCTGACGCTCGCCCTCGCCCAAGCCGCTGTGCTGATCCGCTTCGTCCGCTCGGCGACACTCGACGTCCTGCACCAGGAGTACATCCGCACGGCCCGGGCCAAGGGGTTGACCCGCACGCAGGCGCTGTGGCGCCACGGGCTGCGCAACGCCTCCCTGCCGATCATCTCCGTCCTCGGCGTGCAGATCGCCAGCCTGATCGCGGGCATCGTCATCATCGAGCAGGTCTTCACGCTTCCCGGCGTCGGTCAGATGCTGGTGCGCGACGTCGGCTCACGCGACCTGGAGAAGGTGCAGGGAACGGTGGTGCTGATCGCCGTCGTCGTGCTGGTCATCGGCTTCCTCGTCGACGTCCTCCATCGCGTGGTCGATCCCCGACTGCGCATCGAACGATGAGTCATGCGACGGCTCGGGTGACCGGATGAGTCGTCATTGCGTTCCCTGGCCTCGCCACCTGCAGCGTGCGCAGTTTGCACAGGCCGCGCGCAGGTGACCAGATGAACTACGTCCTCAAATCGTGGACGGGGCGGCTCGGGCTCGTTCTCGTCGGGATCATCGTCGTCAGTGCGCTGATCTCGATGGTCTGGACGCCCTACGACCCGTCCAAGATCACCCCGTCGGAGCGCTGGTTGGCGATCTCGTGGTCGCACCCGTTCGGCACCGACGGGGGCGGCAAGGATCTCCTGTCGCAGGTGCTCGTCGGCGCCCGCACGACGCTCTTCGTCACGTTGGCGTCAGCAGCGCTGGCGACCGTCGTCGGGCTCGTGCTGGGCATCGCCAGCGCCATCCTGCCGCGACTCCTCGGCGAGTCGGTCGCCTACCTGATCGATGTGCTCATCGCCCTGCCAACGCTGATCCTCGCCCTCGTCTTCGTCGCCGCCCTCGGCGGTTCGGTGTGGACCGTGTCCCTCGCCATCGGTTTCGGATCCGGCGTCGTGCTGGCCCGCGTCGTGAAGGCCGAGGTGGCGAGGGTGCTGACGCAGGACTACATCGTCACGGCTGCGGCGAGTGGATCGTCGACGTGGCGCACCGTGTGGCGCCACGTCATCCCCAACATCGCCTCGACGGTGATCGTCCAGGTGTCCCTGATCGCTGCCCTCGCCGTGCTTGCCGAGGCGGCGTTGAGCTACCTCGGCCTGACGCCCGTCTCGACGCCGTCGTGGGGACGGATGGTGTCCGAGCTGCAGCGGACGGTGACCGTCCACCCCGCCGCGCTCATCTTCCCCGGGCTGGCGGTGATCGGGGCGACGCTCGGCCTCAACCTGCTCGGAGATGCGCTGCGTGACGCCGTCGACCCACGGCTGCGCAGCCGGGACGCCGCCGTGTCGCCCGAGATCGCGGCACGGGTCGATCGCCCTGAGCCAGCGGTCACCGCCGCATCCGAGGTCACCGGCCGATGACCGCGCCACTGTTGGAGGTCGAGGACCTGCGCATCGAGTTCGCCGGTCGGCCGGTGGTCGATGGCGTCTCGTTCCAGCTCGCGCCGGCCGACCGTCTCGGTGTGATCGGCGAGTCGGGGTCGGGCAAGACGCTGACCGCGCTCGCCGCGGTCGGTCTGGCTCCCGACGCCGCCGTCGTCACGGGTCGCGTCCGGCTCGACGGGCGTGACGTGATCGGACAGCCGGATCGCGTCGTCGCCAAGCTGCGCGGCGACACGGTGTCGATGGTCTTCCAGGATCCGCGCACGGCGCTCAACCCAGTGATGCGCATCGGCCGGCAGATCTCCGAGCCATTGCGGCTGCACCGCGGCGTCGGTCGTCGGTCGTCGGTCGTCGCCGCCGAGGAGCTGTGCGCCCGGGTCGGCCTACCCGAACCCGATCGTCTCGTGCGCGCCTACCCGCACCAGCTGTCCGGCGGGCAGCGCCAGCGGGTGGGCATCGCCATGGCGCTGGCCTGCCGGCCGGCGCTGTTGATCGCCGATGAACCGACGACGGCACTCGACGTCACCGTGCAGGCGGAGATCATGGCCCTGCTGCGCGAGCTCGTCGACGAGGACGGCACGGCGCTGATCTTCATCAGCCACGACCTCGCCCTGGTCTCGTTCATCGCCGACCAGATCGTCGTGGTGCGCGAGGGTCAGATCGTCGAGCGCGGCGACGCAGCGACGATGGTCCGCCACCCCGAGCAGGAGTACACCCGCCGGCTGCTGGACGCCGCCCGCCAGACCGGTCTGGGCGTCCCATGAGCGAGGGATCTTCGACCGAGTGGATCAGCAGCACGGTCTTGTCGTTCATGGCCGAGTACGTGTTGGGCTGCTTCGTGGCGTCACCGCCCACGGTGGGGTGCTGACATGAGCGAGGGAGTCTTCGACCGGGTGGATCGGCAGCGCGGTGTTGTGTTCATGGCCGAGCACGTGTTGCGTTCCTTCCCGGCGTCACCGCCCACCGTGGGGTGCTGACATGAGCGCGGGAGTCTTCGACCGGGTGGATCGGCAGCACGGTGTTGTCGCTCATGGCCGAGCACCTGTTGCGTTCCTTCCCTGCGTCACCGCCTACCGTGTGGTGGCTCCCATGAGCGAGGGAGTCTTCGACCGAGTGAATCAGCAGCACGGTCTTGTCGCTCATGGCCGAGCACCTGTTGCGTTCCTTCCCGGCGTCACCGCCCACCGTGGGGTGCTCCCATGAGCGGTGCGCCACTGCTGCGGGCGGAGGGGATCCGCCGGCACTACGCCCTGCCCCGCCGGTCGCTGTTCGGGCCACGCGCCGTCCGACGGGCCGTCGACGGCGTCGACGTGGTGCTGGAGGAGGGGGGCAGCCTCGGCATCGTCGGTGAGTCCGGGTCGGGGAAGTCGACGCTCGTGCGCGTGCTGCTCGGTCTCGATCGGGCCACGACGGGCGACGTGTGGTTTCGCGGACGACCGGTCGCGCCTGGTCGGCCACGGCAGCTGCGCTGGTTCCGGCGGCAGGCGCAGGTCGTGCTGCAGGACCCGTCGAGCTCGCTCGATCCCCGCATGACGATCGGCTCGATCATCCGCGAGCCGCTGGTGTGCTTGGAGGTCGAGGAGGAACATGGCGGGCGCATCGCCGAGGTCCTGGAGTCGGTCGGTCTGGATCCTTCGTGGCGCACGCGCTACCCGCACGAGCTGTCGGGTGGCCAGCAGCAGCGGGTGGCCATCGCCAGAGCGATCGCCGCTCGGCCGGCGCTGCTCGTCGGTGACGAGCCCGTCAGCGCCCTCGACGTGTCAGTGCGCGTGCAGATCCTCGACCTGCTCGCCCGCCTGGCCGACGAGTATCGGTTCAGCCTGATCCTCGTCTCCCACGACCTCGGCGTGGTGCGCTACCTGTGCGACGACGTGCTGGTCATGCGCGATGGCGTCGTCGTCGAGCAGGGACCGACGGCGACGGTGTTCACCACGCCGACCCACGAGTACACGAGGGCCCTGTTGCGCGCCGTCCCCAAGCTCCCCGCCTGACGCACCGCGCGGTCAGCCCATCGCAGACGGCAACTGGTCGCGATAGCTGATCATCGTGCCGGCGGACGTGGCGGCGAGCGTGGCGTGGACGACCGCTCGGGCCACCACATCGGCAGCCGCCGCGATCACCGTCGTCAACTGCGCGAACCGCATGAGCGCCGGGCGGATGAAGCTGTCCGGCGCATCCTCTGGCAACTCGTGCGCTCCCGTCGCCAACGTGAAGCACACGTCGCCGTCGGTGTACGTGTGGATCGGGCTGATCGCCCGCGCCATCCCATCGTGGCCGGCGCCGGCGAGGCGAGTGCACTCCGGCTTGCTCAGACGGGCGTCCGTGGCGACCACCGCCAGTGTCGTGTTCAGCGTCGGCGGGGTGAACGCCAGCCGCCGGAACGCCGTGACCTCCCGTCCGACCGGTCGGCGGAGGCAGGCGAACTCGTCGCCGACCCCGTAGCGGGCGCCCCACAGTCGCCCACTCGCCGGGTCGACCGGGCTGCCCCCGGAGTTGAGCACGACGAGGGCGGCGACGGTGATGCCGCTCGGCGTGACGACACTGGCCGAACCGATGCCTCCCTTCAGCGCCGCGGCATGCGCGCCGGTGCCGGCGCCGACCGTGCCCTGCCGGGTCGGACCGACGCGCGCTGCGGCCGCCGCCCGGCGACCGAACTCGGCGGTCGGACGGTTCGTGAACACGCCGCCTGCGCCGAGGTCGAAGATCACCGCCGACGGGACGATCGGCACGACGTGGTGGGGGAGTCGGCCGATCTTGAAGCCACGGCCACGCTCCTCCAACCACGTCATCACGCCACCGGCGGCGTCGAGGCCGTACGCGCTGCCGCCGGTCAAGCAGATCGCGTCGACCTCGCTGACCATGTTCAGCGGGTGCAGCGGATCGGTCTCCCGAGTGCCCGGGCCGCCGCCGCGCACGTCGACGCCCCCGACGGTGCCGGCGGGCGGCAGCACCACGGTCGTGCCGGTCAGCCAGCCCTTGCCGGTGCGCTGGTGGTGACCGACGAGGACGCCGGCGACATCGGTGAGGTCGTTGTGTTGGCTGATCGTCACGCCCGCAGGTAGCGGTCCGCCGCTTCGACGTACACGTGAGCGTGGGTGATCAGGTCGTCGACCTCGACGAACTCGTCGGCCTGGTGGGCGATCCACTTGCCGCCGGGTCCGTAGACGACCGACGGCATGCCCGTGCGCGACGTGATGACCGTGCCGTCGGTGGCGCCCGGCACGCCTCCGAGTCGCGGCAGCGTGCCGGTGACCGCGGCGTGGGCGTCCCACACGGACCGCACGAGGCGGTCGTCCTCGGCGGTCGCAACGGCCGGGCGGTCGTCGATGACCGTCACCTCGACATCGATGCCGTGCGCGCGCGCCGCCGCCCGGACGAGGGCGGTCAGCTCGGCGACGAGGTCGTCGTGATCGACCTCGGGGATCGTGCGCACGTCGACCCACACCGACGCGTTGGCCGGCATGACGTTCATCTGCACGGCCTCGCCGGCGGCGAGCACCGTCGGCGTGACCCACACCAGGCCGAGGTGCGGATGCTCACCGTGGCGCACCTGCAGCTCCCGCTCCATGCCGGCCAGCGCATCGATCGCGGCGGCTGCACCACGGTTCGGGTTGCGGCCCTGGAACGGCATCGCGCCGTGCGCCATCTTGCCGTGCAGGTCGATACGCAAGCGCAGGGCGCCCTTGGCGACGTGGCAGATCTCGCCGCCCTCCGGCTCGCAGCAGATGGCTGCGTCGACGCCGTCGGTGCGGCCCCTGGCGACGAGATCCTTGGCCCCGAGCATCATGCCCTCTTCGTCGACCAGTGCGGCGAGCACGACGCGTCCCGGGAACGGGCCTCGACGGGCCAGGGCATCTGTGGCGAACAACATGGCGGCCAGGCCGCCCTTCATGTCCGCGGCGCCGCGCCCCCACAGCTTGCCGGCGCGCACCTCCCCGCCGAACGGGTCGACGGTCCAACCTTCGCCCTCCATCACGACGTCGGTGTGGCCTTCGAACATCAGCGTCGGTCCCGCCCCGCCGCCACCGTCGACCACGGCGATCACGTTCGGCCTGCCCGGCGCGACGACATCCAGCTCCGGCCGCCAGCCGAACGCGCCCATCTGATCGGCAACGAGTGCTGCCGCCGGTTCCTCGTTGCGGCCAGTTGCCGGATCGTGCACGCTCGGGATGCGCACGAGCTGCTGGGCGAACTCGACGAGTCCCTCGGCGTCGAGCAGGTCACTCATGGGGGTGCTCACGTCGGCGGGGCGAAGCGGCCATCGGCTGCCGTCCAGCCGCCATCGACGAAAAGCGTCGTGCCGGTGACGTAGCTGCTGGCATCGGATGCAAGGTAGACGACCGCGCCGACGAGCTCCGCCGGTTGGGCCCAGCGCCGCAGGATCGTCTTGTCGGCGTACGCGCGGTACCACTCCGGCCGATCGATGATCGGCTGCGTCAGCGGCGTCTCCACCACGCCGGGGGCGATGGTGTTGGCCCGCACACCGCTCGGCCCGAGCTCTGCGGCCAGCGTCTTGAACAGCATGACGGTCGCCGCCTTGGTCGCGGCGTAGGCGCCCTGCCCCGGCTCGGTGGTCTGGGAGCGGATGGACGAGAACCCGATCATCGAGCCGCGACCGATGGCGGCCATCAGGCGCCCGAAGGTGCGGCACAGCCGGAACGTGCCCTTCAGGTTGAGGTCGACGACGCGGTCCAGCTCGTCGTCGGTGTAGTCGACGATCGCCTTGCGCACGTTGATCGCCGGGGTGGTGACAAGGATGTCGGGCGCGCCAACCTCGTCGGCGAGAGCGTCGATAGATGCGCCGTCCAGCAGGTCAACGCGATGCGCGCTTGCCGTGCTGCCGCCCGCGACAATGTCGTCAGCCGTGCCCTGCGCCGCAGCAAGGTCGGCATCGGCGCACCAGACGGTTGCCCCGAACGCAGCCAACCCCGCAGCGGCCGCCGCACCGATCCCGCGCCCCGCCCCGACGACGAGCGCGCGCCGCCCGTCGAGCCGGAACAGCTGCGCCAGATCGTCCATCAAGACCGTTCTGTCCGGGGCAACCGACCCTTGTGAGTCGGTTGCTCCGGACAGTTGAGCTCCTACAGTTGGAGGCTTTTGACCTCGAGGAACTCCTCCAAGCCGTGGTGGCCGTACTCGCGTCCGATGCCGGACTGCTTGTAGCCGCCGAACGGGGCGCTCGGGTTGAACGCCCCGCCGTTGACCTCGACCTGGCCGGTGCGCAGGCGCCGGGCGACCTTGACGGCGTGATCCTTGTCGCCTGACCACACGCCGCCGGCCAGCCCGTACACGACGCCGTTGGCGATCTCCACGGCCTCGTCCTCGCTGTCGTAGGGAAGGATCGACAGGACGGGTCCGAAGATCTCCTCTTGGGCGATCGTCATGTCCGGGCGCACGTCGGAGAACACGGTCGGCCTGACGAAGAACCCGGAGTCCAGGCCATCGGGTGCCCCGATGCCGCCGGCCACCACCGTTGCGCCCTCGTCGATGCCCTTTTGGATGTAGCCCTGCACGCGCTCGCGCTGCGCGGCCGAGGCCAGCGGGCCGAGGTGGATGCCCTCTTCGAACGGGTCGCCGACCTTGACGCCCTCGACCGCCTTGGCGGCGACCTGCTCGGCCTCCTCGAGGCGGTCACGCGGGACGAGCATGCGGGTCAGCGCCGAGCAGGTCTGGCCGGAGTTGAGGAACGCCTTCTGCACGCCGTCGCCCACCGCCTTGGCAAACGCCTCTTGGTCGAGGTCGGCGAGGAGGACGTTGGCCGACTTGCCGCCGAGCTCGAGGGCGATCTTCTTGATCGTCTCGGCGCCGAGCTGGGCGACCCGCTTGCCAGCCCGGGTCGAGCCCGTGAACGAGACCATGTCGACGTCCGGGTGGCCGGCCATCGCCTCGCCGACCGTCGGTCCGTCGCCGGACACGAGGTTGAACACGCCGGCCGGCAGGCCGACCTCGTCGATGATCTCGGCGAGGATGAAGGCGTCGACGGGGGCGATCTCACTCGGCTTGAGCACGACCGTGCACCCGGCAGCCATGGCGTAGGCGACCTTCGCCGAGATCTGGTGCAGCGGGTAGTTCCACGGCGTGATGCAGGCGACGACCCCGATCGGCTCACGCACGATCAATGAGTTGCCGGACTCCTCTTCGAACTGGTAGCTCTCGGCCAGCGCGGCAGCCGTCTTGAAGCTGTTGATCGGCAGGCCGACCTGGACGAGCTGCGAGAGCCACTTCGCCATCCCCGTCTCCTTGGAGATGGTCGTGGCGATCTCGTCCATCCGGGCGCCCAGGGAGTCGCCGATGCGGCTGAGGTACTTGGCCCGCTCCTCGACCGGCGTGGCCGCCCACGTGTCGAACGCAGCCTTGGCCGCCGCGACGGCGCGGTCGACGTCGGCCGCCGTCCCGGCGGGGATGGTGGCCATCACGTCCTCGGAGATCGAGTCGATCACGTCGATCGTCTCGGTCGAATCGGACGCCGTCCAGGCGCCGTCGATGTAGAGCTTGTCGAAGCTGGTCGTCACGGTGTTCGTGTCGCTGGTCATGGACCCGTCCTAGCAGACGAGACGTCAACGCCTCCCAGCGGGTGGAGGCGGTGTCACCGTCCAACCACGACGTCCCAGCTCGGTGGCGAGGACCTCCGCCGGCAGGTGGCGCAGACGGCTCAGCTCGTCGCCGAGCTCGGCCGGTGCGCCGGTCGATGGGCCAGTCGAGGTGCCCGTCGCGGTGTCGGTCGAGGTGAGCGTCGGTTGCGACCACGGACGCTCGTTGGCCGGCGGCGTGCTGTCGGTCTCCAGCAGCTGCTCGATCAGGGTCGACGCCTCGGAACGGGTGAACTTGCCCGAAGCCTGTCGCTGGGTCAGCCCGAGCGGGTGGCGGGCGTCGCGGAACCCCTCGTGGCCGGCCTTGCGGAGCAGGACGAGGAGGTAGGCGACCTGCTTGTCCGAAGCGGGCGGACCGTGGGAGAGGCTCAGCTGACCGCCTCCGGCGAGCGGGCCCACATCAGCTGGGCGTCGAAGCTCAACGAGTAGTCGGGCACGAACTCGATGATCACCCGGTGGGGCGAGTCGAGGAACTCCTGGAACACCGACGCTGCCCGCTCGGAGTCGGGGCGCAGACGGCGGGCGAACTCAGGGTAGAACCAGTCCTTCGTGGCGCGGTCGTCGTGCACGGTGCACGTGCCCTTGTAGGTGACCGTGCGCCCGCCGCCGAGACCGGTCCCGCTGCTGTTGATGCACACGGCGGCGCGTGGGAACCGGCGGACGGCGCTGATGCGGGCCCGCCGCTCGGCCGCCGTCAGCCACAGCACGCCATCCTTGGGGAGGTAGGACATGACCACCCCGAACGCTTCACCGTCCCGGTTGGTCCACATGAACACGCACTCCCGAGCGGTGTTGACGAGCTCGGCCTCCCGCTCGGGCGAGAGGGCGCACTGGGTGAGGTCTTCGTAATCGTCGGACACAGCGCCGAGAATAGGTTGTGCGTCCATGATCACTGCCGTCCACACCCTCGTGTACGCCGACGACGCCGACGAGGCCCGGGCGTTCTTCCGGGACGTGCTGCAGTGGTCCGGCATCGACGCCGGCGGCGGCTGGCTGATCTTCAAGACCGGCCCGAGCGAGATGGGTGTCCACCCGACCGACCACGGCGGAGGGCAGCACCACCAGATCTCGCTGATGTGCGACGACATCGAGGCGACCGTCGCCGACCTGCGCGAGCGGGGGGTCGAATTCTCCCAGGACGTGCGCGACGACGGCTTCGGGTTGACGGCTATGTTCGTCGTGCCCGGTGGCGGCGAGATGATGCTCTACCAGCCGCGCCACCCGTCGGCCTACGACCTGGCGTAGCTCGCGGCGGCGTCGCCGGTCACCTCGACTCGACCGTGACGTCGATGGTGTAGGCCTCGCCGAGCTCGGGACCGAGCCCGACCGGGGTTGCGTCGTCGGCGAACAGGGCGCGCAGGAACGAGGTCGTCGAGTGTCGGATCACCGGGAAGGCCTGGTCGACCGGGACGTTCGGCGGGAGGCAGCCGTCCTCGCCGAGCGTGCGGAACTGCGGCTGGGCGTCGAGTAACCCGCCGAGCCCGGACGCTTCGGCGATGCCGATGATGCCGGTGCCGTTGCCGAACGTGCAGAAGTCCGTGAACCCCTGGTGCCCGGTCGCTGCCAGTTCGACGTATGTCGACGGCGACGGCGCGCCCGCGAACGCAGGCATGGTCCGTTCGGCTGGCGGGACGACCGCGTCCAGCGAGCCGGCGACGAACAGGCTGGGTGTTACCGGGTAGGCCGCGCCCTCCGCCGGCCCGCCAGCGGACAGGGAGACGTACCCGTCGATGCGCGGGTCGAGCGCGGCGGCGATGGAGGTGCCGCCGCCGGCGGAGTGTCCGACCACGCCGACACGTTCGGCGTCGACGCGGCCCTCGAACCGACTGCCGGCCGTGGCGTTCTCGGCCTGCAGCAGCTCCAACGAACGCAGGAGGTCGTCGACGGCGCCGGCCCGGTCGCCGGTCGCCGTGCCGAGCAACACGTCGGGCAGCGCCCGGCTCGGATGGTCGGGTGCGACGACGATCATCCCCCACGACGCCAGATGCGAGGTGAGGAAGCTCGACTGCACCCGGATGCCGGAGAAGCCGTGACTGAACAGCACCACGGGGAACGGCCCGGGCGCGGCAGCCACGTCGCGGGCAGCAGGGTAGGTGAACGACGCCGGGAAGTCGGCGGTCAGCAGGGCGCGGATCGCCTCGGGTGTGTAGTCGCGGACGTCGTAGCTGACGGTGCCGGTGACGGGTTCGGCCGCTGGGTACCACACCTCGACGAACGGACCCTTGGCCAGCTGCAAGGTGACCACCCCGACCGGGAACGGCCCCGCTGCGGCGTACGCGGTCGCGGCGACGAGAGGATCGACGAGGATCGTCGGCGCCTCGGTCGTGCTGGTGGTGGGCGCCTCGGTCGTCGTGGTGGCCCCGGTGGTGGTGGGCGCGGCGGTCGTCGGCTGCTCGGTCGTTGTCGTAGTGGGCGCCGCGGTCGTGGTCGTCGAGGTGCTCGCCGCTGCCGCCGACGACGGGGTTAGCGAGGTCACCGTCGACGCGACCTCGCCGTCACCGCCGCCATCCGCCCCGTCGTCGCTGCAGCCAGCTGTCGAGACGAGCAGGGTGACGACAGCGGTGGCGGCGAGCAGGTGCACGAGGTGCGAGTGTGGCAGCACCGGTCGGTCGAACGTCATGCCGCTGGTGCCCGGGGCGGTGGCCGTCGCCGCTGGCGGGCTGATGCCGCCTCGTCGGCGCCAAAGCCATCTCGAGCAGGCGGGCGGGCGGCATCGTCGGCAACGCCCGCGCGGCGCGTCTGGTGGTGGTGGTGGTGGAAGGTCAGCGGCCGTTGCGTTGCGAGCTCGACGGCGCCCCGGAGGCGGGCCTTGAGGTCGTTGTCGTCGGCTGCGACCGGCGGTGGGCCGTCGGAAGCTGCGGATGCGGCGGCGCGCTCCGCTTCCGCTCGAATGGCGGCGCGGAGCACGTGTCCTGGGATCTGCGAGTTCGCCGCAGGTGTCCACCGTGGCAGCGGCCGGTCGACGTCCGCCGGGGGTTGGTGCTCGTCGCCGGGCGGAGGGTCGGGAGGCACGCCGGATGGCCGGTCGGCGGCGACGCCGGTCGGCGCCCGGTCGACGGTGAGGCCGCGGAAGTGGACGCTGCCGTCAGGACGGCAGAGGGTGATCGTGCGGTCCGGTTGGAGGGTCAGCGTCCAGCGGCCTTCGTGGACGAGGTGGTGGTGCCGCGTGCACAACGGCAACAGGTTTGGCAGGTCCGTCGCACCGCCAAGGTCCCATGGCTCGACGTGGTGGATCTGACAGTCGTCGAACCGAACGGGGCAGTTGGGGTAGGCGCAGGTGCAATACATGGCGCGCAGGGCACGGCGCTGCTCGCGAGTCGCCACTCGGCGGGCGCGACCCTGGTCGACGACCACGCCGTCACCGTTCAGCACGATGGGGATGATCGTCGCCTCGCAACACATGCGTCGGATGGTCGTCGGGGGGAGCGGGTTGGCGTCACCGCTTTCGGCGACCGAGTGGTCGTGCAGTCCGTGGCGCAGCGTCTCGAGGTCGATCAGCACCGTGACATCTGGAACCCGGGCATCGCCACCGTCGTTGCTCTTGCCGGGCGGGCGGGTGATCAGGTCGTCAAGCGCGTCAGCCTGCAGCTGGTCGAACGTCAGGTCCGGATCCTGCGGCTTGGCGCGTGCGGCGGCGAGCGCTGCATCGAGGGCGGCCGCGACGTGGGCGTCGGTCTCCGCGTCGAGCTCGAGGTGGGTGTGGCACATGCCAGTGATCCGGTCGACCCAGCGCCGAACGCGACGCGCCGTGCGGTTGGCGTCGTGCGTGTGCTCGCCGTCGTCGCGGGAAAAGATGCGCCCGAGCCGGGTCATCTCTCGCCCGAACTCCTCGACGCTGGAGGCGGCGGCGGAGGCGACGATCGCTGGCTCCAGGTCGGCGAGCTGGGCGCGCCCGGCGGCGGACAGGGTGCTGGCCGTGCGAGCGATGAGGTCGACGTGCCCGGCCGAGACGGTGCCGGCGGCGAGGGCGTCGTGGAGGTAGGGGAGCTGATCGCACACCGTGGCCCGGCGGGCGGCACTGTCGGCGTCACGACACGAGCGACGTCCGCCGCCGGTGAGGACGTCGGCCGCTGCGGCGCACGACCCCTGCGCGGCGAGGTCGCTGGCGCGTAGGGCGATGCGCACATCGAGGGCGTCGAGCCAGCCGCGGACCCGGTTGGTCACCGTCACCAGGGCGGTGAGTTCGGTGCGGTCACAGACGGCCGGGTCGTGGTTGACGAGGTGCTCCACCTCCCCGACGACACCGCTCCGAAACATGTGATCATCATATCAAACAGACGTTCAGAACGGCAACGTCTGAGGCGAAGCTTTCGCTGACGGGCGCGCCGGCGCAAACAGGAACGCAAGGAGAACACTCCCGTCTCGTCGAAGTGTTCCCCCGTGACGAACCTCGACGATCCCGTCCACGTGCCGGTCGCCCCCTCATTGCAGCGGCATCGCGGCGCAGTCGTTGCTGGATCGAGTGATCCGCCAGAGCGTTCGCGAGCCGGAAACGCCCTTCAAGATCATGCCCCCGCTTCGAGCCGAGAAGGTCGGCGACCACGGAGGCGGGGACGCCGCAGGCGCCCCAACTGAGATCCAGGTGCGCTGCGCCGGCGAACAGCCGGCACGGATCGACGCGATCGTAGCTGAGGTCCCATGGGGCAGTCAGTTGGCGAGCGCGGCGAGCACCTCTTCCTCGGTCATCGCCGCTGGCGGCGTCCCGGTCAGGCCGAACTCTCGGACCAGGCGCTGCAACAGTTCGTTCAGGGGTGCGCGCATCCCGTGCAGTCGCGCCAGGCGGACGATCTCGCCGTTGAGCAGATCCGTCTCCGTGGCGGTGCCTCGCGACACGCTCTGCCACGTCGATCCGCCCAGGCGATGTTCGCCGTCGACGGGATGCAGCGACATGATGTTGCTGCGCCGCTGGCGGTCCTCGTCCGCTGAGGCGTGATCGATCCCCGCCGCGGCGAGGACGGCGTAGCCCTCAGCGGTGACCATCGAGCCGAGCCGGCCGGAACGGGCGGCCGGACCGCACAGCGCCTCGATCGCGTTGCCGAGGTTGGTCACGAGCTTGGCCCACTTCCAACGGGCGAGGTCGTCGATCGGTTGCGACACGAAGCCGGCTTCCTCGAACCCTTCGGCCACCGCGACCGTCGTCGCATCGATGCCGCACGGGAACCGCCCCACGTCGAGGATGCCCGGCACCGGGTGGGAGTGGGCGACCACGACGCCCGGGCGCAGGTGCACGGTCGGGCACATCACCACGGCCCCGTAGACGTGCGAGAAGTAGCGCAATGCTTCTGGCTCGTTGGTCACGCCGTTCTGGACGCAGACCAGCGGCAGCTCGACCGGCGCCACCTCGGCGAGTCGCCGCAGCACCGCCGCCGTGTCCTGCGACTTGACGGCGAGCAGCGCGATGTCCTCGCTGCTCCAGTCGACGGCCCCCGGGTCGTCGAGGGCCTTGACGCGGACCACCCGTGCGCCGCCCGGATCGCGCAGTTCGAGGCCCTTCGCCTGGATCGCCGTGAGGTGCTCACCCCGGGCGATGACGGTGACGTCGCGACCAGATGCGACCAACCGCACGGCGAGGGTTCCGCCGACGGCCCCGGGGCCGATCACGACGAATCGCACCGTGCGACCTTACGGGTCGATGACGGTTCGGTCCGGTTGGTATCAGCGGCGGTTCCGGCGCGTCATCCACCCGGCGGCAGATGTCGCCGATGGGGCAGGAGGCACGACGATGAACTACCGGTTGCTCAGCGTGGCGGCGATCCCCGCCACGTTCCTCGGCCCGTGCAGCCCACCGACATGTGAACCGCCACCGCCGCTCGCATCGATCCTCGACCTGGAGTTCCAGTGCAAGTACCCGGAGGGGGTCGCTGACTTCACGGTGACCAACGTGACCGCCATCTCCCGCTACTTCCACGCCTACGACGGCGAGACCGGCCAGCGGTTGGGCGAGGAGGGCGGCAACGACTCGTTCTTCCTTCCCGCCAACGAGGCCACGATCATCCAACTCTTCCGCCAACCACTGCCTGCCACAGTGCTCATCGCGCCACCGGGACTCGAGCCGGGCGCACCGGGCTTCGCCGCCTACGACGAGGCTGCGATCACCGCCCAGCAGTGCGTCATCGACGACTGAGGTGACGCGCCACTCCGTCGCTCCGTTCAGGTTCGTTCGAGGACGACCACCGGGATCTCGCGATCCGTTGCCTTGGCGTACTCGGCGAAGTTCGTCATCAGGGCGGCTTGGGCCGAGTACAGCCGCTCCCGTTCCTCGCCGTCGGTGACCCGCGCCCGCGCCGGGAACGTCTCCGTACCGACCTCCAGCGTGACGTCGGGATTGGCGACGAGGTTGTGGAACCACTGCGGGTGTTCTGGCGCCCCGCCCTTGGAGGCGATGATCACGTAGCTGTCGCCGTCGCGTGTGTACACGAGGGGAGACGTGTACGGCTTGCCGGACTTGCCGCCCGTGTGGTTGACGAGGATCATCGGCGCGCCCTCGAACGGGCCGCCGACGACACCACCGCGCTCGCGGAACTCGGCGATCACGCCCTTGTTGAACTCTTTGAACTCTTCTGCGCTGGTCATGGCCGCATCGTGACACGCCGACGGCTCCACGTTCACCCGGCCACGACATCTGGGCGGGATCCTTGCCAACAGCTGGCAGGGAACCGGCCCAGATTCGTTTCGTCCAGGGTCGAATCCTTGACGTAGATGCAGCCGACGCCGGTGTGTGTGAACGACGGCGGGCTGTGGTCTTCGCTCACGCAGCAGCAGATGCGTATCGCTAGATGACAAAATCCAAGGGGTGTCAGTGGTCGTAGGCGGTGAGTGATCGTAGGACGGGTTGGCCGGTGTGGTGGTTGTGCCATATGGCGGCGGTGAGGGCGAGGAGTCGTTGGAGCACTCGGGTGAGCACGCCTTGTTGGCTGTGGCCACCGTGTTGTTCCAGGCTGAGCTGGCCTTTTTCAAGGTGGCGTTGACCGATTCGATGATCTGCCGTATCGGCTTGAGCTGGGCGGCGCCACGTCGCGGTGCTTCGCGGCGGCGGGCCGGGCGGAGGAGTTCGACACCGTGTGCGCCGAGGCGGGTCTCGAACTCGGCCGAGGCATAGCCCTTGTCGGCGACGATGACCTGACCGGCGCGGCCGACCAGTAGGGCCGGGTCGCTGTCGAACAGGTCGATGGCGATGTCGCGTTCGTCGATCTTGGGGTTGGCCAAGGCGAACGTGATCGGTAGTCCGGCAGGGGTCGCGACGAGGTGCAGACGCAGCCCCCAGAAGTAGCGGGAATGGCTGGCGCAATACCCGTAGCCGGCCCACCCCGCGAGGTTCGAACGCTTCGCCGTGGGCACCGAACGTCCGCACTCGATCGGGGTCGAGTCGATCAGCCAGGTGTCATCGGCCCACACGTCGGTGTCTTCGGCGAGCACCCGGATCAACGCCTGCAACTGCACCGTCGACTTCCGCAAACGCTTGTTGTAGCCGGCCTGACCAGGCAGATAAGGGAACAGATGGGTCAGATGCTCACGGGCGTGGCGCAGCCAGCGGGCCTCGTGGGCGAACCCCTGCAACGCCTGCAGCACCGCCACCGTCAACAGTTCGGCGTCCGACAGCTTCGGGGCGATGCCGACCTTCGGACGCCACGGCACCAGCTCGGGGCGGTCCTTCAGCGTGTCATCGATCCGCGCGTACAGTGCAGTCGCGAGGGTGTCCAGATCGGCGTCCATCAGGTCCTCCAAGATCACGCTGGGTTAGCAACGCCGATCATGGACGCCCTCCATCACGCCACCGCGGACCCTCAACCCTTGGAATCGGTCATCTAGGGGAGGGGCGGCAGCTCGACCTGCTCGATGAACACTGTTCGCTGGACCAGCTCGGGCACGTCCGGCAGGTCACTGGGGTCGATCGGGGTGCCGGCGATCTCGCGCACGACCAACCGCAGCGACACGCCGGCCCGCTGATCGCGGCCGCGAGGCGGCACAACCTCACCGTGTACGACGCGCTCTACATCGTGCTCGCCAAGCACCTCGACGCCACGCTGGTGACGACGGACCTGCGCCTCGCTGAGACACCCAACCTCGGTGTCAACGTCGTGCGGCCCGCCTGAGGCGCCAGCTCGGCTGTGTAGCACCGGCCGGCGGTGTTGTCTCAAGAATCCTGGGACACTTGGCGTCGGCGAGGGTCGCTGTATGGGTGAGGACGGACGTCCGATCCACCCGATGACACCGGAGGCACGGCCATGCTCGAGACCCACCGCCGGTTCCCTTCCTGCCGCTCTGCGACCGACTGACCGACCGCGGTGCCCCGAGCCGACTACCTCGGCTGTCGCGAGAGAGTTGTGCCGTTGGCGCGCGCGGAGACTCCTTCTCCGGGGTGGACGGTTCAGACCACCCGAGCCGTGTCCGGTATCCCGCCCGAACGCAGGGGCGTGATTCGGGCGGTCCGGCCGACGATCACGAGGAGTGCGTATGAACGGGCAGCTGTTGGGCTGCGCGCAGCGGAGCGGCTGAACGTGCCAGTGCGCCTCGTCCTCGAGAAGCGGATTCCCTACCTCAAGGTCGGCCGCTACGTCCGATTCGACGCCGAGGACGTGGACGCGTGGCTGGTCACCAACGAGACGCCCCAGCTCAACTTCACGACCTCGAACGATCGCTCCGACATGATTCGGCGGAATCCGGGCTCAGCGTGGCGATGAGGACCGACGCGATCGATCCGCTGTCCTCGCGGACGTTGACCTTCCGTCGGGACGGGGAGGGGCGGACCCAGATCCGCGACGGCGACTGGGACCGATGGCGTGGACCGCGCTCTTCGGGATCGACGACCACGACCGACGCGTCGAGGGGGAGATCCGCTCAGCCGTCAGCATTCGCACGCTCGCCGCCGACAGGACTTCCTCTGGAGCGGGTGACGGGAATCGAACCCGCACCACCAGCTTGGAAGGCTGGGCAGGGCCGTTTCGACTACCTGCAGTGATGCGCCGAAATGCTATCTGACCAGGCATTTCCCGTCTCGACGGTTCTCACCGTTTCACGCCTCAACTCGGCGCGCTGTGTCACGCTCGTGTCACGGGATGAGACAGACCTGTCCCATCCTCCGTGTCTCTGCCAAGGGCTGCACCGACTCGGCCAGGTAGGTCGGCTACCGGGACGTCGCTACGGGCTGTGTGGCGAGCCCACGGGGCCTGTAGGACCCCTCCTCCGCTGCGGCCACGACGGCCTTGGCCTTGGCGTAGAACGTGCGGCCCATCCCGACGGCCTTGGCGACCTTCGTGCGGGTCTTCGTGTCGTCGGTCGAACCTTGTGCCAACTTGGCACCAGGTTCAAGGTCGGTGCGCCTTGGCGAACGACCACACATCGAAGTGCATGACGGGACTCGGGTGGGTCTAGGAATTCTCCTTTACGACGAGCCTGCAACGGATCCTGGCCGCCGTGACCGACATCGCCGACGACGTCACCGCGGTTCCGCAGAGCTGTGTCCTCGCCAGCACCCTGGTGTGCGGACCCGACGTGGTCGCCTGAACACGGAAATGTCGGCTGGCCGACAGACCGACGAGCGCGATGCGACGATGATGTGGAGTGCGCACCCAACGAACGGAGATCGTCATGAACCGCGACAACGACACCAACGACCGTGACCGAGAGGACGCCGAAGGGCACGGGAGGTACCGGTTGGCAGACACCGAGACCGCCGAAGGCGACGACGACACCGAAGGTCACGCCGGGAAGTTTCGGATTTGACGCCGAGACCGCTGAGGGTGGCGACGACAGCGAGGGCCACGGTCGGTCCCACTGACGCGACACCTCACGAGTGAGGGCCGTCCGCCGACGGCGCTAAGGTCGCCGGATCGGTGGCGGACAACGGCGTGAGGAGCGTGCCT
>JBPCJW010000157.1:0-24232 GCA_051004915.1 Ilumatobacteraceae bacterium
GGGACCGTGCTCGGCGGAGGCGGTGGCTCACTCGTCGCAGCGGCTGGACCGACGGCGAAGCACGAGACGAAGGCCACGACGGCCATGCACGCGGCGAGCAGCAGCAAGCCTCGTCTCCTCATCAACCGGGTTTCTACCAGCGCCATCCACGAGGCGAGGTGAGAGGTGAGCGCGACAGGTCCCCTCACCTCTCACCGGAGACAACCCTTCCATCGGCCCGTGCCAGGCTGGTCGCGTAAGGATGCGGTTCGATGCGACGACGTCGACGAGCTCCTCCTCGACCACGTGCCGCGCAAGTTGAGCGCCTCATCGCAAGAGGCAGCGTCCATGCCTGCCTCGCTGGGGGCGTTCGTCCACTACCTCGACGACCGGGCCTGCTCGTCGACTCCGGTGAGGGAGCAGAGATCGTCGCGACGCGCGGACGACGGCGTCATCCACTTCGGCGCCATCCACTTCGTCGGCATGCTGTGGATCGCGGAGGAGTCGATGAGACGATGAGGTGAGAGGGGAGGGCGACAGGTGCCCTCACCTCTCACCTCTCACCGACCGGGCGGGGTCTACGATCGGATCCTTGACGGCCGTTCCCGCGCCTGACGGCGCCCACGACCACGCCGTGCTGGTGATCGACTTCGGCGCCCAGTACGCCCAGCTGATCGCCCGCCGAGTGCGCGAGCTGCACGTCTACTCCGAGATCGTTCCCAACCGGATCACGGCGGGCGAGGTCGCCGCCCGCCGTCCCGCTGCCTTGATCCTGTCCGGCGGGCCGAAGAGCGTGCACGTCGACGGCGCGCCGTCGCTCGACCCCGAGATCTACGACCTCGGCGTGCCGATCCTCGGCATCTGCTACGGCGCCCAGCTCGTCGCCCAGCAACTCGGCGGGACGGTCGGTCGCGGGATGCGTGGCGAGTACGGGCGGGCCAAGCTGCATCGTGACGCGCCGTCGAGCCTGCTGCCCGACGACGCGCCGGACGTGCACGACGTGTGGATGAGCCACTTCGACGCGATCACCGTCGCCCCGCCCGGGTTCGCCGCAACGGCCTCCACCGACGACGCGCCGGTGGCGGTGCTCGAGGACGACGCACGAACAATCTACGGCGTGCAGTTCCACCCGGAGGTCGTCCACTCGCCGTACGGCATGGGCGTGCTCGCTCGCTTCCTCCACGAGCGGGCCGGTATTGCCGGCACCTGGACGATGTCGTCGGTGACCGACGAGCAGGTCGGTCGCATCCGCGACCAGATCGGCGGCGGTCGGGCGATCTGCGGGCTCTCCGGCGGGGTCGACTCGTCCGTCGCGGCGGCCCTCGTCCATCGCGCCATCGGCCACCAGCTGACGTGTGTGTACGTCGACACCGGCCTGATGCGAAAGGGGGAGAGCGAACAGGTCACCGAGACGTTCCGCCGATCGATGGGCATCGAGCTGATCCACGTCGATGCCGGCGAGCGGTTCTTCGCCCGCCTCGCCGGCGTGACCGAGCCGGAGGCCAAGCGCAAGGCGATCGGTGACGAGTTCATCCGGGTCTTCGAGGAGCACACCGGCGGACTGGTGGAGGCCGAGTTCCTCGTCCAGGGCACGCTGTACCCGGACCTCATCGAGTCCGGCGGGGCCGACGGCACGGCGGCTGTCATCAAGAGCCACCACAACGTCGGCGGCCTGCCGGAGGACATGCGCCTCGAGCTCGTCGAGCCGCTGCGCGAGCTGTTCAAAGACGAGGTGCGGGCGCTCGGCCACGAACTGGGATTGCCCGACGAGATGGTCTGGCGCCAGCCGTTCCCCGGCCCCGGGCTCGGCGTGCGGATCATTGGCGAGGTGACGCCGGAGAAGGTCGCGCTGCTGCAGGACGCCGATGCCATCGTGCGCGCCGAGGTCCATGGCGCCGGGTTGGAGCGCGAGATCTGGCAGGCCTTCGCCGTGCTCGCCGACATCCGTGCGGTCGGGGTGATGGGCGACGAGCGCACCTATGGGCACCCGATCATCGTGCGTGCCGTGACGAGTGACGACGCGATGACCGCCGACTGGGCGCGGCTGCCCTACGACCTGCTGGAGCGGATCTCGAACCGCGTCATCAACGAAGTGGCCGGCATCAACCGGGTCGTCTACGACATCACCTCGAAGCCTCCCGGCACCATTGAGTGGGAATAGGCGAGTGGGAGTAGGCGGACGGTGAGCGGCCGCGATGTGTGACGAGTGCGAACCGTCGCCAACCGTGACGCGGCGCGGCGCGTTGCGTGTGATGAGCAGCGCCACGCTCGGTGCGCTGGTTGCTCGCGGCATGTCCGCCTGCGCCACCGACCGATCGGCTGGACGTGGCGCCGGGACTCACGATCCGGCGCCGATCGAGCTGGGACCAAGGGCAAGGGCCGACCGGGCCCCTCCACCCGGAGGACGTGCGATCCTGCTCGTCAACCACGCGGCGACGAACACCGAACACGGCGCCGAGGACGTCCCCGCCATCCTGCGGGCGAGCTTCCCTACCACACGGGACCCCGGGGTGGCCCGACATCTGTTACGACTTCCTCGTCGACCGCTGCGGCACGGTGTGGGAGGATCGCACCGGCAGCCTCGATGGCCCGGTGATGGCATCGGCCACCGGCGGCAGCCAGGGCTTTGCCCAGCTCGTGTGCATGGTCGGCGACTTCACGCGCGTCCTCCCGACGGCGGTGGCGCAGACGTCGTTCTGAGCCGACCGTCACCTGATCGTCATCGGTTCGTCATGGAGCGCTACGCTCCCAGCTCGTCATGTCCCGCCGACCACGTCGTGACCGCACCACGCGGTGGTCCGTCGGCATCGCCGCCGCCCTCGCGATGGCGGCGAGCGTGCTGGTCGCCGCGCCGGTTTCCGCCGATCCCGTTGAGGATCAGCGCCAGCGCGTCGAGCAGCTGACCGACCAGTTGGAGCGCCTCGGTGAGGCCTCTGACATGCTCGCCGAGGAACACGTCCGCGCCGTCGACGAGCAGCGGCGATTGGAGGGCGAGGTCAAGGCCGCAGAGGAGCAGGTGGCTGCCCGCCAGGCCGAGGTCGGCACGCTGCGCACCGAGTTGGCCGAGGTCGCCGTGCAGAGGTTCATGGGCGCCGGCACCAATGGCCTCGGCCCGATGTTTAACGACTCCAGGGCCTCGACCGAGGATCTGCAGCGCGACCAGCTGGCGCGCGTCGCGCTGAGTACTGGCGACGCCACGACCGACGAGCTGGACCAAGCCGTCTCGGACCTGCAATCAGATCTCGACGACCTCGAGAACGTGCGCGCGCAATCCGCCGAGGCGGCGGCGGACGTCGAAGCCTCGAAGCAGGAGAACGACGCCAAGAAGTCCGAGTACGAGCAGGCCCGCGCTGACGCCGAGTCCGAGCTCGGCCAGCTGATCCAGGAGGAGGAGGAGCGGCGAGCCCGCGAGTCCTACGAGCAGATGCTGCGCGAAGCCGAGGAGGCGGCGGCCCGCGCCGCAGCGGAGGCCCCGGCGCCGGCGGACGCCGAGGCCGCCGCACGCGCCGAGGCCGAGGCGCAGCAGCAGGCCGTGGCAGCGCAGCAGGCGGCCGAGTCAGCCCAGCAGCAGGCGGAAGCGGACCAGGCGGCGGCGGAGCAGGCGGCGGGCGAGCAGTCGGCGGCGCAACAACAGGCCGAGGCGCAGCAGGCCGACGCGGCACGACAGGCCGAGGCGGCGGCGGCAGAGCCAGCTGCGCCAGCAGCTGTCGCCGCGCCGCCAGCCGACGATGCCAACGGTTCCTCCTCCGACGACGACGCCTCGTCAGGCCGCGCCGCCAACCAGTCGTCGAGCAACGATGACGACGAGTCGTCCGGCGGTGGCGCGACGCCAGCACCCGCGCCGCAGCAACCGAGCAACGATGACGATGACGGCGAGCAGGCTGCGAGCTCCGCCGGCGGCGGAAGTAGCCGCGGCAGCAGCAGTAGCGGCGGCGACGGAAGCAGCGGCGCCAGCGGCACTGGAAGTAACGGCGGCGGCGGCACTGGAAGTAGCGGCGGCGGCGGAAGCAGTGGTGGCGGAGGTGGCGGCGGCGGAAGCACTCCGGCGCCGGTCCAGCCGAGCATCCCGCCGGCGTCGTCGCGCGCCGGCACGGCCGTCAACGCCGCGATGAGCCAGATCGGCGTCCCCTACCAGTCATACATGAGTGTGCCCGGGGTCGGGTTCGACTGCTCGGGGCTCACCGGATGGGCGTGGGAGCAGGCCGGCGTCAACCTGCCGCACCAGTCGGCCGCCCAGTACGCGTCGATCGCCCACGTGCCGATCCAGGCCGCCCAGCCGGGCGACCTGATCTTCTACTACTCGCCGATCAGCCACGTCGGGATGTACATCGGCAACGGGCAGCTCGTGAACGCCGCCAACACCGGCACCTTGGTCAAGGTGGCCACCGTGAACTGGGGCAAGGTCACGGGCGTCGGCCGCCCCGGCTGACGAACGAGTGGCTCGCTTCGCTCGCTCGGCCGGGCAAGGCCGGCCTGACCAGACATCCCCGCTGCGGTCGGGGGCCGAAGCGCCCGCGCTCGAAGCTGGGTGAGGGTTAGCGGACGGAAGGCCGGATGCGCGAACATGTGTTCGTGTCGGATGGCGCGACGATCTTGCACGCCGATCTCGATGCGTTCTACGCGTCGGTCGAGCAACGCGACGACCCGGCGCTGCGCGGTCGGCCGGTGATCGTCGGTGGCGGGGTCGTGCTCGCCGCCAGCTACGAGGCCAAAGCGTTCGGCGTGCGCACGGCGATGGGCGGGGTACAGGCCCTGCGCTGCTGCCCACACGCCGTCGTCGTGGCGCCGCGCATGTCCGCCTACTCGGCGGCGAGCAAGGCCGTGTTCGAGGTGTTCGAGGACACCACGCCGCTCGTCGAGGGCCTCTCCATCGACGAGGCGTTCCTCGACGTCGGTGGCTTGCGGCGGGTCTCCGGAACGCCGCCGCAGATCGCTGCCGCCCTGCGCACCGCTGTCCGTGATCGAGTCGGCTTGCCGATCACCGTCGGCGTGGCGAGGACCAAGTTCCTCGCCAAGGTCGCCAGTGCCGTGGCCAAGCCCGACGGGTTGCTCGTCGTCGATCCGGAGGGCGAGCGCGCGTTCCTCCACCCGCTTCCGGTCGAGCGACTGTGGGGTGTCGGTGCGGCGACCGCGAGCAAGCTGCACGGACGGGGCATCTCGACGGTCAACGACCTCGCTCGGCTGCCGGAGGCGGCGCTCGTCGCGATGCTCGGCCGAGCCGCCGGTCACCACCTCCACGCGCTCTCCAACCTGCGCGACCCGCGCCGGGTCGAGGTCGGTCGCCGACGGCGGTCGATCGGCTCGCAGCACGCCCTCGGCCGATCGCCGAAGTCGGCGGCGGACATCGACGCCGTTCTCGTCGGCGTCGTCGATCGGGTCACCCGTCGCCTGCGCGCCGCCGAACGGTTGGCCCGCACGGTCGTCGTCCGCCTGCGGTTCGACGACTTCGGGCGGATGACGAGGTCGCACACGCTGGCCAACGCGACGGCCGAGACGGCGGTGGTGTTGGAGACGGCACGGGGTCTGCTCGGCGGCGTGCAGGGCCAGATCGCGGAGCGCGGCCTGACGCTGCTTGGCCTGTCCGTTGCCAACCTCGGCGCGTGCGGCGCGCACCAGCCGACCCTGCCGTTCGACCGCGGCGGCGCCGGACTGCTCGACAGTGCCGTCGATGACGTCCGCGACCGGTTCGGCTCGCAGGCGCTGACTCGCGCCGTCCTCCTCGGCCAGCACCACGCCCCGAGCGTTCCGCTGCTTCCAGATTGAAGGACGGCCGCAGCTACCTTCGTGCTCCGTGCTGCCGGGGCTCGATGTCGCCAACGTCAGCGACTGGCTGGAGGCCAACGTCGACGGGGCAGCCGGACCGTTCGAGGCGGCGCTGATCGGCGGCGGGCGATCGAACCTCACCTACACGTTGACGGCGGCTGACGGCCAGCGGTTCGTCGTGCGCCGCCCGCCACTCGGTCACGTGCTGGCAACGGCCCATGACATGGCGCGCGAGCACCGCATCATCAGCGCCGTCGGGCAGACGGCGGTGCCGGTGCCTCCGGCACTCGGCCTGTGCACCGACGAGTCGGTCAACGGCGCGCCGTTCTACGTCATGGGCTACGTCGATGGCGTGGTCCTCGACAGCCAGGACAAGGGCGCTGCGCTGGACCCCGCGATCCGCACGGCGGTCAGCGTCGATCTGATCGATGTGCTCGCCGAGTTGCACGCCGTCGACGTCGACGAGGTCGGGCTCGGTGACCTCGCTCGTCGCGATGGCTACGTCGAGCGTCAGCTCAAGCGGTGGACGACGCAGTGGGCGAACTCCAAGACCCGGGAGCTGCCCGCGATCGATGAGGTCGCCGATCGGTTGGCGGCGCGGATCCCGGTGCAGCAAGGCGCCCCCGTCATCGCCCACGGCGACTACCGGTTGGGCAACTGCCTGACCGACACGTCGACCGGGGGGATCGCCGCCGTGCTCGACTGGGAGCTGTGCACGCTCGGCGACCCGCTGGCCGACGTCGGCTACCTCGGCGTGGGGTGGAGCGACCCCGGGGCCGCCGTGCGACGGCACAACGACCCGTCGGGGTTCGAGGGGTTCCCTCCCTACGCCGAGCTCGTCGAGCGATACGCCACGCGCACGGGGCGTGACGTGTCCGGCATCGAGTACTACATCGCGTTTTCGTCGTGGCGGCTGGCCGTGATCAGCGAGGGCGTCTACGCCCGTTTCCTGCACGGGGCGATGGGCGACCAGGGCATCGGCGACGAGGAGCTGGCGACGTTCAAAGCCGGCACCGACGAGCTCGCCGAGAAGGCCCTCGACGCCGTCCAGCGGCTGCCCTCACCCCACGGGTGAGCACGTGCGCGCTTCAACCCCCGACCGCAGTGCGCGTGCGTTGTCATGCCGGCCGTGCCCGGCCCAGCGAGCGGAGCGAGCCACTCATTCGTAGCCGTCGGCGGGTTGCCAGAGCTGGAACTGGCGGCCCTGGTCGTCGCGGCACACGGCGTTGGGGCCGGAGTCGTACTCATCCCGGCTCACGACGGCGCCGCCCAGCTCGACCACCCGATCGGTTGCCGTCGCGATGTCGTCGACCCGGAAGTACAGCATCGGTGACTCGGCCGGGCCTCCCGGGGTCAGCCCCATCGGCAGCCGGGTGTTGGCGATGTGGGCGTACCCCTCGCCGGCGTTGCCCTGCTCGGCCTCCCACCCGAACAGCGCACCGTAGAACCGTGCCGCCACTGCAGTGTCGGGTGTGGCGAACGTGACGTAGCCGATCTCGACCGGGGCATCCGGCGGTGACATCGCCGGTGCGGCCGTCGACGACGGCTCGCCGGGGGTCGTGATCGCGTAGTCGGTGATGTGCGCTTGGATCTCCTCGACGGACGGGTTGCTGATCGGCGTCTGGATCATCCAGCGGTGGCCGAACGGGTCGACCGCTGAGAACGAGCGCGCGCCGTACGCCTCGTCCTTCGGCGCGCCAGCCGCCCGCCCGCCGCCCGCGACGACGAGCTCGTAGGTCGCGTCGACGTTCGGCACCCGCAGGTGCAGTGTGGTCGCCGTGCCCCGGAGTGTGGTCGGCGAGACCACCTCGAGCTCGGGGTACTCGTCGGAGAGGAAGATCGTGGCGCCGCCGATCGTCAGCTCGGCGTGTCCGACGCGACCGTCGTCGCCGGTGTAGCGGATCGTCTCGACAGCGCCGAGGTTGGCTCGGTACCAGTCGATCGCCTCGGCGGCGGGGCTGACGCAGATGTAGGGGATGAGCGTGGCCGGCGCGGTGGAGGTGGTGGTGTCGGCTTCGGTGGTGGTCGTGTCGGTCATGGCGCGGGTCCTTTCGGGCAGGTTGATCACTGGGAGGTCGGGGCGGTCGAGCGCTGCGACGATGCGCCGGCGCAGTCGGTCGACGAAGCGCGGGTCGGGCGGCGCCGGCTGGGAGGGGCGCAGCTGCTGGAACGGGTCGATGGTCATCTCCCTCCCTCCGTCGGTCCATAGACGTCGCGAAAGGCGCGCTTGGCGCGCGTCAGCAATGCCTCGGTGGCCTGCACGGTGCGGTCCAGCACGGCGGCGACCTCGGGCACGTGCAGCCCGTCGAGGTAGCGCAGCGTCAGGACGGCCCGATGGTTGGCGTCGAGGTGCTCCAACGTGTCCTGCGCGGCGAGCGCATCGAGCTCGGCGTCCCACGGATCGTCATGCACCGACACGGCCGTCGGATCATCGGCGACGGCGTGCAGCCGGCGTTCGTCGCGCTCGACGCGGCGCCAGTGGTCGACGAGCTTGTGGCGGGCGATGCCGATCAACCAGGCCGTCGTGACCTCCGTCGGGATGGCCCGCCGGATGCCATCGACGGCGCCCATGAACACCTCGGACGTCAGGTCCTCGGCCACCTCGCGATTGCGGCAGCGGGCGAACAGGTAACCGTGGACGTCGACGACGGCTACGTCGTACAGCGCGAGCAGCGCCGACGCCGGGTCTGACGCGACCATCACAGCACCCCCATCGTCGCCAACCGCGCGATCCCGTCGCGAGACCTCCGAACTTTCCCGAGCGACCGGCTCACGGCGGTCCGTTGCTCCGGGACAGCAACGGGGGTGTTCAGCTGTCGAAGACCCAGCGCGTGGCGCGCGCCGAGAACTCGTCGGCCCGTTCGATCACGCCGAAGGCCCGGTCGGGGACGACCTCGACGACGAGGTTCTCCTTGATGAACTCGGGGCTGAGGTCGGGGGCGACGGGCAGGTACTTCTCGACGTAGCGCTCGACCCAGCGGTCTTGGCGGCGATCGTCGGCGTCGACGAACTGCGCTTGGCCCTCGACCGACACGCATTCCTCGGTGTCGTCGAGGGTGAACACGACGTACGGGTTCTCGCGCAGGTTGGCTGCCTTGCGCGCCCGCCGGCCGCAGGAGAACGCGAAGCGGTGCTCGTCGTCGTCCCACACCCCCCACACCGGCAGGGCGTGCGGGCGGCCGTCGCGCGTCGCGGTGACCACCCAGAAGTTGCGATTGGCGGCGAGCCGTTCGGCAGCCCACGTCCACGACAGTGGCGACCAGTCCGGCGAGTGCACGCCGTAGTCCGGCATGTACGGCCGCTCGGCCCTGGGTCGCGTCATCGGTGCAACCTCCGATGAGGCCACGTGGCCGAAGGCTCGGAGGCGCTGGCGACAATGCGAGTGCCGCCAGCGGTGGTGGAGGACACCTCGTCGGTCATCGGGCTGCGCATGCCACCGTTGTACAGGGTCGAGACGACTCCGTCGCGACGCGGTCGCGCCGCCGCTTCAATCCTCGCGTTCAGCGTGTCGCTCGTTGAGATGTACACGAAGGTGATCCGGGTGGACGCGTCGGATGAAGTCAAGGAACCCGGGCAGGGTGCAGCTGATGAGTCCGCGCCGTGGTGCTGCGATAAGGCCGCTCGCGAGCAGACTTGAGCGGATGACATTGACCGCACCGAACTCGCGTTCGATCATCGACCGAAGAGCTGCACCAGCACCTTCATCTGGGCGCGAATCGTCTCATCGGGCCTTCTGGGCGCGGATCGTCGCAGATCTGCGACGTTTCGCGCCCAGATCCCGATTCGCGACAGCTCGGTGAGTTACTGCGTGAAGCCCCAGTCGAGGAGGGCCGTCGCGGCGGACGTGCGGGCCTCCTCCGTCGGCGCACCGAGCACGGCGACGATGATCCGCCGCCCCGCCCGGTCGGCCGACGCCAGGATGCACCAGCCGGCCTGCGTCGTGTGCCCCGTCTTGATGCCGTCGGCGGCCGGGTACTGGCGCAGCAGATCGTTGGTCGCCGGCAGCGTCTGGCCGTTGAGTGTGGCATCACGCTGTCGCGCCGACGCCTGGAACGTTTGGTTGCCCATCAGGAAGGCGCCGAGGCGCACCATGTCGCTGGCCGAGGAGAACTGCCCGTCGGCATCGAGACCGGTGGCGTTGACGGCACGCGTGTTGGCCAGCCCGAGCGCGGCCGCCCGCGTGTTCATCAGCTCGGCGAAGGCGATCTCGCTGCCGGCGATGTCGATGGCCAGGGCCCGCGCTGCGTCGTTCGCACTGACGACGAGCATCGCCCGGGTCAGGGTGTCGCGCTGCAACTGCTGGCCGGCCTGGATGCCGATGTTCGACTCCAGCGGATCGATGAGCAGCCCGGCCGGAGCGGTGACGAGCTTCACCGGGTCGCCGGTGACGTAGGCCACGTCGGCGACGAGGAGCTTCATCAGGCTGCCCACGGGGAGTTGGGCGTCGGCGTTGTCGACGGCGAGGAACGTGCCGGTGCGCTGGTCGAAGACGGCGTAGGCGGCCGCTTCGACGACCGGAACGGTCGTCGTCGGCGGAGCGGCCAGCGTGGTCGTCGCCGCCGGCAGGGTCGAAGGGGTCGTGCTCGTCGGGGTCGTGCTCGACGGCGTGGCGACCGTCGCGGGCGGCGCCGTCGTCGGCGCAGCGGTCGGGGCGGTCAGGACGAGCGTCGTGCCGCTGGCCCGCTCGGTGGTCGACGCGCTGCACGCCGCCAGGAGGGTGGCGGCGAGAGCGAGGAGTGGACGTCGCAACCTCATCCGGCGAGAAGGTACCCGGCGAGTCGCTGCTGCGTCCGGCATCCTGCGAGACCCTCGGAAGTAGCGTGCACGACATGGCGGGTGGTTCGGAGTACGACGCCGCAATCATCGGATCGGGACCGAACGGGCTCGTCGCCGCCATCACCCTCGCCAAAGCGGGGCTCCGGGTGGTGGTCTTCGAGGCGGCGGCGACGCCCGGTGGCGGATGCCGGTCGGCCGAGCTCACAGCACCGGGTTTCATCCACGACGTGTGCTCGGCCGTGCACCCGCTCGGCATCGGCTCGCCGGCGATGCGCGAGCTCCCGCTGGAGCGTCACGGCGTGCGCTGGGTGCAGCCCGAGATCGCTCTCGCCCACCCTGTCGGACGCAGCGCCGGTTTGCTGTACCAATCGGTCGACGAGACGGTCGCCGGGCTCGGCGCCGATGGCAGGGCGTGGCGACGCCTGATGGCGCCGTTCCTCACCGGTCGCATGGGGTTGGTCGACGACCTGCTGTCGCCGCTGTCCGTGCCTCGGCACCCGGTCGCGCTGGCCCGGTACGGGTTGGTCGGGGTGTGGGGAGCGACGGCGGTGGCCCGCCACCTGATGCACACTGACCAGGGCGCAGCGCTGCTCGCCGGGTTGGCGGCGCACTCGGTGCTGCCGCTCAACCAGCCGATCACCGCCGGCTTCGGGCTGATCTTCGGTGCCATGGCCCACCTCACCGGCTGGCCCGTCGCCGAGGGCGGCTCGCAGAAGATCACCGATGCGCTCGTGGCGATCCTCGCCGAGCACGGCGGAGAGGTCGTCTGCGGGCAGCGCATCGGCCAGCTCGACGATCTGCCGCCCGCACCGATCGTGATGGCCGACGTGTCCCCATCGCAGCTGCTGGCGATCGCCGGCGACCGCCTTCCGGCCCGCTATCGCCGACGTCTCGGCCGGTTCCGTCGCGGTCCCGGCGTGTTCAAGCTCGACTACGCGCTGTCGGATCCCGTGCCGTGGCTCGACGAGTCGGTCGGGCGGGCGGGCACGGTGCACGTCGGCGGCACGTTGGCCGAAGTCGCCGCAGCGGAGGGAGCGGTCGGCAGGGGTGCACACCCGGACACGCCCTTCGTGCTCGTCGTGCAAGCGAGCAGGTTCGACCCGACCCGCGCCCCCGAGGGTGGGCACACGCTGTGGGCCTACACGCACGTGCCTGCCCACTCGACGGTCGACATGACGTTGCGCATCGAGGCGCAGATAGAACGGTTCGCGCCCGGGTGGCGCGACCTGGTGATCGACCGCCACGTTACGAGCCCTGCGGAGATCGAGGCCGCCAACGCCAACGACGTTGGCGGCGACATCACCGGCGGCGTCAACGACTGGCGCCAGTTCGTCAGCCGACCAGTCCTCTCCCTGCACCCCTGGCGCACCCCGGTCAAAGGCCTGTACCTCTGTTCCGCCTCCACCCCCCCCGGTGGCGGAGTCCACGGCATGTGTGGCCACCACGCCGCAAGATGCGCGTTGTCGGATCACCCGCTGTGACGACATGAGGCTGCAAACCCTCCGGGACGTGCGCGGCGCGCGACTCAGAGCGACAGCGCCACCCGGCGCGCCTCCAGGATCGCCTCGTACAACGTGCGCGGCGCGATGCAGTCGCCCGCCCGCAGCGCCACGCCGGGTAGTTCACCTGTCGGCAGGCGGTGGCCGCAGTCCACCACGGCGACGCAGGGGAAGGTTCGCCGTTCCCCGCTGAATCGGTCTTCCACCTCCACCTCCCCGGCCCGCACGTGCCGTGGGATCGTCCGTTTCTCCAGCCGCACCCCCGCCCGGGCGAACCGGAAGTTGGCCGGGGCCAGGTCCCCGCTGCGGGCTAGCTCGTTGCCGGCCAGGTGGTCCTGCGTCACGAGGATCGCCCGCGCCCCCAAGTCCTCGGCGAGCGCCACCCCGATCGGCCCGCCGATCGGGTCGAGGATCACCACATCGCCCGACTCCGGCAGCTCGACGTCACCACGGCGCAGCGCCGCGACGTCGAGAACGAGCGCGTCGTCGTCGACCAGTTGGTCGGGCCGGCCGGGCTCGGAACCGGTGCACTGCACCACGACGTCGACGTCGTCCGGAACCTCACTCGTCCCCGTCCTCACCTCGCCGCCGAGTCGGGCGACCTCGGCCGCCAGCCAGTCGACGATCGGCCGGTTGGGGCCGGCAACCGCGGCGAGACCACCGACCTCATCCCGCAGTTCGACGACCGTCACCCGGTGTCCGCGCAGCGCCGCCACCCGCGCCGTCTCCAGCCCGGCGGGCCCGGCGCCGACGACGGCGACGCGACGGGCGACTCGTGCCGGTCGGGTCCAGTCCGGGTCCTCGGTCTCCCGCCCGGACGACGGCTCGCCGATGCACGTGACGAGCGGGTTGCGAATGTCACGGACCTGGCACGTCTGGTTGCAGCGCGTGCACGGCCGGATCTGTTCGGGCCGCCCGGCACGCAGCTTGGCCACGAGGTCGGGATCGGCGATCTGGGCCCGCGTCATCTCCACGCCGGCACATCCCTGCTCGATCGCCCAGCCGGCCTGGTCGGCGTCGACGATCGAGCCCTGCGCGAACACCGGTACGTCGAGGACGCGAGCCAGCGTCACCGCAAGATCGATGTTGAATCCCGTCGGTTGGTGGAAGTCCGGTCGCGTCTGCTCGGCCGAGAAGATCGCGCCGCGCACCACGACGAGGTAGTCGAAGGCGCCTCGCGCTGCGCCGCCGTCACCATCACCACCGTGCAACCTGGCGGCCAGCTCCGGAGACTCCTCCGGGGTGACGCCGGCCCACGGCGCCAGCTCGTCGCACGACAAGCGCAGCCCCACCAGCCTTGTCGGGCCTGCCGCTGCGCGCACCGCAGCGAGGACGTCCTTGGCGAAGCGCAACCGATCGGTGCCCCACTCGTCCTCGCGCTGGTTCGTGAGTCCCGAGTAGAACTGGCGCACGAGGCTGTGCTGGCCGGCGTTGACCTCGACCCCGTCGCACCCGGCGTCGACCGCCAGCTTCGCCGCGCCGGCGAACCCGTCGACGACGGCGGCGATGTCGGCCGCCTCCATCCACTTCGGCACCTCCCGCGTCGACGCCGCCGGCACGCGTGACGGTGCCAGCAGCGGCGCCTGGCTATAGGCCGAGGACCCCTGCCCCCCGGCGTGGTCGAGCGAGGCGACGACCAGCGCGCCGTGGTCGTGGCACGCGCCGGCGATCGCCGCCCAGCCGTCGGCGCAGCGCTCGGCGAGCGGCGCCCGCTCGTACGGCCAGTCGGACGGGTGCACGCTGGCGCCCTCGACGACGAGCGTGCCGCACCCACCTTCGGCGCGCCGCGAGTAGTAGGCGGTGTGCCGGCGGGTGAACTGCCGATCCTCGTCGCCGAGGTTCGTCACGTGCGGCCCGAACATCACCCGGTTGCGCGCCGCCCGGACGCCGAGATCAAGCGCCTCGAGCAAATGGTTCGCTCGTTCGAAGACTCGCTCGCTCATTGGTGCCCCGTCGAGTCATACAGATGGTGGACCATCATGATCCTCACTGAGCACCAATGAGCGTGTCGCCGCAAAGCCGGCGACGAAGAGGGCACCGCAATGATGGTTCGCTCGTTCGAAGACTCGCTCGCTCATTGGTGCCCCGTCGAGTCATGCAGATGGTGGACCATCATGATCCTCACTGAGCACCAATGACCGTGTCGCCGCAAAGCCGGCGACGAAGAGGGCACCGCAATGATGGTTCGGTTCGCTCACCGGCGCACGAAGAGGACCGGTTGGGTACCGGGCCGGGAGTGGTCCATCGCCGGCCGCGGCGAAGTGCCGGCACCGACGCCGGCGAGCAGCGCTTCGCCGTGGCCCTTGACGCACTCCGGGTCCGGCCCATCGAGTGGCAGACCGGTGAAGAACTTGGCCGCCATGCACCCGCCCTGGCAGGCGTCGTAGCTGCCGCAGCTGGCGCAGGCCCCGGCCGACTGCGGCTGGCGCAGCTCCTGGAACAGCTCGCTCCCCCGCCAGATCGCCGTGAACCCGCCGGCGTCGCGCACCGAACCGGCACGGAACTCGTCGTGAATGACGAAGGGGCAGGCGTACACGTCGCCGACCGGGTCGATCAGGCACACGATCCGTCCGGCGCCGCACATGTTCAGCCCCGGCAGCGGCTCACCGAGCGCGTTGAGGTGGAAGAACGAGTCGCCGGTCAGCACGTCGTCGCCGTGGGCCAGCAGCCACCGGTAGATCTGCACCTGCTGTTCGTTCGTCGGGTGCAGCTCGGGCCACGTGTCGGCCCCCCGACCGGACGGCCGCAGACGGGTGACCCGCAGCTGCGCGCCGTAGCGGTCGGCGAGGGCCTTGAACGCGTCCAGTTGATCCACGTTGTGGCGGGTGACGACGACGGAGATCTTGAACGGCCCGAACCCGGCATCGGCCAGCTCATCCATCGCCCGCAGTGCTGCCGCATGCGACCCGCCACCGCGCACATGGTCGTTGGTCGTCGCGTCGACGCCGTCGAGGCTGATCTGCACGTCGAGGTAGTCCATCGCCGCGAGGCGGCGGGCCGCTGCGGCGTCGAGGAACGTGCCGTTGGTCGAGAACTTGACGCCGATGCCGCGGCCGACGGCATGCTCGATCAGCGGGAAGAAGTCCCGGCGGATCATCGGCTCGCCGCCGCCGAGGTTGATGTAGAAGACCTGCAGGCGGGCCAGCTCGTCCAGCACGGCGACGGCCTCCGTCGTCGACAGCTCGCGTGGGTCGCGCCGGCCCGACGACGAGAGGCAGTGCACGCAGGCGAGGTTGCAGGCGTACGTCAGCTCCCAGGTCAGGCAGATCGGCGCGTCCAGCCCGCCCTTCAGCTGGTCAACGAGCGAGGACGGGCCCACGTAGCATCTCCGAACGAACGAGCGACTCCAGGCTGGTCACGAACGACGGCCACCGCGACTCGGCGATGCCGCACGCCACCAGTGCGTCGGCCACGGTCCGGTGGTCGGGCAACGCCTCGACGACCTGCACGAGGTCGGGGTGCTTGAGGAAGATCAGCCGCCGGTTGCCGTAGTGGTAGGCGAGTGCGCCGAACGGCTCCCGGCGCAGCGCGACCTGCGGATCGAGCACGAGGTGGCGGTCGAGCATCGGCGGGTCAGTGCGCTCAGTAGACGCCGCACATCCCATCGATCGAGATCTCCTCCACCAGCAGCTCCGTCTCGATGAGCTCGCTGGGCTCGGGGGCGGGGGCGGGTTCGCGCACCGTCTCGCTGGCGGTGTCATCCATCCTCGCAGCGTACTACCGCGCCGATCCGAGTGTTCCAGGCGGGGAGGCCCCCACGGGACACTCGGATGCGCCCGAACACTCGGAAACCTCGTCGTCGTCGCCGGGTGGGCGGCGGGAGAATGGCGAGATGGCGGCTGTTCCCTCGTCGCGCCGGCGCGCCCTGCTGGCCCTGCTGCGACCCGACGCTCGGCGCTGGGTCGGCCTCGGCGCGCTGGTCGCCGGCGGCTCCGCCCTGACGCTCTGCGGGCCGCTCGTCATCCGCCGCATCGTCGACCGGGCCGCTGACGGCGCGACGACCGGCGAGCTGGTCCGCCTTGCGGTGGTCTTTCTCGCCATCGCCGTGGCCTCGCAGGTGATCGCCGTCGTCGTTGTCCGCCGGGCGACGATCATCGCCTGGGACACGACGAACGAGCTGCGCATGCGGATCACCCGTCACGTGCTCGGGCTCGACCACGAGTTCCACCGCCGGCACACGCCGGGCGAGCTGATCCAGCGCGTCGACGGTGACGTGATCTCCGTCTCCGAGCTGCTCGGCCGCGTGGTGCCGAAGGTGGCCGGCGGTGCGCTGCTCGTCGCCGGGATGGTGGGCGTGCTCACGGTGCTCGATTGGCGCCTCGGCGCCGGCATGGTGTTCTTCCTCGCCGTTGCCGCCGTCGTCATCGCGACCGGCCGTCACCGCGCCATCGACGAGTCGGCCGACGAGATGGATTCCTACGCCCACCTGTACGGCGGCATCGAGGAACGACTCACGGCATCGGAGGACCTGCGGTCGAACGGCGCCGGCGCCCACGCGCTGTGGCGGTTCGTCGAGGACTCGACTGGCGCCTTGAGCAGTTCGGTGCGCCGGGAGCGGGCGTTCCTGCGCATGTGGTGGACCGTCGAGGGCGCGCTGACCGCGGGCACGTTCATCGGCCTCGTCGCCAGCGGGCTGCTCGTGACCAACGGCCTCATCTCGGTCGGCACGGCGTTCCTCCTGTTCCAATACCTGCTCCTCGTGAAGCGCCCGCTGGAGGAGCTGATCGACGAGCTGGAGACCGTGCAGAAGGCCAACGGCGCGATGGTCCGTGTCGTCGAGCTGCTCGCGCTGCGGTCGACGATCGTCGACGCCGGCACGACCTCCCCGCCACCCGGCCCGCTGCCCATCTCGCTGCGTGACGTGTCATTCGCTTACGACGGTCTCGACGGCCCAATGACCCTGCACGACGTCAACCTGGAGATCGCCGGTGGACGCTCGGTCGGCGTGGTCGGCCGGACGGGCAGCGGCAAGACGACGTTCTCGCGGCTGCTGCTGCGCCTCGTCGAAGCGACGCACGGCACGGTGCACCTCGGTGGCGTCCCGATCGCCGACATCCCGCTGGCCGAGTTGCGCGGGCGCGTCGCTCTGCTCCCGCAGGAGGTCGAGCTGTTCGAGGGGACGATCCGCGACAACGTCACCCTGTTCGACCCCGCGCCCACCGACGGTGACGTCGTCGACGCGCTGCACCGGGCCGGGCTCGCATCGCTGGCCACCGGTGGCATCGATCGGGCGCTCGGTTCGGCCGGTGCCGGGCTGTCCGCCGGAGAGGCCCAGCTGCTGGCGATGGCCCGCGTGTGGCTGCGCCGGCCGGACCTCGTGGTGCTGGACGAGGCGACGGCCCGCATCGACCCGGTGACTGAGGGCCGCCTCGAGGCAGCGCTGGCCGAGCTGATGGCCAACCGCACGACGGTCGTCATCGCCCACAAGCTGTCGACGCTGCGCCTCGTCGACGAGGTGGTGGTGTTCGACCACGGACGCGTCGTCGAGCACGACGACAGACGCATGCTGATGGCCGACGACGACAGCCGCTACCGAGCGCTGCTCGACCTCGCCCTCGAGACGGACAGCTCGTCGACGACGAAGACGTCGTCGACGTCCGTGATCGAGCCGTCGCCCGACGCGCTGGTGCCGTGATGGAGCAGGCGACGATCCCCGTGTGGCGGCTGGCGTGGCGTGTCAGCCAGCACGAACCCCGCTCGTTCTGGCTCGGGTGGGCGGCGTTCGTGGTGTTCTTCACGTTCCCGGCGCTCAACGGCTACGTGCTCAGCCAAGGCTTCGAGGCCGTCTCGCGCGACGACGCCGCTGCGGTGGTGCGCTGGGCCGCGCTGTTCGTTCTCGGCGAGGCGGTGCGCATGGTGACGATCCACTACGGCGCGCTCGTGTGGATGAAGTCGTGGGTGCACATGCAGAGCTTCCTGCGCGCCAACCTGCTCGACGCCCAGGTCGCCAGCGGGGGCGCGAAGGCGGGGCAACCCGTCGGCTCGGCCGGCGAGGCGCTGACCCACTTCCGTGACGACACCGAGGACATCGCCATGCTCGTCGACGGCATCATCGACGTGTCGGCCGGGCTCGTCTTCACCGTGGCCGCCGGGTTCTTCCTCGGCGCCACGGACGCCAGCGGCGCGGCCATCCTCATCCTGCCGCTGGCCGGTGTCGCCCTTGCCACCCGCGCCCTCGACTCACGGGTCAAGGCGTACCGGGCAGCCGACCGGGAGGCCACGGGGGAGGTGACCGGGCTGGTCGGCGACATCATGGCCGCGGCCACCACCGTCAAGGTCAACGACGCCAGCGAGTCGCTGCTCGCCCGCCTCCGTCGACTCGTCGACGCCCGCCGGGACACCGCTGTGCGCGACAGGGTGCTGGACGAATCCGTGATGGCGTTCAGCCACGGCGCCGCCGACGTGGGGCTCGGCCTCGTGCTGCTCGTCAGTGCCGGCGGGTTGGCGTCGGGGGCGTTCGACGTCGGCACGCTCGCACTGTTCGTGTCCTACCTGGGCTGGCTCAGCTTCATGCCGCGCATGGTCGGACGCGTGCTCGCCCGTCGCAAGCAGGCGGGGGTGGCGTTCGAGCGCATGCGTCACCTCGTCGCCGAGCATGACGTACGGAACACCGCGCTTGCGCGCCATGTCCCGCTGGAGCCACGGCAGCTGCGCAACGGCGTCCCGGCGGACCGGCGACCCGACCGGGTCCCGCTCGATCGACTCGATGTCGTCGGCCTGTCGGCCCACTACCCGGGCGGCGTCGGGGTCCACGACGTGACGCTGCGCATCCGGCGCGGCCAGTTCGTCGTCGTGACCGGTCCAGTCGCGTCCGG
Source organism: Ilumatobacteraceae bacterium (assembly GCA_051004915.1). Lineage (GTDB taxonomy): Bacteria > Actinomycetota > Acidimicrobiia > Acidimicrobiales > Ilumatobacteraceae > JALZMG01. Next base: position 18,833 of record JBPCJW010000157.1, read on the forward strand.
CAAGAGCACGCTGCTGCGGGCGATCCTCGGGCTGGCCTGGCGGGCCGAGACGTCTGGCGAGGTGCGCTGGAACGATGAGCTCGTCGAGGACCAGGCTGCCTTCTTCGTGCCGCCGAACACGGCGTTCCTGCCGCAGGTCCCGCAGCTGCTGTCGGACTCGGTGCGCGACAACGTCGGGCTCGGCCCGGTCCCGCCCGACGACCTGGCGAGAGCGCTGGCCATGGCCGCCATCGACGACGACATCGCCGCGCTGCCGGCCGGCGGATCGACGTTGATCGGACCGCGCGGCCTGCGGTTGTCGGGTGGGCAGCGCCAACGTCTGGCGACGGCGCGGGCGCTCGTCCACGCGCCCGAGCTCGTGGTGCTCGACGACCTGTCGAGTGCGGTCGATGTGGAGACGGAGCTGCAGCTGTGGTCCAACCTGGCCGCCGCCGGGCTGACCGTGCTCGCCGTCTCGCACCGCGCCGTTGCGTTTCAGCGGGCCGATCTCGTGCTTCACCTGGAGGCCGGTCGGTTGGTCCACGTCGACGGCGAGTGAGTGGATCGGAGTGTTTCATGAGGGCATCCCCTCACGAAGCACTCGGACCCGCCGTGACAGTCGGAGAGAGGTCAGGGCACGACGGGTTGATGTCCGGCGACGGTCGGCGGCTGCAGCAGCAGGCGCTGGCGCGGGGTGCACGAGCCGAGCAGCTCCTCGGGCCACGCATGGCGGGCGTACGACGAGTTTCCGGGCGAGTACTTGTAGACGAGCGTCCGTCGCTCCTGCTGCCCGCGCCACGGCAGGGTGCCGTGGGTCAGTGCTTCGCTGAACACGACGACGTCGCCCGGTGCCATCGGCACCTCGACGACGAGCTCGCGGTCGAACGTGGCCGGCAGGGTGAACGCCGAGCGATGGCTGCCGGGGATGCACATGAAGCCCCCGGCGCCAGGTGCGTGATCGACGAGGGCCCATTGGGCGGCGACGAGCCCGGTGCGGATGCGGCCGCTGTCGACGAGGTAGTACTGCGCCGGGTCGAACGGCCTGGCACCGCCGTGCAGCGCGAGGCCGCTCGTGCCGGGCGACATGACGATGCCGTAGGCGTGGTCGAGGCGGACCGTCGACCCGCAGATCTCGCGGACGATCTCGAGCACCGCCGGATGGTCGATCAGGTCGCGAAAGCGCCGGGTCAGCCCGAGGTGGTCGCTGAACCGCTGGCTGCCGATGTCGAGACCCGGGCGGGGGAGGTCGAGCACGTCGATCGCCGCCAAGAGCGCCTCGACCTCGCCGCCGTCCAGGGCCCCTCTGCGGACGAGATAGCCCTGCAGGTCCAGCCGGTAGCGCTCGGCGTCCGTCATCGGGCCCTGCGCCATCGGACGCAGGCTACGGGAGGCCGGTCAGCGCGCTGCGGCGCCGACGTAGCGGGCGGCGGGGCGGATCAACTTGGCCTGCGCCGCCTGTTCGAGGGCGTGGGTGGTCCACCCGATCGTGCAGCTGACCGCGAACGTCGGCGTGAAGAGCGCGCGTGGCACAGCGATCGTCGGTGCGATGAGCGATGTGCGTCGCATGACCACTCATCGCTCATCGCGCTGCGGCGGCCGCTGGCGGGACGTCGTCGAGCTGGCGCAGGACCCGCGTCTGCGACCGCTGCTCGATGCGGTCGGCGATCTGCCCGACTCGCGGGGCCGGCGCGACGTCGTCGATGCGCTCTTGATCGAGGCCGGCATCCGCCTGCCGCACCATGCCAACGTCGACCTCGGGCTCGGCGCCCTGTCGTTCATCGCCGACCTCCCGCCCGACGCACCGGTGTTCGCCGTCGCCCGCGTCGCCGGCTTTGCCGCCCACTTCATGGAAGAGCTCGACGAGCGCCCGCTGGCTATCGAGGCTTGGCACGCCAGACGTGAGCCAACTCTGCGGCTGACGTGCAGTCGCTCATCCGCAGTGGGCTGTGTGCAGCTCCGCATTCGAGACGAGGGCGAGCGCGGCGACGGCACCGATCACGAGGACGGCTGGCGAGTCGATCTGGACCGCGGCCAGGTCGTCGAGGCGGCAGCGAGCGACGATCTGCTCGGGTGTCGTCGCCGAGCGGATGGCAGCCACCGGCGTGGCCTCATCCATCCCACCGGCGATCAGCTCGCCGGCGATCGCGCTGCGCTGGCTCACGCCCATCAGCACCACGATCGTCCCGCCGACCCTGGCCAGCGACCGCCAGTCGACGTCGGGTTCGCCGGGCCGGCGGTGCCCGGTGACAACGGCGACAGCGGCGGCAACACCTCGATGGGTGACGGGGATGCCGGCGGCCGCCGGCGCAGCGACGGCCGAGGTGATCCCGGGCACCACGTCGAACGGGATGCCGGCGTCGAGCAAGGCCTGGGCCTCCTCGCCACCGCGACCGAACACGAACGGGTCGCCGCCCTTGAGGCGCACCACGCGCTGCCCGCCCCGCGCCAGCTCCACCAGCAACGTCGAGATCAGCTCCTGCGGGATCGGGCGCCCCGGCCGCTTGCCGACGTCGATCCGTTCCACGTGCGGCCCGACGAGGTCGAGCACGCCATCGCCCACGAGCGCGTCGTGCACCACGACGTCGGCCTCCGCCAGCAGGCGCGCCGCCCGCATCGTCAGCAGCTCCGGGTCGCCCGGTCCCGCCCCGACGAGCGAGACGCGACCGTGCCGCGTCCAGACGGGGGAGCGCCCGGCGGGCGTCACGACGTCACGACGCCTTGGCCTCGGCGCGGGAGGAGCGGCGGCGGATGACCGGGTCGGGAAGCAACGTCGCGATGGTCTCCGTCCCGAGCTCCGCCGACCAGTCGCCGAACGTCTGCCCGACGCCGGCCGATGAGGCGTAGCGGGCGAAGACCGGGGCTAGCACGGCCGGCAACTGGTCGAGCGGTACGTCGGCACGGATGCGCTCGGCCAACCGCTCGCCCGATGCGGATCCCCCGACGTAGACGTCGTAGGTCGACTTCGTTCGGCCGACGATGCCGATCTCCGCCGTGTACGGCCGGGCGCACCCGTTCGGGCAGCCGGTCATGTTGAGCCGGATGGCGGCGTCACCGTTGCCGGTGTCGGCCAAAACCTTCTCGAGTTGGCTGACGAGGTCGGGCAGCACCCGCTCGGCCTCGCCGAGTGCCTGTCCGCACGTCGGCAGCGCCGGGCAGGCGATGGCCAGCCGGCGCACCGCGCTGACGTCACCGGCGAGCGGCACCCCGTGCGTCCGCAACCGCCCCTCGACCTCGCCGAGCCGGCCAGGGGCGATGCCGTACAGCAGCAGGTCTTGGCGCGGGGTCACGCGCAGCTGGGTGACTGTGCCGTCGGCGATCAGGTCGCGCAGCGCGGTGCGCAGGTCGACGCCGTCCCGGTCGGCGACCTTGCCGGACGGCACCGGCAGGCCGATCACGCCGTCGCGCGTGCCGTGGTACTCCTCGGGCTGCCACGGCGCGACGTCGATCGGCGGCTGCAGCGGCCGTCCGACGCGGCGGGCCACCTCGTCGCGCACCCAACCGATGCCCCGCTCGTCGACGAAGTACTTCAGCCTGGCGCGGTGTCGGTCGTCGCGGTTCCCGAAGTCGCGCTGCGTCGTCACGACCGCTTCGACGACGTCGACGACGCGCTCCGGTTCAACCCACGCCAGGGCGGTGGCGAGACGCGGGTAGGTGTCGTCCTCCCTGGCGTGGGTCATGCCGAGCCCGCCGCCGACGTAGACGACGTAGCCGGTGACGTCGCCGGTCGTCCCGTTGGTCAGCATCGGCACGAGGCCGACGTCGTTGGCCAGCACGTCCACGCTGTTGTCGCCGGGCCACGCCACGGCGATCTTGAACTTGCGGGGGAGGTACACGTCGCCATAGATCGGCTCGGCGGAGCGCAGGCGCCCCTTCGGCGGACGACCCGCGCGGGGCGCGGGTTCGGCCGTCACGGCCCGCTCGCCGTCGACCCACAGCTCCCAGTACGCAGTGGTCTGCGGCCGGAAGCGACTGACGATCTCGGCGACGAGCGGCTCGAGCACGGCCTGGCGGTCGTCGGGCCACGGAGAGGCCATGACGTTGCGCACGACGTCGCCGCAGGCGGCCAGCGTCGTCAGCAGCGCGTCGTTGATCCCCTGCACGAGGGGACGCAGCGAGCCCTTGCGCACGACGTGGAACTGCACGCCCTGGCGGGTGGTCAGGCGCATGGTGCCGTCGGCGAGGTCGGCGACCCGGTCGAGCGCCAACCACTGCTCGCCGGTCAGCCGGCCGCCCGGGACGGCGGCGCGAACCATGCACGAGTGGTCGAGCGGAAGTCGCTTGGTCCGCCGGGCGCGGCGAACATCGCGGTCGTCCTGCTGGTAGATGCCGTGGAACTTGAGCACCACGACGCTGTCATGGCCGAACTCGTCGTGGTCTCCGGCCAGCTCGTCGGCCAGCGCGCCCCGCAGGTGACCGCTCTCGCGCTTGACGTCCTCGGCGCTCATCGACGCTCTGCGCAGACAGGAGAAGGGTCGACCCGCTCGAAGCGCACGTGGCATCGATGAGCGAGTCGCCGCGAAGCCGGCGACGAAGCGGCGCCGTGGTGCTGATTCGCTCGCTCGAAGACTCGCTCGGTCATCACCCGGTAGTCAATCAAATCCCGACTGAGTTCATCAACTTTGTCGTGAATTAGTCTCAGGACGATGGTGGAGCGGCGGTTCGACTACCCGGTCGTGCTCGATGTGGCGGGCGCGCAGGTGCTCGTGGTCGGGGCCGGCCCGGTGGCGGCGCGCAAGGCGGAGGGTCTCGCCGCAGCCGGAGCGGTCGTTCGCATGGTCGCCCCGGAGGTGTCGGCCGAGGTGGACCAAGCGCTCGTGGCGGACCTCCGCCGGCGCGTGTACCGGTCCTCCGACCTCGAGGGCGTGCGTCTCGTCGTCACGGCCACCGGTGATCGTGACGTCGACGCGACCGTGGCTGCCGATGCAACCTCGGCTGGGGTGTGGGTCAACGCCGCCGACCAGCCGGAGGACTGTTCGTTCATCCTCCCGGCGATCGCCCGCAACGGACCGCTCTCGGTGGCCGTGAGCACTGGTGGCGCCAGTCCGGCCCTCGCCCAGCGACTGCGCGACCGGGCCGGCGAACTGCTCACCGACGAGGTCGTGGCGCTGGCCGAGACGCTGGCCGCCCGCCGGGCCGAGGTCCGCCACGATGGCGGATCGACCGAGGAGGTCGACTGGTCACCGCTGATCGACCCGGTCGTCCCCGCTCGGCGCCGGCCTGACCGCGCCGGCTCCACCGACCATCCAGCACCCGCCAACGACACGCGCGATGAGCGATGAGTGGTCATGGGACGCACATCGCTCATCGCGTCCGAGGGTTCGGCGGCGGGGGGGGAGGGGTGGGGAAGGGAAACGGACAACGCAACCTCCAGCCCGAACAAGAACCCGGGACGGGGGAACGAAAAGAAAACAAGAAAGAGGG
>JBPCJW010000158.1:0-28990 GCA_051004915.1 Ilumatobacteraceae bacterium
CTGGACGGATGAACCCCACCATCCATTGCGTCGAACCCGCCGCCTGCCCGTCGGTGACCCGCGGGGAATACCGGTATGACTTCGGCGATGCCATCTGGATGACGCCGCTGCTGAAGATGCACACCCTCGGCCACGGGTTCATCCCGGATCCGATCCACGCCGGCGGGCTTCGCTATCACGGGATGAGCCCACTCGTCTCCCATATCTACGAGAGCGGTCTGGTCGAAGCTGAGGCCATCGGCCAGCTGGAGTGCTTCACTGCTGCGCTCGTGTTCGCCCGGACCCAGGGCATCGTGCCGGCCCCGGAGCCGACCCATGCGCTGGCCGCGGCGATCCGGGAAGCGAACCGCTGCAAGGAGGCAGGGGAGTCCAAGGTCATCCTCACCGCGCTGTGCGGGCACGGCCACCTGGACCTGGGGGCGTACGAGCAGTACCTCGCCGGCACGATGGTCGACGTCGAGCTGCCCGACGACGAGATCGCCACGGCGATGGCGGAGGTCCCCGTCCTCACCTGAGCGTGCAAACGTTGCTGTCCCCGGTCTAGGGTGGCGGGCGCCAGGGTTGCGGAACCCGGGTCCGTTCGATGCGGGCGGAAACGAGAAGTTCCCGCCATGCAGACGAAGCACCGCCCGTGCTCCCGACTCCGCCGCGTCGCCATGGCTGCGCTGGCTTTCGTCGCCATCGGCGCGATGACCGTGGCCTGTCGCGTCCCGAAGAGCTACGAAGTGACGACACATCAGGCGGACTTGCAGAATCCGTGGGAGGTGGCGTTCCTCGGCGACGGCACGATGTTCGTCACCGAGCGACCGGGTGACATCGGCGTGCGCCGGACCAACGGGACGTTCCAGCGGTTCAACCGGCCCAGCAATGTCGTGGCCGCCGGGGAGGGCGGGATGATGGGTCTTGCGATCGACCCGGGCTACGCCAGCAACAGCCGGATCTACACCTGCTACATGACGGCGAACGATGTGCGGGTCGTCCGCTGGAACGTCAACCTCGGCAACACCACGCTCGGCTCGCCCCAGGACCTCGTCACCGGCATCCCGCGGGCGAGCAACGGCCGCCACAGCGGCTGCCGGCTGGCGTTCGCACCGAACAGCAACGCTCTGTGGGTCACCACTGGTGACGCGGCCAGCTGCAACAACCCGCAGAACCTCGGGTCCCTCGGGGGCAAGGTGCTCCGGGTCGACACGAACAACGGCGGCGCCGCGGCGGGCAACATGACGATCGGCGGCCAACTGTCGAGGATCTACGCCTACGGCTTCCGCAACCCGCAGGGGTTGAGCTTTCGACCGAGCGACGGCAGGCCGTTCCTCGTCGAGCACGGCCCGGACCGGGACGACGAGATCACCCCATTGGCTGCCGGCGGCAACGGCGGCTGGGCTCCTGGCTGCGGTTACAACGAGGGCGTGCCGATGACCAACTTCAACCTCGGCAACAACGTGCTCGCCCCGTTCTGGCAGTCGGGCTCACCGACCATCGCGCCGTCCGGTGCCGACTTCGTCACGGACAGCGATTGGGGCGACTTCCGTGGTCGCCTCGTGGTCGCCGTGCTGAAGGGTCAGCAGCTGCGGCTGTTCAACGTCGCCGACGGTTCGACCGACGCCGGCAGCCCGATCGTGACGGGCTACGGCCGCCTGCGCACCGCCGTCGAGGGACCCGACGGCAGGCTGTACGTCGCGACCGACGCCAACCCCGGACGGATCCTTGCCGTCCAGCCTGTGTTGTGATCTGCCAAGGCAGATCGATTGAGGGAAGTCGGAGATGGCCACCGTGGTCCACCGGGCGCTCGACGGATCGCCCCTGTCGGTGTCCAGCGACGGCGATCTGAATGCGCCTCAGCGAGGGGACGCGGCGCGAGCACGTCTACCTCGATGGGGCGTACTGGGACGTCCACGTCCTTGCCATCTCGCGCGACCGGTGGAACACGCCCGGCCTCCCGTTCCTGCAGCGTCTGCGACCGACGTGACCACGAGTCTGTCGCCATCGCCGGTCAGACTCGGACGGTGCCGACCGACCATCGCCGCCTCGACGCCCAGTTCCTCGGGCTGCAGCTGCGACCCGATGCGCCGGTCGCCGACCTGCCCGTCGTCGACCGGTTGTGCGCGCCGTTCGGCTTCCTCTACGGCGGCAGCGGGCTGGCGGCGTGCGTCGTCGCCGCCGAGGCGGTCACCGGTCGACCGCTCGTGTGGGTGACGACCCAATACGTCGCCAATGCGTTCCCCGGCGAGGTCGTCGAGCTGGCGGTCGATGTCGTCGCCGAGGGTCGGGCCACGAGCCAGACGCACGTCCGCGGCACGGTCGGCGACCGCACGGTCCTGCACGCGACGACCTCCCACACCGATCGCGATTGCGGCGAGACACGTTGGCGGGGTTCGCCACCTGCCGTAGCGGATCCCGACTCGTGCGCCCCCGCTCGACACCTCGTGGGCGCCAACGGACACGACGTCGTTCTTCGATCAGCTCGACCGCCGCATCCCGCCCGATCAAGGGGCGGCGGTCGTGGAGGGTCGGCTGCAGCTGTGGTGCCGGATGCCGGCGTGGCCGATCGGCTCGCCGGCGTCGCAGGGGTTCATCGCCGACATCGTGCCTATGGCGCTGTCCCTCGCCCTCGGCCGGCCGCCCGGCGGCACGAGCCTCGACAACACCGTGCGCATCGTCGTCGACGAGCCGGCGGCCAACGATGTGGAGGGCGCCGACGACTGGGTGCTGCTCGACATCGAGGCCGAGGGCTTCGGGCGCTCGATCGGTCACGGCCGCGTCCGGCTCTGGCGTCGAGACGGCACGCTGATCGGGATCGCCAGTCAGAGCTGCATCGTCCGCACGAGCCACCACACCGCCTGACGGCGAAGGTCACGTCAGGGCTCGGCGTGTCTGACCAGCAGCACGGCGTCGGGCGCAGCAGCTGCCTCGGGTTCCGCGTCGGCCCGGATCGCCTCGACGACCGAATCACGCACCCGGCGGCCACTTCACGGCCCACAGGTAGCAGAACAAGTGCCGTCACGACCACGCCGACGATCGGCGCGTCGTCGAGGATCTGGAACGCGTTGAGGCTGATCTCGGGTTGGCATGCCTCAGTTCCTTGAGCCAGCGGGGCCCGCGCCAGCGCCAGCGCCGACCTCGCCCATCGCGACCGTGTAGCAAGCTGCGCCGCACGACCCAGTGTCTGCCGGCGAGATCATCGACGGCGATCGTCATGCGACGACAGACCGGTAGATCTCGAGGGTGCGCCGGGCGGCGACGTCCCAGCCGAACTGGTCGAGGGCTCGACGGCGGCCGGCCCGGCCCATGACTGCGGCCCGGGGCGGGTCACCGACGAGCTCGTTGACGGCGTCGGCGAGGCCGCGCTCGAACGCCTCGGGGTCGCCCTCGTCGTAGTGCACGAGCAGTCCCGTCTCGCCATCGGCGACGACCTCGGGAATGCCGCCGACGTCGCTGGCCACGACGGCCGTAGCGCACGCCATCGCCTCCAGGTTGACGATCCCCAGCGGCTCGTACACCGACGGGCAGACGAAGACCGTGGCGTGGCTGAGCACCTGGCGCACATCGTCTCGGGGCAGCATCTCGTCGATCCAGACGACTGCGTCACGCTCGGCGCGCAGCGTCGCGACGGCGGACTCCGTCTCGGCTGCCAGCTCCCGTGTGTCGGCGGCGCCGGCGAGCAGCACGATCTGCGCCGCCGGGTCGAAGGTCCTCGCCGCCCGCAGCAGGTGCGCCACGCCCTTCTGGCGGGTGATCCGCCCGACGAAGACGACCGTCGGTCGTCCCGGATCGACACCGAGACGTTCGACCACAGCGGCGTCGGGATCGGGCCGGTACAGCTCGCCGTCGATGCCGTTGTGCACGACGTGGACCCGGTCCGGGTCAAGGCTCGGGTAGCTGGCCAGCACGTCACGGCGCGACGCCGCACTCACTGCGATGACGGCGTCGGCCGCTTCGTAGGCGGTGCGCTCGGCCCACGAGGAGAGGCGGTACCCGCCACCGAGCTGCTCGTACTTCCACGGCCGCTGCGGTTCGAGCGAATGCGAGGTCACGACGTGGGGGACGTCGTGGAGCAGCTTGGCGAGGTGCCCGGCGAGGTTGGCGTACCACGTGTGGGAGTGGGCGAGGTCGGCGCCGCCGACGGCCGCGGCCATCGCCAGGTCGGCGGAGAAGATCCGCAGCGCTGGGTTGGCGAGCGCCAGGCGCGGGTCATCCTCGGAGAACGCGCTCGCGCCCGGCCGCGGCGCGCCGATGCAGAGCACGTCGACGCTGACCTCAGTGTGGACGTCGATCAGCCGGCGCAGCTCGCGGGTGAGGAAGTCGACGTGCACCCCGGCCCCGCCGTACACGTCCGGCGGGTACTCCCGAGTCAACATTGCGACCCGCACGACCGGCGAAGCTAGCGAGCGGGCTCGTCAGCAGATGATCCGGGCGGGATCTGTCTCGACTGTTGGGACGGATCACGCCCGGGAACGGATCACGCCCAGATGGGGGCGCCGCCGCGGGTTGCTCAGCGCGTGATCTCGGCGACGCCGACCGGGGGCATCGACGGTGCCTCGCCGCGCATCCGCCACGTCGGACCGGCCAACCAGGCGCCGGTCGCGACGAGGAGCACCATCGCGGCGGCGGCGGCGGCGTAGGCGATGGTGCGGCCGCCGTGCTCGTACAGCACGCCCGTGACCAACGCCGTCACGCCGGCCGCCAGAGTCGAGCACGCGCCGAGCACGCCCTGGCCGCCGGCCTGCCGCGCGGGCGGTACGACCATGCCGGCGGCGACCCCCGTGCTCGAGATCGTCAGCCCGTCGTTGACGGCGTGGACCATCGCCACGGCGAACATCGCCTCCCCGCTCGGCACCAACCCGTACAGGAGCATCGCCGTCGCGCCGCCGAGCAGACCGAAGGTGCCGACGCGAAACGGCCCGATCCGCTGCGCCAGCCGCCCGCCGGCGGCCCCGAAGACGATCAGGGGCAGGGCGAACAGCGTGATGCCGAGGTTGGAGATCAACTCGTTGGTGTGCAGGTCGTCGAGCACCACGGCCCACAAGGCGTCGAACGCACCGATCATCAGCCACACCGCGCATCCGAGGACCACGGCGCCGGCGAACGGCCGGATGCGCAACAGGTCGAAGGCGAAGCGCTGGCTGGTGGGCGTGGCTTCCTCCGCCACGGCCGTGCGGGCGACGAACGGCAGGGCGATGATCGTCGCGACGGCGATCACCAGGAACGGCGCCGGGATGCCGAACGGCCCGACGAGGACGGCGGAGATGGCAGGGCCGGCGGCGAAGCCTCCGACGTCGGCCGAGATCAACCGCCCGAGGTTGTTGCCCAGCCGCTCCGGCTGGGCGACGATCACGATGCGGCGGATGGACGGGATCGCCGTGCCGACACCGATGCCCATCACGAAACGCCCCGCGAGCAACGGCACGAAGCTCGTCGCCCAGGCCATGACCAGGAGTCCGACGACGTTCAGCGCCACGCCCGCAAGCACCAGCCTGCGGGCATGGCCCCGGTCGGCGAGCGGTGCGACCAGCAGCTGGGCGAGGAACCCGGCGAAGAACCCGATGGCGATGACCGCCCCGAGCGCCGACTCCGAGATGCCGTAGTCGTCGCGGAAGTCGTCGAGCATCGTGAACAGCACGCCGTAGCCCGCGCCGAGGAAGGCCATCAGCGCGCCGAACGGCCACACCGACGACGAGGACTTCACTCCGGCTCCCAAGCGTTTTCAGTCGTCAGATCTGACCGCAGATCCTCAGAACGATCGCAAGCAGGCGCTTGCGACTGCCTCAGGCTGCTCGTAGGGCGCCATGTGCCCCGCCTCGGAGACCATCGTCACCTCGGCCTGTGGGATGAGTTCGTGCCACCGCTCGGCGTAGAGGGGCGGGATCAATCGGTCGCTGGAGCCCCAGACGATCGCCACCGGGTTGGTCAGCCGATACAGCCGCTTCGCGAGACGCCGGTTGGGGATCGGAAACAGCACCTTGCCGGCGGTCCCCAGGCGGCGGCTGTTGGCGATGAGGAAGGTCGTCATCGCGTCCGGATCCTCGAAGTCGATGCCGCCGGTGAGCAGCGACGCCGCCGCCTCGGGATCATGGAACAGGTATGGCGGGAACTCGAACGGGAGCATGGCGTAGATGTCGGCGATCGGGTGCTCGTCGATCCACAACCCGACCGGTGCGACCAGCCCGACCGCGCCGTAGCTGGACGGCGAGAGCGCGACCATCTCGGCGGCGATCATGCCGCCGAAGGAGTGGCCGTACAGGTGCGGGTGGTCGAGCCCGAGGGCGACGACGACGTCGGCGCCGTGGAGGGCGAAGTCGAGCATGTCCTCCAACAGCAGCTCGCCGCCGGCCTCACCGAACCCCGGCCACACCGGGGCGAACACCCGGTGCGTCGCCGCCAGTGCAGCCAGCGCCGGCTCGCCCGCCAGGTGACCGGCCAGCCCGTGGAACGCGACGACGGCCGGACCGTCCTGCGGCCCGGCGACGACGACGTCGCACGTGATGCCTCGCGCCGTGGTGATCGAGCGCACGTCCGAACCGAACATCGCGCCGATGTCTGCCGCTGTCGTCGTCATCGGTCGGCGACGTCCGGAAGCGACGGGTCACGGCGGGCGTCGGCCATCGTCTGCTCGGGCCGCACACGATCTTCGAGCGGGTGGATCCACCAACGGTCGTCGCCGTCCCAGTCGGGCCACATGTTGCGCAGGCGCGGCATCACCTCCTCGGCGAACAGCCGCGACGAGTGGCGGGTCTTCCAGTCCGGCATGTCGCCGTTGTGCATCAGACAGAACACGTGGCCGACGCGCAGCGTCGTGATCAGCTCCTTCATCCGGTCGACCACCGTCGCCGGGCTGCCGGCGATGATGTGCCCGGCCTCGACGAGCTGACCCCACGTCGTGTTGGCGAACAGCTTCTGCATCGACGCCCTGAACCCGTCCAGCACCCCTGCCTTGATCGTGTTGATCGTGCGGTAGCCGGGCGGGTCGGAGAAGCCGGGGTACACGTGCAGGCAGCGGTTGAAGAAGTACAGGACGTGGTCGGCGTACAGCCGCTCGGCCTCGGCGTCGGTGTCGGCGACGCAGATGATCTGGGCGAACGCCGCCCGGTACGGCGACTCGTCCTTGTCCCGTTCGGCCGCCCGCTCCCAGTAGCCGTCGAGCAGCCGCTTCCCGGCGAGGTACCCGCCGAACGAGAGGAACGAGTAGTTGTAGTCGTGGTCGAGGCAGAAGTCCCACGTCTCGATCGACCCGCCGCCAGGGATGTAGATCGGCGGGTGCGGCTGCTGGATCGGCTTTGGCCAGCAGTTGACGTAGCGCAGCTGGTTGAACTTGCCGTCGAAGGCGAACGGCTCGGGCTCGGCCCACGCCCGCATGATCAGCTCGTGGGCCTCGCTGTACTTGTCCCTGGTCAGGGTAGGGATCTGGCCGTAGCAGAAGTTGGTGTCCATCGGCGTGCCGACCGGGAACCCGGCGACCAGGCGGCCGCCACTGATGCAGTCGAGCATCGCGAACTCCTCGGCCACCCGGATCGGCGGGTTGTAGAGGGCGATCGAGTTGCCGATCACGCAGATCGCCGCCCGACTCGTGCGACGGGCCAGCCCGCCGGCGATGACGTTCGGGCTTGGCATGATGCCGTAGCCGTTCTGGTGGTGCTCGTTGACGCCGATGCCGTCGAAGCCGAGCTCGTCGGCGTACTCCAGCTGATCCATGTACTCGTGGTACACGGCGTTGGCCCGGGCCGGGTCGAACAACGAGCTCGGGATGTCGACCCAGACAGACCGCTGCGACTGGCGGAAGTCGTCCGGCAGGTCCGGCCACGGCATGAGGTTGAACCACGTGAACTTCATCGGCGACTCCCCATCCTGGCTCGACGGCCACTCCGAGTGTGCCCGCTGGCCGACGGTGGAAGCGAGCCGCGATCCCCCATCTGGGCGGGACCCGTCTCTGGGCGGGATCCGTCTCAGCACCTGCAACGGATCCCGCCCAGATGGCGGGACGAATGCGCCGATCCGCCGCCGGTACCGTCCTTGCGGTGCCTGCCGACTGGAGCGACGCCGAACGTCGCTTGACCGACGCCGTGAGCGTGCTCGTCGGTCCGGCCAACGGCGCCTACCCGGCGGGCAACTCGCTGCTCGTGCGCGGCGCTGGCGAGACCGTGATCATCGACCCGTCGGTCACGGTTGCCGAGCGGGGCGGTGCACCGGTCGCCGTCGACGCCGTCCTCAACAGCCACAGCCACGAAGACCACCTGGCCGGCAACGGGACGTTCCCTGCCGCCCGCGTCCACGTCCACCGAGACGACCTGCCGGGTGTGCACAGCCTGCAAGGTCTGATGGACGTGTACGGACTGCCGGTCACCCACCCGTTCGCGACCGACATCGTCGAGTCGTTCCACTACGCGCCGCGGCCCGACGCCAAGGGCTTCGAGGACGGGCACGTCTTCGACCTCGGCGGCACCACGGTCGAGGCCGTCCACCTGCCCGGCCACACCCGGGGCCACAGCGGGTTCCGCGTGTCCGACGGTGTGTTCTTCCTCTCCGACATCGACCTCACCGGCTTCGGCCCGTACTACGGCGATGCGTGGAGCGACCTCGACGACTTCGAGGCCAGCCTGGCCAAGGTGCGCGACGAGCACGCCGACTTCTACGTGACGTTCCACCACAAGGGCATCATCGAGGGTCGGGACGAGTTCGTCCGCCTGCTCGACGCGTTCGCCGCTGCCATCCCCCGGCGCCACGAGGCGATGCTCGACTTCCTCGTCGAGCCGCGCACCGTCGAGGAGATGGCCAGCCATCGGTTCGTGTACCGGCCGCACGTCGAGCATTCCTTCGCCGAGCCCGTCGAGCGGCGCACCGCCGAGCTGCACGTGCAGCGGATGCTGGCGCGCGGCGAGGCGATCGAGGTCGACTCGCGCCGCTACCAACGCGTCACGCCGCGATCATGAGTGCGGGGTTCGCCGAGCTCGGTCTCCGTCCGGAGCTGCTGACGACACTCGTCGCGCTCGGTTACGAGGAGCCGTCACCGATCCAGAGCGACGCCATCCCGCACCTACTGGCGGGACGCGACGTGATGGGTCAGGCCGCCACCGGCACCGGCAAGACGGCGGCCTTCGCCCTGCCCGCACTGTCCCTGCTGGCCGAGCGTGGCGAGCGCGGTCGGGCACCCATCGTGCTCGTCCTCGTGCCGACCCGCGAGCTGGCCATCCAGGTCTCCGAGGCGATGTACCGATACGGGCGCGAGCTCGGAGCACGCGTCCTGCCGGTCTACGGCGGCCAACCGATCGGGCGGCAGCTCAGCGCGCTGCGCGACGGCGTCGACGTCGTCGTCGCGACCCCCGGTCGAGCCGTCGATCACCTCCGCCGCAGGACGCTCTCGCTGGACGCGCTGCGCGTCGTCGTGCTGGACGAGGCCGACGAGATGCTCGACATGGGGTTCGCCGAGGACCTCGAGGCGATCCTCGAGCAGGCGCCGCAGGAACGCCAGACGGTGCTCTTCTCGGCCACGCTGCCGCCACGCGTACGGGGCATCGCCGCCCGCCACCAGCGCGACGCGGTGCGCATCGAGATCGCACGGCCGGCAGCGGGCTCGGCGGAGGGGGCGCTCCTCACGGAACGGGCGTACGTCGTCGCCAGAGCGCACAAGCCAGCGGCGCTCGGGCGGATCCTCGACGTCGAGGCCCCGACGGCGGCGCTCGTGTTCTGCCGCACGCGCACCGAGGTCGACCAGTTGACCGAGACGCTCAACGGCCGGGGGTATCGGTCCGAGGCGCTGCACGGCGGGATGAGCCAGGAGGGCCGAGACCGCGTGATGGGGCGGCTGCGTTCGGGCACGGCCGAGCTGCTCGTCGCCACCGACGTGGCGGCGCGCGGGCTCGACGTCGACGTCCTGACGCATGTCATCAACTACGACGTCCCGTCGGCGCCCGATGCCTACATCCACCGGATCGGTCGAGTCGGGCGAGCCGGGCGGGAAGGCGTCGCGATCACGCTGGCCGAACCGCGCGAGTTGCGGCTGCTGCACAACATCGAACGGTCGACGCGCCGCACGATCCCCGTCGAGCCCGTGCCGTCCGTGGCCGATTTGCGGTCGCGCCGGCTGGCACTGATCACCGCTGCGCTGCGCGAGGCATTGTCCACGCCGCCCGACGACCGGTTCGACGCCGTCGTCGACGCATTGGCCGACGAGTACGACCCGCGCCAGATCGCGCTCGCCGCGATCCGCCTCGCCCACACCGATGCGGACGCCGACGAGGCCGAGATCCCCGAGCCGGTGACCCGTGCAGATCGAACAGATCGGCCGGCGCGCAAGGACAACGGCGATCGCCGTCAACCGCGGGAGGCCCAGGGTCACCCCGGTGGCGCGTTCCGCGGGTCCGGTCGCAAGACCCGCCTGTTCATCGGGCTCGGGCGCAACGATCGCATCCGCCCGGGCGACCTCGTCGGCGCGATCGCCAACGAGTCGGACGTGCCGGGCCGTGACATCGGGCCGATCAAGATCGGCGACCGGTTCTCCACCGTCGACGTGCCGGAGGCCGCCGCCGACACGGTGATCGCGGCGATCAAGCAGACCACGATCAAGGGCAAGCGTCCGATGATCCGGCGCGATCGCCACCAGCCGTGAGCTGAGCGGGCGAGTGCCGATGAGAGAGGGAGTCTTCGAGCGAGCGAATCAGCAGCACGGTCTTGTCGCTCATGGCCGAGTACGTGTTGCGCTCCTTCCCGGCGTCACCGCCCACGGTGAGGTTCTTACATGAGCGTCCCGTCGGGCGACCTCGAGCGGCCGCAGTGGTCAGGTCCGCTACGCCCGGTCGCCGTCGTCGTCGCGCTGCTGGCGGTGATGTGGGCGGTGGAGATCGTCGACCTCCTGCCGAGCACGCCGCTCGACAGCTGGGGCGTGCGGCCCCGTTCGACACGTGGGCTCGTCGGCGTGGCGCTGGCGCCGTTCCTGCACTCCGGGTTCGGTCACCTGTTCGCCAACACGATCCCGTTCGTCGTGCTCGGCGCGTTCATCGCCGTCGGCAGGGTCGGGCGATTCCTTCAGGTCTCGCTGATCGTCGGGCTGACGAGCGGCCTCGGCACGTGGCTGTTCGCCTCGCCCGGCACCGTGCACATCGGCGCCAGCGGACTCGTCTTCGGCTACCTCACGTACCTCGTGTCGCGCGGGTTCTTCGCTCGCCGCATCCTGTGGATCGTCGCCGGCGTCGTCGTGCTGATGTTGTATGGCGGGATCCTGTGGGGTTTCCTGCCCCGCCCCGGCATCTCGTGGACCGGGCACGCGTTCGGCGCTGCCGGCGGCGTCCTCGCGGCGTGGTACGTCCACCGCCGCGACGAGCTCACATAGGACACTCTTGGAAGCGCTTTCACGGCCAGATCTGGCGCCGAATTCCACGGAGAACAGCTGGATGACCACACTTGGTTCCATGGCACGGGATCCCAAGGTCGCTCGATCGGTCTGGCGGCGGCTCGAGCCGATCCACGCCGTCACGTACTTCGCGGCGGAGCCGATCGGTGCGCTCGCCGACGCCGGGTATCGCGGCTTCTGGATGAGCTACTTCGCCGGGCGGGCGGCGCCACTCGGCAGGGTCGGACCCGGGGTCGTGACGGCGCTGTTCAACAACTTCGCACCGAGCCGGGTGGCCAAGGCCCTGCCCGATGCCTGGGAGCTGGCCGGTCCGGAGGCAGCCATCGACGCTCGTCTCGATGGCTCCGTCGCTGCGCTGCGACGGGCGCTCGGCGACGCGCACACCGCCGAGGTGGCGACGGCGGCCGACCTGGGGCGGCGAGCGGCGAGCGCCGCACCGCCGGAGGGCCGGGCGCTGTTCGCTGCCAACGCCGCGCTCGACTGGCCCGACGAGCCGCTCGCCGCGCTCTGGCACGCCGCAACCCTGCTGCGCGAGCACCGCGGGGACGGGCATGTCGCCTGTCTCACCGCAGCCGGTTTGTCGGGGCGCGAGTCCAACGTGTTCCAGGCCGCCGCCGGCAACACGCCACGGCCCATCCTCGCGGCGGCGCGCGACTACGACGATGCTGAGTGGCAGTCACTCGTCGACGGCCTCGCTGGGCGCGGCATCATGACCCACGAGGGCGAGCTCACCGACGACGGGCGCGAGCTGAAGCGCGACCTCGAGGCGCGCACGGATGAGATCGCCCTCTCCGCCTACCAGTCACTCGACGACGACGAACTGGCGCGCCTGACCGCCGCGCTCACCCCGCTGGCGCGTGCCGTCGTCGCCTCCGGCGACATCCCGAACGTCACGCCGATGGGCCTGACCCTCGACGACGGCTGACCTTCAGATCCGGGCGCAGGGTGGGGCCGCGAACGCACTCGTAGGCGCGAGCGGCGCGCAGGACGAGGGCGTCGGCGAACATCGGGCCGATCAGCTGCAGCCCGATCGGCAGCGCGGCGGCCGTGGACGTCGGCGTCGTGAGGCCGCACGGCGCGGTGATCGCCGGCTGCTGGGTCAGGTTGAACGGGTACGAGAACGGCGTCCAGCCGAGCATCGTCTGCGGGTCCATCGGCGTGTGCCCGGCGGGGCGTGCGTCGAATGCTGGGATCGCCACGCTCGGCGTGACGAGCAGATCCCACTGCGTCATGAACTGGCGCATCTGCGAGCCCAGCTCGCCACGCCGCAGCGCCAGCCGCTGCACCTCGAGGTTGGTCAACGACGCACCCAGCTCGGCCTCGGCGGCGAAGTCCGGGTCGGTCACCTCCTGCTGCTCGGGCGTCAGCGTGTTCCACAGCGTCCAGGCACCCGTGAACCACAGTCCGGTCGTGATCTCGAGCGGATCGTCGAAGCCCGGATCGACCGCCTCGACGATCGCCCCGAGCTCGGCCAGCTGACCAACCGCCACGTCGACCGCCGCCGCCACCTCCGCGTGCACCGTGGCGTAGCCGAGCCTCGGCGAGTAGGCGATCCGCAATCCTGCGATGCCGTCGTCCAGTCCCGCCGTCACGTCGGTCGAGTCGGGCGGGAGTGACGTCCAATCACGGGCGTCGGGCTGCGCCAGCACGTTGAGCATCAGCGCAGCGTCGGCGACGCTCATCGTGTGCGGCCCGAGGTGGGCGACCGTCCCGAACGGCGACAGCGGGTAGGCGGGCACCCGCCCGAAGCTCGGCTTCAGCCCGACGTTGCCGCAGAACGCGGCCGGGATGCGCACCGATCCGGCTCCGTCGGTGCCGACGCTCAATGGACCCATCCCGGTCGCCACCGCCGCCGCCGTGCCGCCCGACGACCCGCCGGGCGTCTTCCTCGTGTCCCATGGGTTGCGAGTCAGCCCGGTCAGCGGCGAGTTCGTCTCGCCCTTGCAGCCGAACTCCGGCGTCGCCGTCTTGCCGACGAGCACCGCCCCGGCCTCGCGCAGCCTCGCCGTCACGGGCGCATCGACGTCCCACGGTTGCTTCGGGTCGACGGTGCGACTGCCGCGACGCGTCGGCCATCCCTTCGTCAGCAACAGGTCCTTGATCGATGTCGGCACCCCGTCGAGCGGCCCGCACGGCTCGCCGCGCTGCCATCGCACCTCGCTGCCCCGTGCCGACGCCATCGCCTCGTCGCCGCCGACGAGGCAGAACGCCAGCAGGACCGGGTTGAGGTCCTCGATGCGCGCCAGCACCGCCGCCGTCGCCTCGACCGGCGACGCCTGCTTCGTCCGGTACAGGTCGAGCAGCTCGACCGCCGTGCACATCGTGAGGTCCATTCCTCCATGCTCGTCCCGCCCATGGTTGCGGTGCGATTCCCACGCCACATCTGGTCGTGAGAGCCCTTCCAAACGGGAGGGAGGCGGCCAACAGTAAGGTCCGGGCGCGACATGGCGGTGCTGCTCCTCCTCCACCTCGCCGCCGGCCTGCTCCTGCTCACGCTTGGATCGCGGCACGGTCGCTGGGCGCTCGTCCTGGCCGCCACTCCCCTCGTCGCCACGCTCGCTTGGCTCGTCGCCCGGCGTGCCGACATCGCGGCGGGCGTGGACGAGGTCGTCGACTGGGTTCCGCAGCTCGGCCTCGCCCTCGACCTACGAGTCGACGGATTCTCCGCCTTGATGTTGGTGCTCGTGGCCGGCATCGGCGTACTCGTCGTGGCCTACAGCGGCCGATACTTCCAACGCCTGCCCCGACGGCTGCTCGGGCTGCTCGTCCTGTTCGCCGGCGCGATGACCGGCGTCGTCGTCGCGGACAACCTGCTCGTCCTCTACGGGTTCTGGGAGCTGACGTCGATCACGTCCTTCCTCCTCATCGGCGACGATCATCGTCGCGTCGAGGCACGGGCGGCCGCGCTGCACGCGCTGCTCGTCACGGGCGCCGGCAGCCTCGCCATGCTCGCCGGCTTCATCCTCCTCGGCCAGGCCGCCGGAACGTACGAACTGAGCGCCATCCTTGCCGACCCGCCGAGCGGCACGATCGTGACGACGGCGCTCGTGCTCGTCCTCCTCGGCGCCTTCACCAAGTCTGCGCAGTACCCGTTCCACAGCTGGCTGGCCGCGGCGATGGTCGCGCCGACACCGATCAGCACGTACCTCCACTCGGCAACGATGGTCAAGGCCGGCGTGTACGTCGTGGCCCGCCTGGCGCCGGCCTTCGCCGCCACGGTCGACGGTTGGCGACCGATCGTCGTGACGGTCGGCCTGACCACAATGATCCTCGGCGGCCTGCGCGCGCTGCGCCAGAACGACCTCAAGCTGCTGTTGGCGATGGGGACGATCAGCCAGCTCGGCCTGATGATGGTCGTGCTCGGCTGGGGCGGTCCGGGGACGGTCGTCGCCGGCGCCGTCTTGCTGCTGGCCCACGGCACGTTCAAGGCGGCGGCCTTCATGGTCGTCGGGATCCTCGACCACCAGCACGGCACTCGCGACGTGCGCCGGCTCGCCCGACCCGGCCCCGGCTGGTCGGCCACGACAGCGGTGACGATCGTCGCCGGCTCGTCGATGGCCGGCATCCCGCTGCTCCTCGGCTTCGTCGCCAAGGAGGAGGTACTGGGCGCGTTCGTCGACAAGCCCATCGTGCTGGCCGGCATCGTCGCCGGCTCGATGCTGACCGCGGCGTACAGCTACCGCTTCGTCGCCGGCGCCCTCGGTCGCTTGGCCGACGATAGCGAGCGGTCGGACGATGTTCGCCCAGGCCAGGCACCCGCACCGACCCCTTCGTTCCTCGCCCCGGCCGCGCTGCTCGCCATCGTGACGATCGTGTTCGGTTGCGCACCGGGACTGCTCGGTGGCGTCGTCGACACCGGCGGCTCGGCGCTCCACCCGCTGGCCGCGGCGGATCTCGCGCCGTGGCACGGCGTCACCACGCCCCTGGTGCTGTCGCTGCTCATCCTCGCCACCGGTGGCGTGCTGTTCGCCGCCCGTCGCCCGATCGACCGGCTGCTCGCCGTCGGCGCAGCGGTTCCCAGCGCGGCCGATGCATATCAGGCCACGTTGCGCGGCGTCGATGCGCTGGCCCGCCGCACCACGGCGATCACGCAGCCTGGATCGCTGCCGCTCTATCTCGGCGTCATCCTGACCACCGCCGTCGTCGTGCCGGGTGCCCTGCTGCTGAGCGGCTCGTGGTGGCCCGGCTGGCCGGACGTCATCGATCTGCCCGCCCACGCACCACTCGCCGCCCTGCTCGTCGCCGCCGCCACGGCCGCCGCGATCGTCCGCCGCCGCTTCGCCGGCGCCCTGCTCCTCGGGCTCGTCGGGTACGCGATGGCCGGCGTGTTCGTCGCCCAGGGGGCGCCGGACCTGGCCCTCACGCAGGCCGCCATCGAGACTCTGACGACGGTGCTCTTCGTGCTCGTGTTGCGGCGCCTGCCCGATCATTTCGAGCCCGACCGAGTGTCGGGTCTGACCCGCCGCCGGGCGCTGCGCGTGATCGTCTCCGCCACCGTCGGTGTCGTCGTGTTCCTCTTCACCCTGGCCGTCGGTTCGATCGACGAGTCGACTGCCGTCTCCGAGGCCATCGTCGACGACGCGCTGCCGGAGGCCGACGGCCGCAACGTCGTCAACACGATCCTCGTCGACTTCCGCAGCCTCGACACGCTCGGCGAGATCACCGTCCTCACCGCCGCTGCGATCGGGACGGTGGCGCTCGCTCGTGCTGGACGGCGCCCTGTGCGCCGGTCGGATCGCGTCGGCGCACCAGACCACATGCCATCACCGCCGCCGGTGCGCCAGACCCGGCTGGTCACCATCGACGTGTCGGTGCGCATCGTTTTCGCCGCCGTGATGGTCGGTTCGCTGTGGCTGCTGTTCGCCGGTCACAATCAGCCGGGCGGCGGCTTCGTCGGCGGCCTCGTGGCGGGCGCGGCGGTCGCCCTGCGCTACGTGCAGGGTGGCCTCCCGGCGGTGCGCGCGCTGTCGCGCGGGCAGCCGTGGTTCTTGCTCGGGGCCGGATGCGTCATCGCCACCGTCACGGCGCTCGTGCCGCTGCTCGCAGGCCGCGAGGTCCTCGATGCAGCCGCGTGGTCGCTCGACCTGCCCGTGCTCGGCGCCGTCAAGCTGACCTCCGCGCTGGCTTTCGACATCGGCGTCTACCTCGTCGTCATCGGGGTCGCCCTGATGGTGTTCGAGTCCTTCGGCGACGACTCCCCCGGGTCGGCGAAGGCGCCCGAGTCAGAGTCCGAGTCCGAGCCGCGCTCGCGCGCCGAGTCCATGGTGGGGCCGTGAGCGTGTTGCTGGCGGCGACGGCCGCCCTCCTGTTCTCCCTCGGCACCTACCTGCTGATGCAGCGCAAGCTGTCCC
Source organism: Ilumatobacteraceae bacterium (assembly GCA_051004915.1). Classification (GTDB taxonomy): domain Bacteria; phylum Actinomycetota; class Acidimicrobiia; order Acidimicrobiales; family Ilumatobacteraceae; genus JALZMG01. The sequence continues at coordinate 16,693 of JBPCJW010000158.1, forward strand.
GGCTGATCATCGGCCTCGGGCTGATCGCCCACGGCGCCAACCTCGTGTTCATCGCGACGACGCGCGACGGCACCCCGCCGCTGATCGGCGGCGGTGACCCCGACCGGTTCGCCGATCCCGTGCCCCAGGCCCTCGTCCTCACCGCGATCGTGATCAGCTTCGGCGTCACCGCCCTGCTTCTCGCCCTCGCCTACCGCAGTTGGCTGCTGACCGACGACGACGAGGTGGCCGACGATCTCGACGACCGCGAGGTGGCGGCATGAACGAGCGCGTCCTCGAGCGAGCGAATCAGCAGCACGGTGCCTTCTTCGTCGCCGGCTTTGCGGCGGCTGCTCATGGCCGAGAACTTGTTGCGCTCCTTCCCGGCGTCGCCGCCCACGGTGAGGTTCGTACATGAGGGTCGGGCTGTCGATGCCGATCGTCCTGCCGCTGCTCGCCGCCGGGCTGTCGATCGTCCTCGGCCGGTCGCGCGCCGCGCAGCGCGTGATCGGCGTCGCCACGCTGTCGGCGTTGGTCGTCATCTCGGTGTTCATCTTCCGGGCGGTCGAACGGGACGGCGTCGTCGTAGTGCAATCGGCGGACTGGCCGGCACCGGTCGGCATCACGCTCGTCGCCGACCGGCTGTCGGCGATCATGCTCCTGACGTCCTCGGTCGTCCTGCTCGCCGTGCTCTTGTACGCCATCGGCCAGCCGGGCGTGGAACGCAACCACGTCGGGTTCCAGTCCGTCTACCTGATCCTCGCCGCCGGTGTCTCGGCGGCGTTTCTGACCGGCGATCTGTTCACCCTCTTCGTCGCCATCGAGATGATGCTCACGGCGAGCTACGTCCTGTTGACGCTCGGCGGGCGGCTCGAGCAGGTGCGCTCGGGGATGACCTACATCGTCATCAGCCTGACTGCGTCGGTGCTCTTCCTCCTCGCCCTCGCGCTCACGTACGCGGCCACGGGCACGATGAACCTGGCCGACCTCGCCGGGCGCATCGCCGAGCTGCCGTCCGGCGTGCAGGCCGCGCTGGCCGGTCTGCTGCTCGTCGTGTTCGGGATCAAGGCGGCGCTGTTCCCGCTCGCCTTCTGGCTGCCCGACAGCTACCCGACCGCACCGGCGGCGGTGACGGCGATCTTCGCCGGCCTGCTCACCAAGGTCGGCATCTACGCCATCATCCGCACGCAGACGCTGCTGTTCGGCAGCGACAGCCGCCCGGCGACGCTGATCCTCGTCATCGCCGGCTTGACGATGGTCGTCGGTATCCTCGGAGCGATCGCCCAGGAGGACGTCAAGCGGGTCTTCTCCTTCTACATCATCAGCCAGCTCGGATACATCGCCATGGGGGTCGGGCTGTTCACGGTGGCCGGGCTGGCCGGTGCGGTCTTCGCCATCGTCCACCACATCGTCGTGAAGACGACGCTGTTCCTGGTCGGCGGGCTGATCGAGCACGTCGGCGGGAGCAGCCGTCTGAGCCGTCTCGGCAACATGGTCACGACGGCGCCGATCGTCGCCGTGCTGTTCCTGCTGCCGGCGCTTAGCCTGGCCGGCATCCCGCCGTTCTCCGGGTTCGTCGCCAAGTTCGGACTGTTCGATGCGACGGCTCGGCAGAACCAGTGGGCCATGCTCGCCATCGGCGTTGCCGTGAGCTTGCTGACGCTGTTCTCGATGTTCAAGGTCTGGGTCGGCGTGTTCTGGGCACCGATCAGCGCGACTGGCGAGCGCCCGATGCCGGAGCATCGCGGCTGGCTCCCGGCGCCGGCGCTGATGCTCGCCCCGACCGCCGTGCTCGCCTTCCTCACGTTGGTCATCGGTCTGGCGGCGGGACCCTTGTACGAGCTGAGCGATAGGGCGGCATCCGACCTCCTCGATCCTGCGGCCTACCTGCGGGCGGTCCTCGGGCGATGACGCGGGCGCTGACACTGGTCGGCGGGTTGGCCGCGCTGTGGGTGCTGCTATGGGGGTCGGCGTCGGCGGCAAACGTGCTGGGCGGGCTACTCGTCGGCGCGGTCCTCGTCACGGTGGTCCCCGGATTGGGATGGCGAACGGCCGGTGCGCGGCCACCGCGTCCGCTGGCGGTGCTCCACCTCCTCGGCCACGCCGTCGTGACCTCGTTGCGTTCCAACGTCGAGCTGACACGAGAGGTGCTGGCACGGCGGTCGCAGATCCACACGGGCGTCGTCGAGGTCGAGCTGCCCGTGTGCTCGGACGGGGTGCTCACCCTCATCACGAACCTGCTCGCGCTGGCCCCTGGCTCGATGCCGCTGGAGGTGACGCGCGATCCCTACGTGCTGTACGTCCACGTGCTGCACCTGCACGACGTGGATCAGGTGCGCCGCGACATCCTGCGCCTGACCGAGCTGACGCTGCGCGCCTTCCCCCCTCCGGCGCGCCAGGGACCGACGCGCCGGGCATCGGCGGAACAGGGACCGCCGTCGTGATCGCCGTCGCCTACGGCACGCTCATCGTGGCCGCCGCGTCGTTCACGTTCCGCGCCATCGCCGGCCCGTCGCTGTCCGACCGCGTCATCGGGATCGACGGCGTCATCGTCGCAGGGATCAGCCTCCTGCTCGTCAACGCCGTGGACACGGGGCGAGGAGCGTTCCTGCCGGTGGCGGTGGTGCTCGCACTGGTCTCGTTCGTCAGCACGTCGGTGGTCGCCAGGTTCATCGAAGGCAGGGACGAGTGAGGGGGGTGCGCCGGTGACGGTGATCGGCCAGGCGATCGTGCTGCTCGGTGCGCTGCTCGTGCTGCTCGGCGCCGTCGGTGTCGTGCGCTTCCCCGATGCCCTGGCGCGCATGCACGCGCTGACCAAGGCGTCGACGATCGGCGTGGCCTTCGTGGCGATCGGCGCGGCGTTCGTGCTGCCGTCAGCCAACGACCTGACGTCAGCCCTCGGCGCCGCCGTCCTGCAACTCCTCACGCTGCCGATCAGCGCGTCCCTCCTCGCCCGGTCGACCCATTTCAGCCGCCGCATCCCCACGCCGCTCGACGCCGTCGACGAACTGGCCGACCGGTCCGATGCCGACGGTCGCACCGGGGACGGCTGACGGGCCACCGGACAGCTGCACGTAGAACTGGGCGAGCACGAGCGCCACGTAGGGCACCACGATGACCGCCGCCAGCATCACCGCAACGCCGGCGAGGGGGAAGCTGATGCTCGTCAGAACGAGCGGCGAGGGCCGAACACACCGGTCGCGGTGAGGATCAGGATGAGCGTGATCAAGAGTCCGATCCCGCGCAGGCGGCGGCCGCGTTCCAGTCGTCGTAGACGTAGTACAGCCAGTACTGCAGGACGGGGTACTCGCCGTCGACGACGGCCCGGCCGTACACCGCCGGCTCGGCGTTCATCGACGTGAACCACTGCTCGTAGCGACACCCGGGCTCGAGCGCGTCACCGGCGAGATCGAGCGCCCAGTTGGCCTCGGTCGCGACGAGGTCGGCCACGCCGGGTGCGGAGGTGACCACGTCACCGGAGCCGTCACGCAGCACGATGTCGTCGCGACCCCAGCGAGAGGGCGAGGCGACGCATCATCCGTGCTCGCCATCGCCAGCGGTCGATGCGCGTCGATCGCGCAGGACAGTCGCAACGACTCCGAGCGCGGCGAGCACGGCGCCGATCACGGACCCTGCGACCAGGAGGGCGCGCAGCGGGTCGATGGCGCCATCGGTGATCGAGGCGATCGCCGCCTGGCCGCCCGGTGCATCGACGACCAGCGGCGCCCGGTCGACGACGTGCTCGACGAGCAGCCGCGTGGCCACGGTGGCGACCAACGTGCCCAGGCCGAGCAGGGCGAGAGCTCGCCATCGGTAGCGGGCCAGGATCAGCGCGCCGGCGAGCGCGATGAGGCAGCCGACGATGATCAGCCAACGGGCGCGCTGGGCGAACGCGATGACCTGCTGCGTTCGGGCGACGGAGGCCGGCGCGTTGGCGACCGCCGCGCTGCTACACGACGAGCTGGCCGAAGTCGTCCGCAAGGTCACGGTCGAGCGCGGCCTCCACGGCGGCGATCTGCTCGGCCGGATCACCATCGATGGGCAGCGGGGGCAGCTGCACGGAACGCAGGAGCCCGAGGCCCTGCAGCTGCTCGACGCCGGCGCCGACAAGCGGCAGGAGGTTGATCGTGACGGTCTCGCCGGTGACGGTCACGCCGTCGGCGAGCCCGTCACCGCGCAGGACGCTCATCGCGAACCCGTGGGCAACCTCGGCGAGATCGGCCAGGACGGTCTGCGTTCGAGGATCGGCGATCACCGCGGCTGCCCCGCGGGCGACGGCCTCCTGTGCCCGATCGGCGATCGCCGACCCCAGGCGGTCCAGCTGATCAGGCAGCAGCGAGTCGAGGGCGGCCTCGACGGCGACGGCCTCAGCGAGCAGCGCAGCCAACTGATCGGCCAACGCCGCGGTGACCTCCGGGTCGCCGATCGCCTCGGCCGTCAGCTGGCGAATGCGCGCGCCGTCCGAGACCGTCTGGCGCTCCCAGACAGCGATCAGGCTGAGGACGAGGAGCGACACGCCGACGACCCCGAGCGCCGAGGCGCCGAGGCGCCGGCCCGTCCCGATCGCATGGCGCCAGTTGTAGACGGTTCTGAGGGTGTGCCCGATCATGGACCGGGTTGCGGCCCGCAGTTCAGGTGTCACTAGCTTCGGGCGATGCTCAAGGTCACCGTCCTGTACCCGTCCACCGGCGAGACCACGTTCGACGTCGAGTACTACCGGACAAAGCACGCCGAGATCGTCCACCGTGCGCTCAAGCCGCAACGGTTCGACATCGACAAGGGGCAGGACGGTCAACCGTTCCACGCGCTTGGCCACCTGTACTTCGAGTCGTCGGACGCGATGCAGGCGTCGTTGGGCGGCCCCGAGGCCGGCGAGGCGATGACCGACGTCCCGAACTTCTACGTCGGCGGCCAGCCGCAACTGCAGATCTCCGAAGTCGTCGACTGAGCCGCGGGAGCACGTCGTGGAACGTGGCCCAGTCGCCAGCGTCACCCGCTCGCACCTCGATACGGGTGCGACAACGGCCAACCGGCGTGACGCGATCGAGTTCCGTGGCGCGATCGTGCTGGGGATCCAGCACGAACTTTCGTCAGAACCGGATCGGCAGCCTGTCGGCTACTCGGTGACGGTGGCTCCGAGGCGCTGGGCGGCGTCGACGTAGCCGTCGACGAGGTCGAAGACGACTTGCGTCGCCGACTTCTGCTCGATCATCTGCCCGACGGCCTGGCCGACGAAGTAGTTGACGAGCCTGCGGGCGCCGTCACCGGCCGGGCCACTCGACGACGCGGCACGAGCGATGCGCGCCTCGGCCTGGCCGACCAAGATCATCTGCAGCGGCATGGCCAGCGGGTCCGGGTGCTCAGGGTCCTCCCACTCGTCGGTCCACGCCGAGCGCAACTGGCGCGCCGGCTTGCCCGTCTTGGCCCGCGACCGCAGCGTGTCCGACGACGTAGCGGCGAGGAACTTCTCTTTGACCACCGGGTGCGTCTCGGCCTCTTCCGTCGTCAACCACACCGAGCCGCACCACACGCCCTGCGCACCGAGCGCCATGGCCGCGGCGACCTGACGCCCGTCGGCGATGCCGCCAGCGGCGAGCACCGGCGTCGGCGCGACGGCGTCGACGACCTGCGGCACGAGCACCATCGTGCCGATCTCGCCCGTGTGGCCGCCGGCCTCCGAGCCCTGGGCGACGATCAGGTCGACACCGGCGAGCTGCTGGCGCTCGGCGTGCACCGGTGTGCCGACGAGCCCGGCGACGAGGATGTCGCGTTCGTGGGCGGCGGTGACGAGGTAGTCGGGCGCCGGCCCGAGCGCGTTGGCCACGAGACGCACCTTGGGATGCGCCCACACGACCTCCAGAAGGGCCTGCCCGCTCTGGTGGGAGAAGCCCATCAGGTCGTCACCTGAACTGAGGCCCCGAGCTCCCGGCACACCGGCGTCACCGACGCCGCTCCCGTCGTCGGACGACGGCAGCGCCTCGACCTCGTACCGCTCGAGCAGGTCGTCGACGAAGGTGCGGTGCTCGGCCGGGATGAGGTCGTCGACCTGGCGGCGCGTCAGACCGCCGGACTCGATGCCGACGTACTTCGCCGGGACGATGATGTCGACGCCGTACGGCTTGTCGCCGACGTGCTCGTCGATCCAGTCGAGCTCCGTCTCGAGCTGCCCGGGCGTGAACGCCACGGCGCCGAGCACGCCGAACCCGCCCGCCCGGCTGACGGCGGCCACGACATCTCGGCAATGGCTGAAGGCGAAGATCGGGAACTCGATCCCCAACCGGTCGCAGATCTCGGTGCGCATGTCGGATCACCAACTCTCGTAGTCGTCGGGGTTCACCTCTTGAGTCCGCTTCCAGAACTCGAGAAGTGGGAACGGCCAGTTCTGGGCGACGCGGCCCTTGGCGTTCTTGTACCAGGTGTTGACCGTCGTGACACCCCACGCCATGCGCTGGTTCTCGGCGTCGATCTCGGCGTTGTAGCGATCGTGGACGTCCGCCTTGACATCGAGCGCCCGCAGATCCTCGGCCAGCAGATGGCGGATGAGGTCCATCACATAGCGCACCTCGCACTCGGAGAACCAGATGATCGAGCCGTTGACGACGATGTTCGTGTTCGGGCCGTAGAGCAGGGAGAAGTTCGGGAACCCGGGCACGGTCACGCCGAGGTATGCCCGCGCGTCGCCGTCCCACCGCCCGTGCAAGTCGACGCCATCCCGGCCGACGACCTTCATCGGCGTGAGGAACTTCGACGGCTGGAAACCTGTGCCGTACACGATGGCGTCGACCTCGTGCAGCTCGCCGTCGATCGTGCGCACGCCGGCCGGCTCGATGCGCGCGATGCCGGTCGTCGTGAGCGTCACGTCGTCGCGGTGCAGCATCGTCGCCCACGCACCGTCGTCGACGATGATCCGCTTCGACGCCGGCGGGAACAGCGGCAGGACCTTCTCCAGCAGGTCCGGCCGGTCCGGGTACTGCGCGCTGAGTGCCTCGGTCAGCAGCACTCGCAGGCCCTCGTTGGCCTCGCTCACCGATGTCTCCTGGTGCGGCCACTCGGGGTCGACTTCGGCCATCGGGCGCAGCAGCTCGGAGCTGCGCCAGAACAGCCAGAACCGGTACCACTGCCGGTAATAGGGCACGTTGGCGAGCAGCCACTGCAAACCATCAGGCACCGCTTGCTGGTAGTGCGGCACCGGGAACTGCCAGTTCGGCGTGCGCTGGAAGATCTCCAGGCTGGCCGCCTCCTGGGCGACGATCGGGGCGAACTGCGCGGCGCTGCAACCAGTGCCGATCACGGCCACTCGCTTGCCGGCGAGGTCGACAGAGTGGTCCCACCGCGCCGAATGGAACGACGGCCCGGCGAAGCTGTCGCGGCCCTCGATGCTCGGCAGCTGCGGCCGGTTGAGCTGGCCGACCGCGCTGATGACGACGTTGGCCCTGACCGTCGACTCGGTGCCATCGGCGGCGACCAGCTCGAGCGTCCACGTCGCCGACTCCTCGTCCCACACGACGGACGACACCTCGGTACCGAAGCGGATGCTTGACCGGATGCCGAACTCGTCGACGCACTCCTTGAAGTAGCGGTGCAGCTCAGGCTGCGGGCTGTAGAACCAAGGCCAGTCGTCGCGCTGGGCGAACGAGTAGCTGTAGTAGTGGTTCGGGATGTCGACCCGGCAGCCGGGGTAGGTGTTCTCGAGCCACGTCCCACCGACATCTCGGTTCTTCTCGATGACGACGTAGGGGATGTCGGCCTCGGCGAGGCGGTAGGCGGCGATGACGCCCGACATCCCGGCGCCGACGACGGCGACCATGAACGGCGCATCGGGTGCGACGTCGTCCTTGTGCCAGCGCGGCGCCCGCAGGTCGGCGGTGAGGGCGAGCTCCTCGCGCATCATCGGCAGGTAGTCGTCGATCGGCAGCCCACCGGCCATGAACTCGAGCAGTTCGCGCAGGTCCGGTCCGGTCGGCAACGGCGCGGCGACCGATCCAGTGTCGCGGAACCGGGTGATCGCGCCGAGCGCCAGCTGACGGATCTCGTCCTGCTGTTCCGGCGTCAAGCCGCCCTGGTCCTCGGCCATCAACATCGGATCGATGCGCAGCTCGGCGCGCAGCAGGGAGTGGTCGCCGGTGACGTGGGCCAGTGCCGACAGCAGCGCGGGGAGATCGGCGACGGCTAAGGCGTCCCGGATCGCATCGTCGTCCGCCGTGATCGGTTCGATGGCGCTGGCCAGAGGCATGCGGCCTAGTCAAGCCCAGGACCGTCCGCCGCATGAAGATGAGGGCCCGATCGATCCGAGGGTTTCGCGCCCCCCATCCGGGCCGGTAACCCTCCGGTGCGCTAAAAGCCTCGGATCTCGAAGCCGTCGTAGTCCTTGGCGGCGACGGTGTCGCAGAGCTCGCGGTAGAGGCCGACGCCGCCGACGTACGGCATGAACACCCGGGGCTTGCCGGGGACGTTGGCACCCATGTACCACGAGTTGGCCTGCGGCATCAGTGTCATCGACGCCACCTCGTTGACGTGGGCGACCCAGCCGTCCTCCGCCGCGACCGTCGCCTCGATGGTCGACGCGCCCTGTTCGCGCAGCGCGACGAGGCAGTCGCTGATCCAATCGACGTGCTGCTCGATCGACACCATCATGTTCGACAGCACCGACGGGCTCCCCGGTCCCGTGACGGTGAAGAGGTTGGGGAAGCCGGCCGTCGCCAGCCCGAGGTAGGTGCGTGGCCCGGCTGACCACTTCTCGCGCAGCGGCTGGCCGTCTCGGCCGACGACGTCGACGCCGAGGATCGGGCCGGTCATCGCGTCGAAACCGGTGGCGAACACGAGCACGTCCAGCTCGATCTCGCCGTCCGAGGTCTGCACACCGGTCGACGTGATCTCGACGATCGGCGTGGCGTGGAGGTCGACCAGCGTCACGTTCTCCCGGTTGAACGTGGCGTAGTACCCGGTGTCGAGGCAGGGACGCTTCGTCCCGAACGGGTGGGTGCGCGGCGAGAGCACCTCGGCCACGGCCGGGTCATCGACGATGTCACGGATCCGACCGCGCACGAACTCGGCGACCAACTCGTTGGCTGCCGGGTCCAGCAGCAGGTCCCCGTACGTCCCGCTGACGCCGAACAGGATGCCGGCCTCCCATCCGTCGTGGAACCGGACCTCGCGCTCGGCGGGGTCGGCCTCGACGGCGAGCTCCTCCGGGATCTCGAGCACCACGCCGACCGGGGAGTGCTTCGCCTCCTCACGGTGCTGCCGGTACGTCGCCTTGCGCTGATCGACGAACACCGCGTCGAGCGGGGCGTTCTTCGCCGGCATCGAGAAGTTCGGCGTGCGCTGGAAGACGGTCAGGTGGGCGGCCTGCTCCGCGATCAGCGGGATCGACTGGATGCCCGACGACCCCGTGCCGATCACTCCGACCCGCTGGCCGATGAGATCGACGCGCTCGTGCGGCCAACGCCCCGTGTGGTACGTCGGTCCGGCGAACGTGTCGACGCCCGGCACCTCGGGCTGCTTGGTGGTCGACAGGCACCCGACGGCCATCACCACGAACTGCGCCGACACGGTTTCGCCGCTGTCGGTCGAGACGGACCAGCGCTCCGTCGGCTCGTCGAACACGGCGCTCGTGACACGGGTGTCGAACTGGATCCCCGAGCGCAGGTCGAGCCGATCGGCGACGTGGTTGGCGTACGCCAGGATCTCGGGCTGCGTCGAGTAGCGCTCGGTCCACTGCCACTCTTGCTCCAGCTCGGGGTCGAAGGAGTAGGAGTAGTCCATGCTCTCGATGTCGCAGCGGGCGCCCGGGTAGCGGTTCCAGTACCACGTGCCGCCGATGTCACCGCCGGCCTCGTACACCTGCGTGGAGAAGCCGAGCTGGCGCAGGCGGTGCAGCAGGTACATCCCCGAGAACCCCGCGCCGACGACCACCACGTCGAGCTGACGGTCGACAGCGGTCGCCATCGACGCGACGATACGCCGGCGCGATGATCGGTGCATGATCGACCACGTCTCCATCCAGTGCGCCGACCTCGAGTCCAGCGCGGCGTTCTACGACACGGTGCTTGCGACGATCGGAGGTCGGCGGGTGATGGACTTCGGCGAGGTGCTGGGGTACGGGACGGAGTTCCCGGACTTCTGGCTCGGTCGCCAGGCGACCGGCAAGGGCTTCCGCGAGTCGCACCTGGCGTTCAGGGCTGACGATCGTGCGGCCGTCGACGCCTTCTTCGCCGCCGCCGTCGACCTCGGCGCCGAAGTGCTGCACCCTCCAGCTGAGCACCCCGAGTACCACCTCGGCTACTACGGCGCCTTCGTGCGCGACCCCGACGGCAACAACGTCGAGGCCGTCGCACACGGCTTTTGAATTGGGTGCGGCTCTTCTGGAGGGACTACGCGGCCGTGGGGATGACTGCGTTGGCGTAGCGGGATTCGTGTACCCGTCGGTGTTCTTGGTTGAGATGGAACCGCCAGTAGGTGTCGAAGTCGCCGTTGGCTCGAACGGCCCGAAGTTTGAGCACTGCTTCGGCTCCCTGGGCGCTCCACCTCGCGCCGGTGATGTCCATGCGGTCCTTGACGAGGTAGCGGCAGGCGCCTTCGATGACCCCGGTCGCGATGGGCCAGCCCGATGCGAGCGCGGTCGGGTAGTCGAGGTAGTCCGCCTTGTTGACGAGGTATCTGGCGCAGCCGTCGGCCTTGGCGCGCTTGGCGCGGGGTAGGCCCGTGGTGCTGGCTCGCCGACGGATGCCAGCGGCGACATCCCTGGCCTTGCCGTCCAAGACGGCGAGCGCCCGATGGTGGACCCAGGCTTCAGCGGCGGGGTCGGCTTCGGCGAAGAAGCACCAGGCGGTGCCCCACAGGTACTCGAGCACGTGGACGAGGTCGACGACCACGGTCACCTCGACGCCCCGAGCGGCCGCTTCGGCCTCGATGCGTTCGATCTGGTGGTTGTTGCCATCCACCAGGGCGACCCATCGGCGCTGGTGGTCAGGGTCGCGTCGTTCGGCCTCATCGAAGACTGCGGCGACCACGGCTTTGGCGTCGTCGACCACGCTCGCGGTCAGCCACTTGTTCTTCGCCGCCGGCGCAGGGGCCCTCGGCGTGTCGGGGTCCTGGGGGCCGATCACGTCGGTGGCACGCCGTGGCGCCGGGGTGAGGTCGTAGACGGCGCCGACCTCAGCGAGCCGCTTGCGGTTGCGTTTCTCGCCCTTGGACAGGCGGGTCTCGAGCTTGGTGGTGGAGGCCTTCGCCTTGGCCGCCGTGGCGGGGCGCAGGGACTCGGGGCGCATGACGATCCCTTTGCCGTCGGCGGAGATGACCAGGACGTCTCCTGCTTCGTCGGGTACCCGCCGGCGCGTCGCGTAGAAGTCCTCGACGTCGGTCGCCGCTCGGGAGGCGAGCGCTTCGACCTGGCGTTTGCCGACGCGGTGGCCTGTCGTGCGGCCGATCGCCTCGGACGCATCCTCGAACGATCCCCTCGATCCTTCGATCGCGGCCAAGCGTCTCAGCCCGTGGGAGTGGCGCTCTTGGGGCAAGTTGAGCTGGCCGTCGGTCAGATAGAGGTTGGCGTGACCTCGGTGGCGATAGGCGAGGCGGGTGACCGACACGGTGCCGAAGATGCTCGAGAGCGGCCGCACGTGTCCCCGCTCGACGGCCCCGTGGCCGGTGCCGTCGGCGTCGTTGACGCCCTCGGCCCGGGTCTCGCGCAAGGCGCGCAGGTCAAGCTGGCCCTGGAACATCGTTCGCAGCAGCTCCCGGCCGCGCCGGTCGAGCTCCTCTTCGAGCTCACCGTGGCTCAGCACCGAGGCCTCGGTGGCCTCCAGCCACCCGACCAGCTCATCGAAAGACGCCCGCGACCTGTCGAACGGGGCGCTCACCGACGCCGGCCCGTGGTCGCCGCGCCGCTGCGCCGGCGACTGCGCAGCCGGGCCAGACCGGCCTCGGCCTGGGCCTCGAGCTCGGCTCGTGCCGTCTCGTAGCGACCCAGCGCCGCGGCGACCTCGGCCACCTCGGAGGCCGACAGGGTGATCGTCTTGGTCCGGCCCCCCTCGGTGACGGTCAGCGCCGGGCTCTCATGCGGCTCACCGGTCGCGCAGCGACAGGTCGCTTTGCCGCAGCGGCGGCGGAACGTGATCAGCGTGCCGTGCAGCAGCCATGGCCGGGATCTCGTCGCGATACAGGACACCGTAGCCCCTCTCTGTAGTGTCATTCAACTACAGACAAGGAGATCACGGCCAACCCGAAAAGTGGTGGATCTCACCGATGACCTTCAGCTTCCGGCCGGCTCAGGTCGCCGCGCTCACGACCGGAACGCCGTCACTCCACAAGAGCCGCACCC
>JBPCJW010000159.1:0-10282 GCA_051004915.1 Ilumatobacteraceae bacterium
GTACAACGTGGCCAGCATGTGGTCGGCGCTGGAGGGCTCGATCCTGCTCTGGGCGGTGATCCTCGCCGCCTTCACGGCCGCCGTCGGGTGGCGCTTCCGGCGACGCACCGACGACCCGCTCGTCGGGTGGGCGCTGGTCGTGATGTTCGTCGTGATGGGGTTCTTCGCGCTGCTCAGCTTCGGGCCGGCCGACGCCTTCGCCAACGGCGCCGCGGTCGCGCCCGGCTTCGACGGCCCGGGACCGAACCCGCTGCTGCAGAACCACATCCTCGTGCTGTTCCACCCGCCGATCCTGTACCTCGGCTACGTCGGCATCACCGTGCCGTTCGCCTTCGCCATCGCCGCACTTATCACCGGCCGGGTCGGCGAGGGCTGGCTGCTCGAGACGCGGCGCTGGGCGCTGTTCTCGTGGGCCTTCCTGACGATCGGCATCCTGCTCGGCGGCTGGTGGAGTTACGAGGTGCTCGGGTGGAGCGGCGTGTGGGCGTGGGACCCCGTGGAGAACGCCAGCTTCCTGCCGTGGCTGACCGGCACCGCCTACCTCCACTCGGTGCTCGTGCAAGAGCGCCGGGGGATGCTGCGCGTCTGGAACCTCAGCCTCCTCGTGGCCACGTTCGCGCTGACCATCCTCGGCACGTTCCTCACCAGGTCCGGTGTCCTGTCGAGCGTGCACGCCTTCGGCGACGGCCCGATCGGCGGGTACCTGCTGACGTTCTTCGGCCTCGTCGTCGTCGTGTCCCTTGCCCTCATCGGGTGGCGCGGCGATCGCCTCCGGGCGCCAGGAGCGATCGACTCACCGGTGTCGCGCGAGGGCGCGTTCCTGGCTAACAACGTGTTGTTCACGGTGTTCGCCTTCGTGGTGCTGCTCGGCACCGTCTTCCCAATGTTGGTCGAGGCCCTGCAGGACCGCCGCATCGTCGTCGGCCCGCCGTACTTCGACCGCCTGTCGACTCCGATCGGGCTGGCCCTGCTGTTCCTGATGGCCGTGGCGCCTGTGCTGCCGTGGCGCAAGGCGGGCACGGAGTTGCTGCGCCAGCGGTTGTTCTGGCCGGCGTGGTGCGGCGCGGCAGCACTCGTCGTCTCCGTGCTCGTCGGGGCCACGGGCTGGGCGTCGCTCGTCGCCTTCACGTTGGCCGGGTGGGCGGCCGGCTCGGCGCTGCGCCAGGTGGTGCTGGCGACTCGCCGGCAGGGGTGGCGGGGGATGGTCGGTCGGGCCAACGGCGGGATGATCGTCCACCTCGGCGTGATCATGATCGCCGTCGCGCTCGTGGCCTCGAACTCCTACACCCGCACTGCGACGCTCGATCTCGAGGTCGGCGTGGCGCAGGACTTCGCCGGGCACACGTTCGAGCTGCAGGCGCTGCGGGAGGAGGTCGATGCCGGCCGCACCCAGGCCGTCGTCGCCGACGTCCGTCTCGACGGCGGCGCCGTGTACACGCCGGCGATCACCAAGTACGTCCGCCAGGGCATCGACGTGCCGACGCCGAGCGTGCGCACCGGTGCGTTCAACGACGTCTACCTGACCCTGGAACGGGGTGCCGAGGTCGGCGCGAGCAGCGCGACGATCCGCGCCTCGATCAAGCCGCTCATCCTGTGGCTGTGGATCGGCGGCGCGGTGATGGCGATCGGCACGCTGCTCGCGGCGTTCCCCGGACGGCGGCGCAGGCGCCCCACCGACCCAGTGTCGGCTCCGATCGCCGTGCCCGAACGGCGGGCGCCGGCCGAAGGTCGCAAGGAGCCGGAGCTGGAACATGTCTGAGGTCGATCACCCGGGCGACGCCACTCCGCCGCCAGTGGGTCGACGATCGCGCGTCGCGCCGTTCGTCGCCCTGGCCGTCGCCGTCGTGCTGGCCGGGCTGTTCGTCGTGCTGATGGGCGCCAAGCCGTCGACGGACGAGACGGCCGAGACGCCCCTCATGGACCGGGCGGCGCCCGAGGCGGTAGGCACGCTTGGCGACGGGTCGATCTTCGACCTCGCCAGGCGCAAGGGCGACTGGCTGGCGGTCAACTTCTTCCAGTCTGAGTGCATCCCGTGCCAGCAGGAGCATCCCGAGCTCGTGCGCTTCGCCGAGCAGCAAGCGGCGCTCGGCGCCGACGGCGCCCGGCTCGTGACCGTCGTCTTCGACGACAGCAAGGCAGACGTGGATGCCTTCTTCGCCGCCGAGGGCGGCGACTGGCCCGTCGTCTTCGACGAGGACGGTTCGATCTCCACCGCGTTCGGCGTGCCAAAGGTGCCGGAGACGTGGATCATCGACCCGGGCGGCTTCGTGCGGGCGCGGATCATCTCGCGGGTCTCGGCAGACTTCCTCTCCAACCAGCTGCAGGTCTTGCGCGAGCAGCTCGGATGAAGATGAACCGAATGCAGACCCTGAAGGGTTGGCCGGGCTGGGTGCTGCTCGTGTTCGTCGTCGTCGGCTTCCTCGCCGTTGGTGCGACGCGCGCTGATGGTCCGAGCAGCCCGAACGAGCGGGCCGACGCCATCGCCAAGCGCGTCGCCTGCCCGGTGTGCGACGGCGAGAGCGTCTTCGAGTCGCGCAACACCGCCTCGGTCAACATCCGCAACCGCATCGACGCGCTGGTCGACGCTGGGCGGGCCAGCGACGACGAGATCATCGCCGAGATCGAAGGGGCCTTCGGTGGACGCATCCTCCTGGTGCCGAGAGCCACCGGCATCGACGCGCTGGTGTGGGCCCTTCCGGTGGCCGCGCTGATCTGCGCGACGGCCGCGCTCGGCGTCACGTTCCGTCGGTGGCGGCGCCAGGCGAGGTTGGGGAGGGACCCGACCGACGAGGACCGCGAGCTGGTCGCGTCGGCGTTGGCCGCCGACGGCGACCAGGATCCGTGAGCCCGGACCGGCTGGCCGAGCTGGAGGAGGAGCGCCGCTTCCTGCTCCGCTCGCTGCGCGACCTCGACGCCGAGCATGCCGTTGGCGATGTCGACGAGACGGACTTCACCACGCTGCGCGACGGCTACACCACGCGAGCCGCCGATGTGCTGCGCGACATCGAGACCGGTCGTGGTGCGTTGCCGGCGCGATCACCGGGTCGGTGGGGCCACCGACTGGCGGTGATCGCCGCGGTGGTCGCTGTCGCCGCCGTCGCTGGGTGGCTCGTCGCCCGCTCGTCCGGTCAGCGCACGCCGGACCAATCGAGCAGCGCCAGCGTGGTGACCGACGACGTCAGCACGCTCCTGGCCGAGGCGAGGCGGCTGCTCGGCCTCGACCTCGTCGCGTCACAGCAGCTGTACCAGCAGGTGCTGGACGTACGACCGGACGACCCGGAGGCGGTGACGTACAACGGATGGCTGCTGTTCGTCGGGTCACGCGACGCCACCGCGGACCTGCGGGCCGCGGCCGTCGAGACGGCGCAGGGTCAACTGGCGCGCGCTGTCGAGCTGGACCCGCGGTACCCCGATCCGCACTGCTTCCTCGCCGTGATCGCCAGCGACGGCGGCGACTCGCAGACGGCCGAGCGGGAAGGCCGGACGTGCCTCGACCTCGATGCGCCAGGCCAGTTGGCCCAGTTCGTCGAGCCGTTCCTCGTCGGCCTCAACTCGGCGACGACCCCTGCGAGCACCGGCTGACCCCACCTGATCCGAGGCTTTCACGTCACCGGAGGGTTTCCGTCCCCCCGTCCGGCCCGCACACCCTCGGATGCGCTGAAAGCCTCGGATCCTGACGACGCGACCGTCACGAGGGGGGCGGGTCGGCGCGGACGGTGAGGACGGTGCCATCGGCGTCCAGCTCGAGCACCCAGATGCTGGCCTTGCGCCAATCCGGGTCGCTGGTCAACTTCGCGCCGCGCCGGATCAGTGCCTCGACGACATCCGGCACCACGTCGCCGTGAGAGCACAGCACGGCGCCGTCTCCGCCCTCGCGCAGCAAGGCCATGGCGTCCTCCAACCGAGCTCCCTCGGCCAGGCGATCGTCACTGGCGACGGTCAGCCCCGTCCGTTCGCCGAGCGGCTCGAGGGTCTCCACGCAGCGCCGGTACGGGCTCGACCACAGACTCGTCACGAGCACGTCATCCAGTCGCTTGGCAATCGCCTCCGATTGTCGGCGGCCGGGACCGGACAGCGGCCGTGCCCGGTCATCGCCCTTCCAGTCGTGCCGCCGACCCGCCTTGGCGTGGCGGACCAGGTAGCTCGCAGCCACGTTCAGCGCGCCGCGGCTTCGCCCGTCAGCGCAGTGTGCCGTGCCGTGATGCCGCGCACGATCAGCGCCCAGGCGATCGCCGACAGGATGCCGACGATGCTCTGCGCGACCGTGAAGCCGGCACCGTCGATCAGCGACTCGGCGAGCTCGTCCTCGTCGCCGCCGAGGTTCCCCGTCTGGAACGCCACGCCGGCGCCGATGAACACGATCGGCACCAGGCCGTAGAGCACCCACCACACGTAGATGATCGGGTTGACGCCGGACTTGCGCCACCGGTCGTCACCCGGCTCGACGGTCGGGTCGGAGGCCATCCATGACTCGCGCAGCACGAGCATCGGCACGGCGTAGACGATGAGCGGAGGCACGAACCAACCCCCGATCGCCCAACCCGGCGACCACGTGGTGCGGCGACCGATGGCGCGATGGTTCGAGACGACCCGCTGCAGCCAGATGATCGAGAGCACGAGCAGCGCGACCGTCGCACCGACCGTGAGCAGGCCGGCGATCCCATTGACCGCCAACCGCTCGAGGAACTCCTCGTCTCTGAGCCCGCCGGCGAGGTATTCCTCGGACGCATCGACGACAGCCGGCGTGGCGACGATCGAGATCAGCGCGGCCAACATGTAGACGCCCAGCAGGACGAGGATCGCCGTACGCATGCCGCCGACGCGCCGCAACGGTGCCGGAGCGATGTCGTTCGGCGAGTACCCGCCGTACGCCGGCGGCGGCGTCAGGTTGGGTGGCGGCGGTGGCGCGGCGGGCGATCCGGCGTCACTCACGGCGCAGAACGTACCCGGGCCACACGGATCGGAGTGTTTCGGGCGTCAGAGTGTTGCGGGAGGGGATGCACCAAACACTCCGATCAACGAAACACTCGGATCTAGACGACTCTCAGCTCAGGGCTGAAGATCTTCTTCGGCCGCATGTCGACGGCGATCCGCTCGGCCAGCGTGTGGAAGGCCTGACCGGTCTCGCTGTCGGGATCGACGGCGGCGATCGGCCGGCCCTCGTCGCCGCCGACGCGCAGCGCCTGGACGAGCGGGAGCTGAGCGAGCAGTGGCACGTCGAGCTCGGCTGCCAGTTCGGCACCGCCGCCGGCGCCGAACAGCTCGTAGCGCGTGCCGTCTTCGCCCATGAACCAGGACATGTTCTCGATGATCCCGCGCACCGGCAGGTTGACCTTGGCGGCCATGGCCGCCGACAACCGGGCGACCTTCTGAGCCGCCGGCTGCGGCGTCGTGACGACGAACACCTCGCCGCGCGGCAGGTACTGGCTGAGCGAGATGGCGATGTCACCGGTGCCCGGCGGCATGTCGATGAGGAGGAACTCGGGGTCGTCCCAGAAGACGTCGGTGAGGAACTGCTCGAGGGCCTTGTGCAGCATCGGCCCCCGCCACACGACGGCCTGACCCTCCGGTACGAAGTAGCCGATCGAGATGCACCGCACACCCCACGCCTCAGGCGGCAGCAGCATCTGATCGATCGCCACCGGCTCGCGGTCGGCGCCCAACATGCGCGGGATCGAGAAGCCGTAGATGTCGGCGTCGACGACGCCGACGGAGTGACCGCGGGCGGCAAGGGCGACGGCGAGGTTGGTGGTGACGGTCGACTTGCCGACGCCGCCCTTTCCCGACGAGATGAGCAACGGACGGGTGCGCGAGCCAGGCTGGGCGAAGGGGATCACCCGTCCCTCCGCATGGCCCTGCGGCTGTCCGCCATGTCCGTGTGCTGCGGCGTGGCTGTGCCCATTGCCGTTGCCGTCCCCATGCAGTCGCTGCCGTAGCTCCTCGCGCTCCTGGTCGGTCATCACCGTGAAGTCCAAGGCCACGCCCGTCACCCCGTCGACGGCCATCAGCGCGGTGTTGACCCGCTGCTGGATCTCGTTGCGCAACGGGCACCCGGCGATGGTCAGGGCGACGAGCACCGCCACCGTGCCGTCGGCAGCCGGCTCGACGCGGCGGACCATGCCGAGGTCGACGATCGAGCGGTGCAGCTCCGGGTCCTCGACCGGCCGCAGCGCGTCGATCAACTGGTCAACGGTGGCGAGCATGGGCAACCTGGCGATCTCTGGAGGGTGGCGCGACGGCGAATTTGCACTATCGCCATAGGTAGAATACCGGGATGGCTCCCGCCAGCGAGTCGACGACGGGGCCTCGATTCACCGCCGCCGTGTCGGCGATCACCGACGCCTTCGGTGATCCCACCCGACGCCGCATCTACTTGCACACCCGCGACCAGGCCGGCACGTCCGGGGTGACGGTGGCCGAGGTTGCCGCTGAGGTGGGCGTCCACCCCAACGTCGCCCGCCACCACTTGGACAAGTTGGCCGCCGGTGGCTACGTCGAGGTGGCCAAGGGAGTCGGCGCCGTCGAGCGGCGCGCCGGTCGCCCGTCGAAGCGCTACGTGGCAGCGACGGTCGGCAACGCCTCGCTCGACGTCCCGATCCACGGCGATGATCTCGTGCTCGCGTTGCTCGGTCAAGCGCTCGACCGCCTGCCGCACCACGAGGCCGAGGCGATGGCAGAGGACGTCGGCGCCACGTACGGGCGGGCGATGGCCGCCGGGCTGACGGGCGACGACCTTGCCGCTGGCCAGCGCTCGTTGCGCTCGGCCATGCAGGCGGTGGCCGACGCGTTGACGGCGCATGGGTTCGCGGCCCACATGGCTGCTGGGACGCACGAGAACGGGTTGCGGATCATCAACGACCACTGCCCGTTCGGGACCGTCGCCACCGACCATCCCGTCATCTGTGCCGTCGATCGAGGAATGGTGCGCGGCATGCTCAGCGCCCTCTACGCCGACCCCGGCGAAACCGGGATCGAGGTCGCCACCGAAGCCAGCAAAGCAAGAGGCGACACCATGTGCGCCACCGCCGTGTAGAGACGAAGCGAAGCGAGTCGATGTGATGGATCTGGGCGCGATCCGTCCCACCAAGTGAGACGGTGCGCGCCCAGATCAAGCATCGAGCACTCGGTGTTCAGGGAACCCGATCTGGGCGCGCACCGTCTCTCGACTGGGACGGATCGCGCCCAGATCTTCTTCGCCGCTTGCTTCGCTCGTGAGCACTCGCTACTTGCGCAGTTCGGCGTACTCCGCGACTCTCGTGAGCACGATGTCGTCCGCCTTGTGCAGCGCCCCTTTGTCGAAGGGGGGTTGCGGGTCGTACTCGATCATCAGCTGGGACGCCTCTGCCGCTGTCCGGTCGACGAGCAGCTCGACGAGGCGCAGGGCCATGTCGATCCCACTCGACACACCGGCGGCGGTGATGATCCGGCGGTCGAGGTGCTCGACGACGCGGTCCTCGCTGATCAGCGCCCCGTGCTGCGTCAGGATCTCGCGAGCACCCCAGTGCGTCGTCGCTGGCAGGTCCATCAGCAACCCGGCGGCGGCGAGGACCAGGGAGCCGGTGCACACCGACGTGGTGAACGTCGTCGTCTCGTGGGCGGTGCGCACCCAGTCGAGCACCCGTTCGTCCGTCATCAACTGACGCGTGCCGACGCCGCCCGGGAACACCACGACGTTCGGCGACGGCAGCTCCTCGAAGGCGGCATCGACCTCGATCCCGAGGAAGCCGTTCTCGGACCGCACCACGCCTCGCTCGTGGCCGATGAACGTGATGTCGAAGCCGGGGATGCGCTGCAGCACCTCGTATGGGCCGATGCCGTCGAGTGCCGTGAAGCGGGGGAACAGCGGGATGGCGATCTGAGTGGTCATCGTGGGTCCTTTCGTTCGGACCGCCGGGCGAACCGGCGGCGGTAGTCGTCCGGTGAGGTGCCGAGGTGGCGATGGAACGTGCGACGCATCGACTCCGACGTGCCGAAGCCGACGCGGGCGGCGATCGTCGAGACCGGTTCGTCGTTCGCTTCCAACTCCCGCCGCGCCGCCTCGACCCGCGTGCGGGCGATGTAGCGGGCCGGCGTGACGCCGGTCTCGGCGCTGAACCGGCGCAGGAAGTGGCGCTCGCTCATCGCCACCCGGGCGGCGAGCACGCCGACGCGGTGGTCGGCGCCGGGCTCGGCCTCGATCAGCTCCTGCGCCCGGCGCACCGGCGGCTGCCGCGCCCGCGCCCGCCACACCGGCGCGGCGAACTGGCTCTGCCCGCCACACCGGCGCAGGAACATCACGAGCCAGCGAGCGACGGTCTCGGCGACCTCGACGCCGTGGTCGTCCTCGACCAGCGCCAGCGACACGTCGATGCCGGCGGTCACGCCGGCGGAGGTCCACACGTTGCCGTCGCGCAGCCAGATCGCGTCGGCGTCGACGTCGATCGAAGGGTGCTCGCGCGCCAGCCGCTGGGCCCGCGCCCAGTGCGTCGTCACCCGGCGACCGGTGAGCAGACCGGCCGCGGCCAGGAGGAAGGCGCCGCTGCAGACGCTGACGACGCGCCGCGCCCGCGCCGCCAGCTCGGCCACGGCGGCGACCGTCGTCTCGTCGGCGGCCGCGTCGTACACGCCGGAGCCGCCCGGCACGATCAGTGTGTCGACCTCGCCGGCGCGATCGACGGTGTCGGCGACGATCGTCAACCCGCTCTCGGTGCGCGTCGGTCCGGCGCCCATCGCGCCGACGACCACCTGGTACCCGCGATGGCGAGACGGGTCCGCCGCGAGGACCGTCGTCGCGCCGACGAAGACCTCGTGCGGACCGGTCACGTCGAGCGCCTGCACGCCGGGGTAGGCAAGGAGCAGGACGCGCCGGGCGGGGGGATCGGCAGTCACAGCCACAACGGTGAACGCAATCCGGGATGGCGTCAATGACACATTGCCCACGAAGTCCGCCATCGGCGCCAGCGCGAGCTCTGCGCCGGCCCGTTACCGTGCGAGCGGCCGTCGTCAGTTGACGGCGAACGGCTACAGACCCGAGAGGAACCTCCAGTGGACGTGCGGATCGGCGTGACCCATGCAGCGCGAGAGCTGACGGTCGAGATGCCCGACGACGAACGGGACGAGACGGTGGTGCGCATCGAAGCCGCGCTCGCCGGCTCGGTCGAGGTGCTGTGGTTGGTCGACAAGCGGGGCCGGCAGGTCGGCGTGCCGGTGGCCAAGCTGGCCTACATCGAGGTCGGCACGAACGACGGCGACCGGCGCATCGGCTTCGGGGGCTGATCCGGCGTCATGGCCGCCGGCGGCGAGCTGCTCGACCGGCGCCTGCTGTTCGTCACGGGCAAGGGAGGGGTCGGCAAGACGTCGGTGGCGGCCGCGCTGGCTGAGCTGGCGGCACGCTCCAGCAAGCGGGTGCTCGTCTGCGAGATGGACGCCAAGGGGGCGCTGGCGACGGCGTTCGACGCCGCCGAACTGACCTTCACACCGCGCCGCCTCGACCCCGGGCTGTTCGCCATGTCGATGGACACCGAGGACTCGCTGCGCGAGTACCTCCGGCTGTTCGTCAAGGTGCCACTGGTCGGCCGCATCGGCCCGCTGGCGCGGACCCTGGACTTCGTGGCGGATGCCGCCCCGGGCGTCAAGGAGATCCTCGCCGTCGGCAAGCTGACCTACGAGGTGCGCGAGCAGCACTACGACCTCGTGGTGGTCGACGCCGAGGCAAGCGGGCACATCGTCTCCCAGATCGCTGCGCCGCGGGTGATCAGCGAGCTGGTGCAGGTCGGTCTGGTGCGCGAGCAGACGCGCTGGATGACGAACATCCTGGAGGATCCGGCCCAGACCGGACTCGTCGTGGTGACGACGCCGGAGGAGATGCCGGTCAGCGAGACGCTCGACCTCCTCGGCCGGCTCGACCGGGAGACCGGGGTGACGCCGTCGGCTGTGATCGCCAACCGTGTGCTGCCGGCGCTGTTCGATCGCCGCCAGGCAGCCGTCGTTGACCGGCTCGGCGAGGTCGAAGCGCTGCTCGTCGAGGCGGCGGGACCCGGCGTGCGCCAGGTCCTCGCCGCGGCGACCGTGACTGAAGCCCGGCGGCGCACCGGCGGCCGGCACCTCGAGCGCTTGCGGGCGGCCATCCCACCCGGCCTGCCCGTGTTGTATGTGCCCGAGCTGTTCACCCGGGCCACCGGCCGCCGGGTCGTGTCCCTCGTCGCCAAGGCCCTGGCCGAAGAGCTGGACGTCGCCCCATGAGCGGTCCACGATCCGGTTCTGACGAAGGTTCGTACTGGTTTTCCAGTACGAACCCTCGTCA
>JBPCJW010000160.1:0-11001 GCA_051004915.1 Ilumatobacteraceae bacterium
TGACACGCGAGCTGGAGGCCTGGCAGTGGCTCGACGGCGAGCTGACGGCGCACGAGCTGCACCGGCTGGAGATCAACGTGTGGCGTCGTGCGGAGATCGTCGCCGCGCTGCGCGACGTCGGGTTCGAGAACGTGACCGTCGTCGCCGGCTACACGGGCGGCGAGCCAACGGGCGACGAGCGGTTCCTCGTCTACCTCGCGCGACGTCCATCGTCCTGATCAGCACGGCAGTTGTTGCGGTGAGCGATCGGGCACCCAGCGCGCCCATCGTTCACTGCGTCCGTGCTCCCGACGATCAGGGACGTGACACCGCCACCCGCGCCAGGTGATCGTGGGCCAGGAAGGCCTGGCGCAGCTCGGCGCTCAGCCCTGTGAACGGCGAAGTCTGCGACCGATGGGCGGCGATCGCCGCTTCCCGCACCTCGAGGACGTGGCGAAGGTCGAGCACATCGGTGACCTCGGCGTCAGGTCGACCGAACCACGCCGGATCGATCCTGTGGTACGCAGCGGCCGGCTGGACGCCGAGCTCGGTTGCGCACAGTGAGCCGGGGGGCGCGTCACCGTCGAAGCCGGGGTCCGTCGAGCAACTCGACGTTCCGGCCACCCAGCACCCTCACGGCGTCGAGCAGTTCGCCAGCACGTGTCGCGCCGAGATCGATCGCAGGACCCATGGCCGGGCTCGGTTCACCCGCTTCGCCGCGCGTCGCGCACAGCACCGTCACGTCAGCTCCTCCTGATGCGGCGTGAGCGATCAGCGATCCACACCCGAACGCCTCATCATCGGGGTGGGCGACGACGACCATCCACCGACCGCCGCCACGCGCGTCGCGCAGCCGATCGCGCAGCACTTCGCCGCTGCCAGACGCGTTCATCGCGAGCCAACCGGTCGAGTCGCGCCGGCGAGGGCAGCCCGCCAGTCCCAGCCGGCGGTGTCGGTCACTGTTCGCCACTCGCCGACCTGCTCCTTCGCCCACCTTGCCCACTGCACCTGAAGCTGTTCGTGGTCGAGCTGGTAGCGCAACGCGAGGGCGTTGATCGGAAGCCGCTCGGCGAACGGGTACGTGCCGTCGTCGACCTCGTCGACCTCGTCGATCATCGAGCGCAGCTCAGTCGTGCGCTGGGCCCCCTGCTCCTCGATGACGTCGAGCGTGACGCGCAGTTGCTCGAGCGAGCCACCGTCGGCGAAGAACACCTTGACCATCGCCTCGAACTCGAGCGCGGGAGGCTGCGGTCGCTGCCCGAGCCACCGTCGCAGGGCAGCGCGTCCGGCCCGTGTGATGGCGTACACGGTGCGCCGGCGGTTGCCGGTGCGCTCTTCGGTGGCCGTCGCCAGACCGGCGGCGACGAGGTGCTTGGGCTCGTCGTAGAGCTTGCGCTCGGCGCGTGGCCAGAACCATTCCAGGCTGCGGTGCGTCTGCTTGGCCAGCTCATACGTCGTCCACGGCTGAACGGCGAGCAGACCGAGGAGGGCGTGGGACGTGGTGGTCAAGACCCTCGCCATGCGGTCATCCTGACATAGTGCCCTGGGCAGTATCAAGGGTCGTCAACTGCTGCGGTGTCATTGCAACTGCGCCGTCGGTTCCCGACCGTCGGATGGCCGTCGGGCCAGGCGTCGGACTCACTGGCTTGGCGTCCATCAGGTCGTCGAGCTCGGCGTCGGTGGCGGTCTCGGCGGCGATCATGCGGTCATCGGCTTCGGGTTGAGAGCACAGCAGTTCGTCGAGCTTGCGCTGGGTCACCAGCTGCTGGCGGTGCTGGGTGTGCTGGATGGCGAACACCATCACCACCGTCACAGCCGACGCCGTGGAGTACAGCGTGATCTGCCACCATGACGGGAAGCCGGTTGCGATGCCCAGGACGGCCCAACCGGCCAGCGTGCACGCGACGGTCACGCCCGCCACGGCCTTCGAGGACCATTCACCGAGCTGGTGCAGGAGGTGGCTGCTGCGGGTGCGGTGCGGACCTCGCAGCGAGGGACTGTCGGCGTGTCGTTGAGGCGTGCGAGGCGTCGGCGAGGGGCGCGACCCGTCATCATGCGGCGAGTTGGACGCGGAGGGTCGGCACCGCTTCGCTCTAGCCAGACGACGAGGTTCGTACGCTGGTCGGCAACGACGTCGCCGGCGTTCGACACTCGCGCGGTACCGGTCGGCGCCACCAGAGAGCTGGTGTTTTCTCGTCGGGCTGGGAGATGCGCGATGCCGCCCCATGCCACGTGAGCAGGGATTTCCTGGTCGCGCCGGACAACGCAACACCAGCGGCACAGCCCGGTATCAGAAGCGCGATTCTTCGGCGCGCCACCTTCATCTGGGCGCGAATCGTCTCATCGGGCCTTCTGGGCGCGGATCGTCGCAGATCTGCGACGTTTCGCGCCCAGATCCGGACCAAACGGACAGGCACCATGGCGTGCATGACGGCCGCGCTCGCTGTCATCGGCGCGTTCAGGATGAGTTCGTCGCCGCGCGGATCAGCCAGATGACCGCGCCGAGGGCGAGGACGGCGGTACCGGTGACGACACTGGCTGTCGGCAGCGTGAACGCCAACAGCGCGCAACCGGCGACGCCGAGCAACGCGAGTGGGCGAGGCCAGCGCCGCTCGGCGGTGGGGAGTGTCCACGCCGCGATGTTGGTGATGGCATAGTAGGTGAGCACGGCGAAGGAGCTGAATCCGATCGCGCCGCGCAGGTCGGCGACGAGGACGAGGGCGGTCACTGCGGCGCCGACGGCGAGTTCGGCTCGATAGGGCACGTGGTGAGTGGGATGGACGGCGTCGAGCACGCGGGGCAGGTCGCCGTTGGTGGCCATGGCGAAGGCGGTTCGGCTCACGCCGGCGATCAGCGACAGCAGCACGCCGAGTGCGGCGAGTGTCCCACCGACGCGCACGGCCGGCGCGAGCCAGTCCAGCGACCCGGCCCGCAAGGCGGTGGCGAGGGGGGCCGTCGAATCAGCAAGCGCGACCGGGCCGACGGCCACCAGCGCTGACACGGCCACGATTGCGTACACGACAAGTGTGATGCCGAGGGCGATCGGGATGGCCCGAGGGATGGTGCGAGCGGGGGCGGTGACCTCCTCGCCGAGGGTGGCGATGCGGGCGTAGCCGGCGAAGGCGAAGAACAGCAGCCCGGCGGACTCGAGGATCCCCGACCAGCCCCCCACCGTGAGCGGGCCGAGGTTCGTGGTCGCGGCCTGACCACCGGCCAAGGAGCCGACGACGACGACGGCGAGAGCGGCGACGACGACGGCGACGATGGCGCGTGTCAGGCGGGCCGTCTTGCTGATCCCGTGGTAGTTGACCGCTGTCATCGCCACGACGGCGCCAACGGCGATCGGTCGGTGCCACTCCGGCCAGGCGTAGGCGCCGACGGTCAGGGCCATGGCCGCGCAACTGGCCGTCTTGCCGACCACGAACCCCCAACCGGCGAGGTACCCCCAGAACGAGCCGAGCCGTTCCCGCCCGTAGACGTACGTGCCCCCGGACTGAGGAGAGAGCGCGGCGAGCTGCGCCGATGACGTCGCGTTGCAGAAGGCAACGGCTGCTGCGATGGCCAGCCCGACGAGCAGGCCGCTACCAGCTGCCCTTGCTGCGGGGCCGATCGCGGCGAACACGCCAGCGCCGATCATCGACCCCAGGCCGATGACCACGGCGTCTGAGGTTCCGAGTCGCCGGGCCAGGCGGGACGGGGCATCCGAGTCGTGGGTCGTCACCCAACCACCTCGTCACCGGGTCCGCCCATGCGGGGAATCAACGGGCAGCGGGTTGGAACAGTTCGACGACGTTGCCGGAGGGATCTTGGAGGAGGATCTGCTTGCCGCCGGGGCCTTCCACGATGTCGTTGCGGAACGTGGCGCCTGCGTCGCGTAGTCGGGCGACCTCCGTGTCGAGATCGTCGACGATGAAGTGGATGCGGTTCCAGCCGCCTGGAACGGGTCGGGTGCCGTCGGGCATCGGACGACCAGCGGAGCTCTTCGGTCCGGCGAGCAACAGGCGCAAGTTGCCGCGCTTGACGTCTGCGAACGCCGGCGATGCTGTGGTCATCACCTCGAAGCCGAGCTGGTTTGTGTAAAAGGCGATCGATGCGTCGACGTCGTCGACCATGTAGCGAACGTGGACCGTCTGATCGTCAGGCATGTGTTGACCTCCTCGTCGGTGCTTCCTCCAACAGAGGAAGCAGGAACTCGATCCGCGTCTGGAGCTCGGTTGCCGTGCGCTCGAAGGCGGGCAACGAGGCGCGGTGGTTCGACCCCTCGAGCGCCGGATCTGGGACGCTCCAGTGCACGAGGTCGGGGTGCGATCGGAACTCCGGGCACACCTCGCGGACCCGGTCGCACAGCGTGATAACGACGTCGAAGCGCTGCGCGACGAACTCGTCCAGATGCTTCGTGCGGTTCCCGCTGATGTCGATCCCGCGCTTACTCATCACGCGTACGGCGTTGGGGTGCAGCGGTTTCGGATGGCTTCCGGCCGACGCGGCTGCGACGGTGCCCCGCGAGATCGACTCGAGCAGCGCTTCTGCGATCTGCGATCGAGCGCTGTTACCGGTGCACAGGAACAACACCCGTGGCACCTCCCGTCCCGCATCACTGCGGCGCGGTTCCTGCGGAGACGTCGCAGCCAGCCCCAGCCCGGGATGCAGCGCACCCCCTGTGGCTTGGAGCTGGTCCCGGCACCCGGCGAGATCGACCGAGTAGTAGCTGTCGCGCCGATCGGCCAAACTGCGGCGCGTGTGAACGAGACCGCCGGCGCGCAGCTGACCCAAGTGGTACGACACCAAGCTCTGCTGCTCGCCCACGAGCTCCGTCAATTCGCGAACCGCGCGGTCGCTGCCCACGAGCTCGTGCAGCAGGCGCCACCGCACGGGATGCGCCAGAAGTCTTGCGAAACCCGGCGGATCACCACAGATGCGGCCCAACACCGCGGTCGCCTCCATCGCATCCACCATACCCATCTCGTCGCACTCGCATCAAACTGGATTGATGTAACTGCGCAATGAGTCACCCGCGCACCGGGGTGTGGCGGAAGCCTGGGTCGACCGCCGGCGTTCGCATGCGGTCGTGGTCGCTGCGTGGTTCAGGGTCGCTCGTCAACCGGTGCCGACGCCGGCGTTGCAGACGCAGAGCTCGTTGCCTTCGGGGTCGGCCATGATCACCCAGCGCGACTCGTGCTCGGACCGTTCGTCGGGTTCGAGTCTTCGTGGCCGAGCGATTCGAGGCGGACGACCTCGCCATCAACGTCGGGCGTCTCGATGTCGAGGTGCATGCGGTTCTTGGTCGTCTTCGCTGCGGCGACCGCTTGCAGCAACGACTTCGGCCCGCTGTGCGTCGGCCTCGTCTGTCCGACGGGGCCCTGATCAGCCCCGGCGCGAGTCTGGGCAGCTCGTCCGGGAGGACAACGCTTTCTCGGCGAGCGTCACCGGCGCTGGGCGACGAACGCGAACCCGAACACCTCGAAGGTGCGAGCGCTGGCTTCGCCCTCCGCTCCGGCGAACGTATCCACGGGGTCGCCGATCACCACGTCCGCCCAGCCGTCCTCCACCGGAAGTTCCTCAGCGAACCCGTCGCGGAACTCGACGTGACCAAGCGTCGCCGCTGTCTGGCGCGACTTGGCGAGCATCTCGGCGGTCATGTCGACACCCACGACATGACCCAACGGGCCGACCTGGGCGGCGGCAACGAATGAATCGAACCCTGCTCCGGATCCGACGTCGACGACTCGCTCCTCGGCCTGCAGATCCCGCAGCGAGAACGGGTTGCCGACGCCGGCTAATGACTCGACGGCCCGATCGGGCAGTCCGTCGACGACGGCGGGGTCGTAGCCCAGCCGTGCGGCGAGCGGCCGACCGGTGTGGAAGTGGTACCGCTCGGTCGGGGCCACGGCGACCTGGCGGTACTTGTCACGCACCTGCGAGCGCAGCACCTCGATGTCGGGCAGGACGTTGGTGACATCACCGGGCCTGCTGCTGCCATCAACCGCCGTTCGCGGCCCCCTCTGTGAGTCCATCTCAGGCATGTGGACCAGCCGGCGATCATCGGCCGGCTTCATTCCATTCTTCGATGGATCATGAGAAGATGCTGTGATGTCGACGGTCAATCTGTACGACGCCGTGGCCCGGGTCGGGCAGGCGCTGAGCAGCGGGACCCGCCTCAAGATGCTCGAGCTGCTCGCCCAGAGCGAACGCCCCGTCGTCGAGCTGGCCGGCATCGCCGGACTGAACGTCACGACGGCATCGGCCCACCTGCAAGGACTGCGCAACGCCGGCCTCGTCGCCTCTCGCCGCGACGGCCGTCGGATCCTGTACCGGCTGGCGGGCGCCGACGTCGCCGCGCTGGTCGCGCAGCTGTGCGCGGTGGCCGAGACGCATCGACCCGAGGTGCGATCTGAGCTGGTGGCCGCGCTGCCCACCGACGGGGTTTGGTTGATGGACCGCGACGAGCTGCTCGCCGCGTCCGACGCCGGCCAGGTCGTGGTGCTCGACGTGCGGCCGGGTGACGAGTACACAGCCGGCCACCTGCCCGGCGCCGTCTCGATCCCATTGGACGAGCTGGCGGCCCGGCTCTCGGAGATCCCCGCCGACGTCGAGGTCGTCGCCTACTGCCGCGGCCGCTACTGCGTGTTGTCACACCGTGCCGTCCGTCTCCTCACCGAGCATGGGTTCGACGCCCGGCTCTCGGCCGACGGGATGCTTGAATGGCAGGCCGACGGCGTGCCCATCACCACCGCCACGGAGCCGTGACCGACGCGCCGCTCGCGCGGGCCCGTTACTGGGACGACCGCTACGACCTGATCGGACACGAGCGCGTCTCGTGGTTCCAAACCCGCCCGGTCATGTCGCTCGAACTGATCGCCGCCGTCGACGTTGGCCCGTCGACCGGGGTCATCGACGTCGGAGGCGGCAGCTCCCGACTCGTCGACGAGCTGATCGCCCGAGGCTTCGCCGACATCACCGTGCTCGACGTGTCACACGCCGCCCTCCAAGTCGCCCGCCGCCGCCTCGACGACCCACACGGTCTGACGTGGCTGCCCACCGATGTCCTCACCTGGACACCGGCACGCCGATGGGGCCTGTGGCACGACCGAGCCGCCTTCCACTTCCTCACCGAACCAGACGACCAAGCCACCTACCTCCACCACCTCGCCCGGGCCCTCACCCCGAACGGCTCGTTCATCATCGCGACGTTCGCACCGGACGGACCCGACCACTGCTCCGGACTCGCCGTCAGCCGCTACGACCCGACATCACTCGCCACCACGATCCGCACCGCCATCCCGGCCGCCACGATCACGGCGTCGCGCGCCGAGACGCACACCACGCCGTCAGGTGCGACACAGCCGTTCACCTGGGTCGCCGGCACCATCTCGGGATGACGACGCCCAGGAATGCCGCCCCAGGTCGTGGGCAGACTTGGCAGATGCGGCTCACGTGCTCACGTCGAGGAGGACAGCGTTGAGCTCGCGCGGTGTACTGCGGTGCGCGATCGCCGCGGTGCTGTTCGGGGTCTCGGCGCCGCTGGCGGCTCAGCTGGCCTCCGACCTCGGCGCGTTCAGCCTCGCAGGGTTGCTCTATCTGGGCGCCGCGGTCGCCGTCGTGCCGGTGCTCGGCCGAGCCCGACCGTCGAAGGTCACGGTGCGACGCGTGGCCCCTCGGCTCGCCATCGCCGTGGTCGTGGGCGGTGCGGTCGGCCCGGTGCTGCTCGCGGCAGGGCTTGGGTCCGTCGCGGGGGCTACTGCGTCGCTGCTGTTGAACCTCGAGCTGGTGTTCACGACGATCGTCGCTGCGGTCGTGTTCCACGAACACATTGGGCGACGAGTGGCGGCCGGCACGGCGCTGGTCCTGGTCGCCGGCGTCGTCCTGGCCTGGTCGGGCGACGCGGCACTGCGATGGGGTGCGGTGCTGATCGCAGCGGCGTGCCTGAGCTGGGCGATCGACAACTGCGTCACGGCCGCCCTCGACGACCTCGCCCCGGCCCACATCACGTTCGTCAAAGGTCTCGTCGCCGGTGGCGCCAACCTGCTGATCGGCCTCGGCCTCGACGGCGCCCCGCCCGTTTCGGCCGCGGCCTGGGCGCTGCTCATCGGAGCGTTCGGGTACGGCGTGTCGATCACGCTGTGGGTCGCCGGTGCCCGCCAGCTCGGCGCCGCCAGAGGTCAACTCGTGTTCGCGACGGCACCGTTCATCGGCGCGGTGGTGGCCTGGACGGTGCTCGCCGAGCCGGCGACCGGACGCGCAGTCGTCTCGCTGCTCATCGCTGCGGTCGGTGTGTCGTGCCTGCTCGGCAGCGACCACCTCCACCCGCACCGCCACGACCCGGGCGAGCACGATCACGAGCACGTCCACGACGACGACCACCACGATCACACCCACCCGGACTCCGCCGGGCGCCACCAACACCTCCACACGCACCGCGAGCTCGTCCACCAGCATCCGCACGTGCCCGACATCCACCACCGCCACGACCACACCGACTGACCGCTGTCGTGAACCCATGGCTGGAACAGGTGGCCCGTTCGAGCGCCGGCCACGGGTCATCGCAGTGTCGAGCTGTCGCGAGCTGGTCATCGATGAGGGCGCGGACCTCCGACGGCGTACGGCAGCGACCCATCGCCGCGACGGTCTCAAGTACGGGCAGGCGCTCGTCGAGGGGCCGTCAGGATGATCGGGATCGGGGTGTGGATCGCTGAGGTCCGTCGTGGCGCGGAGTCCGTTCGCGATGACGACGATCTCCGCCACCTCGTGGACGGCGACCCCGGCCAACGGGACGAGCGTTGCGATGATCACCCCGGATAGGACCAGGTTCTGGACGATGATTCGGCGGGTCCGCCGAGCGTGCCCGACAAGCCACGGGAGATGAGTGAGACGGTCACTCATGATGGCGATGTCGGACGCCACGGCCACTTCGGATCCGAGGGCGCCCATCGCGATGCCGACGTCCGCGGTGGCGAGGCCGGCGCGTCGTTGATCTCGTCGCCGACCAGCATCACTGCGCCCGCCCGTCCGAGCTGCGTGACCGCTGACCGGTGGACATCCCGATCGCGTGCACCCTGGAGCCGGACGCGATGCCGGACCGGCTCGCCGAGTGGGCCAGCGTCTTGAGCACGGCGACGGGGCGCACGGCGATCGATGACGGCTTGCGGATCAACTTTGGGGCCGATGTCGACTTTGGCGACCTGGGCCGACTGATCGGCGCTGAGCAACATTGCTGCGCCTTCTTCCAGTTCGCGCTCACCGTCGACGCCAACGGGACGGTCCTCGAGGTCCGGGCACCAGAACTGGCCGCCGACATGTTCACCGAACTGTTCGGCAGGGCAGCGTGAGCGCCACCACCGACTCGGGCGAGTCATCCGGACCGGGGGTCAAGTCGATCGTCGGCATCGCCGCGGTGGCCCACATAGCGTGCTGCATCGGGCCGATCCTGGCCGTGTCGGGCGCAGTCGCAGCCCTGGGCGTCGCCTCCACGAACTTCATCGGCGCAGCCGGGCTGCTCATCGCGGCGGCAGCTGTCGTGACGTTCATCGTGGTGCGCCGGCGCCGCACGGACGCTTCGCGCGCCGCGTCGCCCGAACTCGTGCCGGTCGAGCTCACGCGCCACGGCCCGTGAGTCGGCAACTCTGCCGAGCTGTAGCCGTCCTGCTCGTCGCCGAGGGCGCCTGGGACGTACGAATTCCGGCCGTCATCGCGGCGAGGTGGAACGGTTGCCGTCGACGACGATGAACGATCCGTTGCAGCAAAATGTCTGACGTCTCTGCGACAGCGGTTATTGACTCAGTGACTGTTGACTGAGACACTCCTTCCGTGGCGGCGTCGCTCGATGTCCGTGCGAGCCGACATGCGGCGTTGGGTGATCCGGTGCGGTTGGCGATCGTCGATGAGTTGTCGTTGGCTGACCGAGCTCCGGTGGAGCTGCGGCGGCTGCTCGGTGTCGAGTCGAACCTGCTCGCTCACCATCTCGATGTGCTCGAACGGGTTGGCGTGATCGGGCGCCGGCCGTCGAGCGGCGACGGGCGCCGCCGCTACGTCCAGCTCGAGCAGGCCGGACTGGCAGAGCTGTGGACCGGTCCTCGACTGGCGCCGCAACCGGCGTTGTTCTTGTGTACGCGCAACTCGGCTCGTTCCCAGCTCGCCGCCACCCTGTGGACCCGACTGACGAAAGCGCCGGCGCGGTCCGCCGGCACCCACCCGGCCACCCGGGTGCACCCGGGAGCCGTCGCAGCGGCCAAGCGTGTCGGGCTCGATCTTGGTGACGCTCACCCACGGGCGATCGACGAAGGAGCGCTTGAAGGGGTGCTGGTGGTGACGGTCTGCGATCGTGCCCACGAGGAATTGTCTGCGCCGCCGAACTGGTTGCACTGGTCGATCGCCGATCCGGCCGAGCACCCGACGCGACGGGCGTTCGACGCGACGGTCGCGGAGCTGCGCAGGCGGATTACGTCGATGGTGCTCGCGGCGTGAGCGCGCTCGACCGGCTGCCTGAGGCGGGAACCGGTGAGCTCGGAGTCGAGTTGTCGCGCCGGTTGGTCGCCGAGGCGTTGGGGACCGGTCTGTTGGTGGTGGCGGTGGTCGGGTCGGGGATCATGGCCAGCAGGCTGTCACCCGACGATGTCGGGTTGCAGCTGCTGGAGAACGCCGTCGCGACCGCGGCGGCGTTGATCGGGTTGATCCTGATCTTCGGGGCGGTGTCGGGCGCCCATTTCAACCCGGTCGTGACGCTCGTCGACCGATCCATCGGGTCGATCTCGACGCTGGACTGCTGCTGGTACCTGGTGGCGCAGTTCGTCGGCGGTGCCGCCGGCGCGGTCTTGGCCAACTTGATGTTCGAGCTCCCCGCCGTCGAGTGGTCGACCACGGCTCGTTCGTCGGGTTCGCTGTGGCTCTCGGAGGTCGTGGCCACGTTCGGGCTGCTGCTCATCATCCACGGCTGCGTCCGCTCCGGGCGGGCCGACGTCGTCGCCGTTGCTGTCGGTTTGTGGATCGGCGGCGCCTACTGGTTTACGTCGTCGACCAGCTTCGCCA
>JBPCJW010000161.1:0-7075 GCA_051004915.1 Ilumatobacteraceae bacterium
CCACCCGGACCACCGGCCGCCGGCTCTTGCCCCTCGTCCCCAAGGCCCTGGCCGAAGAGCTGGACTTCGCCCCATGAGCGGTCCACGATCCGTTTCTGACGAGGGTTCGTACTGGAAAACCAGTACGAACCTTCGTCAGAACCATCATGCGGGCCGGCGGGGAGGTCGGTGATGGCACGGCGGGCTCGGCAGCCGGTCGGGCTGGATGCGTTGCTGGCGGCCAAGGAGATGGTCCTCGTGCTCGGCTCGGGCGGCGTCGGCAAGACCACGCTGGCGGCGGCGCTGGGGCTGGCGGCGGCGGTTGAGCAGGGGTGCAAGGTGCTGGTGCTGACGGTCGATCCGGCCCGCCGGCTGGCCGATGCGCTGGGGATCGGCGCCCTCGGCAACGCACCCACGAGGGTCACGCCGGAGGCGTTTGCCGCAGCCGGGATCCAGTCGCGAGGCGAGCTGTGGGCGGCGATGCTCGACACCAAGGCCGGGTGGGACGACCTGATCCGGCGCCACGCGCCGGACCCCGCCACCCGCGATGCCGTGCTCTCCAACCCGCTGTACCAGAACATCACGAGCCGGTTCGTGCACAGCCACGACTACCTCGCCATGGAGCAGCTGCACGAGGTCCACGCCACTGGTGAGTACGACCTGGTGATCGTCGACACCCCGCCGTCGCGCAACGCCCTGTCCGTGCTCGACGCGCCGTCGCGGATGGTCGAGTTCTTCGGCAGCCGTTTGCTCCGCTGGCTCACCGTGCCATACCGGTCGCGCCTGTTCACCGTGGCCTCGAAGCCCTTCTACCAGGTGGCCGATCGGGTGCTCGGCTCACGCTTCCTGCGCGACATCGCTGATTTCTTCGTCCTCTTCCAGGCGATGGAGAAGGGGTTCGTCGAACGCGCCAGGGCGGTGGAGGCGCTGCTCGGCGACCCGCGCTCGACGTTCCTTGTCGCCACCACGCTCGAGGCTGCGCCGGCGCACGAGGCGGCGTTCCTGTCTCGCGAGGTGGTGCACCGCGGCTACCACCTCGGCGCCGTCATCGCCAACCGGGTGCTGCCCAGCGCGCTCACCCGGCGCGGCGCGGCCACGAGCGCCAAACGGCTTGGTGAAGCCGCCAACTCGGACGCGCTCGTCGACGAGGTCGCCGCCAAGCTGTCGGCGGCCGGCGACGACGTCGACGCCTCCGTCGTCCAGAGCGTGTTGCACGAGGTGGCGACACGCTTCCATGACGTCGCCCTCGTCGCTGCCCGCGAGGCCGAACGACGGGCCGAGCTGGCTGACCTCGCTCCCGAGGTGTTCGACGTGCCGTCGCTGGCCTCCGACGTCAACGACCTCGCCGGCCTGATGCTGATCGTCGATCACCTGCACGACTGAGGCCAGCGGCCGGAAACGAGCGCGACCGCTGCGACGTGTCCGCTTCAAGCCCAGCGTTTCGGGCAGACTCGACGGCGATGGCCCACCTCGCCGCCCTCGTTCGCGACAACACGACGCTCGACCGTGAACAGGTGTCCCATCTCAACCGGTTGACCTCCGAGTGGGGCATGCTCGCCGACTTCTGCTTCGCCGACCTGCTCCTGTACGTGCCGACGAAGGACGATCGCTGGTTGATCGTCGGTCAGGTCCGTCCGGCGACCGGGCAGACCGTCTACCACACCGATTGGGTCGGTGCCTTTGCCAACGCAGGGGAGCACTCGGTGCTCTCCGCTGCGCTGACGTCGGAGGAGATCACCGAGGCCGACGTGAAGCTCGACAGCCTGCCCGACACGGCGCGCATGCTGGCCATCCCGGTGCGCTGCGGCGGCCGGCCGATCGCGGTCGTGACCCGTGAGTGGGTGCAGCGCTCCGGGCGGGCGCAGGGCGAGTTGGAGCGGACCTATCTGTCGATCTTCGACAACTTCGCCCAGATGATCGCCGAGGGTTCCTTCCCGTACCCGACGCGCGGCGCCGATTCGACGGCCGCCCCCCGGGTGGGTGACGGCGTGATGAGCCTGGACGCCGACGGTCGCGTCAACTACCTGTCGCCGAACGCCAACTCGGCGCTGCACCGAGCGAGCATCCACGCCAACGCAGTCGGAATGCGGCTGGCCGAGCTCGGCTTCCACGACGCGATGGTCCGTCGCGCATACGAGGAGCGAATGCCGATCGTCGAGGAGTTCGAGCCGGCGGCAGATGTCGCGCTGCTGTGCCGGTGCATGCCGATCCTCTCCAAGGATCGAGCAGTCGGCGGGGTGTTGCTGGTGCGCGACGTCACCGATCTGCGCAAGCGCGACCGCCTGCTGATCAGCAAGGACGCGACGATCCGTGAGATCCACCATCGGGTGAAGAACAACCTGCAGACGATCTCGTCGCTGTTGCGGCTGCAGGCGAGGCGGCTGGAGAACCCGGAGGCCAAGGCCGCCGTCTCGGAGTCGGTGCGGCGGATCCGCACGATCGCTCTCGTCCACGAGTCGCTGTCGCGTGAGCCCGGCGACGACGTCACGTTCATCGAGATCGTCCGGCCCCTGTTGCGGCTGGCCGAGGAGAGCCTGCAGTCGCCGGACCGTCCCGTGCAGTTCCTCCTCGTCGGCGACGGGGGCAGGATCCCGGCCGGGGTGGCGACGCCGTTGTCGGTGGTGCTCACCGAGCTGCTGCAGAACGCTGTCGATCACGGGTTCCCGGAGGGCAGCGGCGGCGGCAAGGTCGTCGTGGCGCTGGAGAACGATCAGCAGCAGCTACGCATCGACGTGGTCGACGACGGGCGAGGGCTGGAGGCTGGCTTCGACCTCGACGCGGCGACGGGGCTCGGGCTGTCGATCGTGCGGACGCTCGTGACGACCGAGCTGAACGGGCAGATCTCGATGCACCCGGCGAAGGGCGACGACCTGCGCGACGTCGGTCTCGACGACCACCTCACCGGCGACCGCGGCACGGTCGTCAAACTCGTCGTCCCGCTGACGGAATAGGTCGGTTCAACTGATCAAGTGGCTCGCTCCGTCGGATGAGCGCTGACCAGGACTGCCGTCAGGTCGCTTCGCTCGCCAGGCTTGACAAGGCCGGCCTGACCGTGCGACGAGCGCTGCGGTCGGGGACCAAAGCGCGCCCGTTCAGCTTGCGGTGCGGGTGCGCGTGCGGGCGACGCGGGCGCGGCGGATGGCGCGGCGCTCCTCCTCGGAGAGGCCTCCCCAGATGCCGGAGTCCTGGTTGGTGGTCAGCGAGAACTCGAGGCAGTCGGCGCGCACCGCGCACTCGGCGCACACCTGTCGGGCCCGCTCGATCTGGGTCAGTGCCGTGCCGGTCGTGCCGACCGGGAAAAACAGCTCGGGGTCGGTGTCGCGGCACAGCGCGTGATCGCGCCACTCGTGGTCGGCCGCACCGAGGGCGAGGCTTGACGCAGGGATCGACACCGATGTCCTCCTTGAGGCAGCCCGCTGAGCCGCGTTGAGGTCGGGCAGGGCACCCAACGGA
This sequence comes from Ilumatobacteraceae bacterium, assembly GCA_051004915.1. Taxonomy (GTDB): domain Bacteria; phylum Actinomycetota; class Acidimicrobiia; order Acidimicrobiales; family Ilumatobacteraceae; genus JALZMG01. Next base: position 3,433 of record JBPCJW010000161.1, read on the forward strand.
CGCAACTTAGGCGACCCTGCCAGGTGTGACAAGGGGTACCGTTCGCCTGTGACGGACGTCGTCGCCCACCGCGGGGCATGCCGGATGGCCCACGAGAACACCGTCGAGGCGTTCCGACTGGCCGTCGAGCTGGGTGCCGACGGCATTGAGCTCGATGCGCGCCGCACTGCTGATGGCGCCGTCGTCGTCCATCACGATGCCGCGCTGGCCGACGGTCGGGCGATCGTCGACCTCGCCGCCGACGAGCTACCGGCCGACGTCCCGTCGCTGGCCGCCGCCCTCGATGCCTGCCGTGGCTCGTGGGTCAACGTGGAGATCAAGAACGATCCCGCGGAGTCCGACTTCGACCCTGGCGACCTGGTCGCCGAGTTGATCGTCGCCGAGCTCATGCGGCGGGCAGGCGATCGATTCATCGTGTCGTCGTTCCGGCTGCAGAGCATCGACCGCTGCCACGAACTGATGCCGGCCCTCCCGACAGGCTGGCTGGTCTCGGAGGTGCGCGACAACACCGTCGTGCGCACCGCCGAGCGCGGCCACGTCGCGCTGCACCCGTGGGACCCGGTCGTGACGGCGGAGGTCGTCACCCGCTGCCACGCCGCCGGGCTGGCCGTCAACACCTGGACCTGTGACGACCCGGTGAGGGCCGTCGAGCTGGCCAGCTGGGGCGTCGACGGCATCGTCACCAACCTCCCCGACGTCATCCGCCACGCCCTCCACCCGCCGCCGCGGTTCTGACGAAGGTTCGTACGGGAAATCCAGTACAAACCTCCGTCAGAATCCGGTGGCGCCGGGAATGCCGCCGGGCACGACGAGGCGGATGGCGTCGGGGACGTGCTGGAACTCGAGGCGGGTGACCTCGCCGAGGTAGTCGCCGTCGAGCTGGTAGGGGAACGGCGTCTCGTGCTCGATGACGAGGTGCTCGAGGTCGACCTGCTCGTCGAGCGTGGAGGTCGCCTCGACCCCGCCACCGCGCAGCGCACCGAACAGCGAACGCAGGATCGTCCTCGCCCGCATCGTGCGAAACGTCACGGCCACCAGGCCCCGGTCGAGCGTGGCGGCGTGCGACAGGTCCAGCGGGCGGTTGCCGAGGAACGTGTAGGGGTTCGTGTTGAGGACGATCGAGAAGTAACCGTCCTCGACGACCTCGCGATCGGTGACGACCCGGAAGTGCGGGTGCTTGCGGTCGTAGCCCTGAGCCCACGTCAGCAGTCCGGCCGTGATGAACATTGGTTGGCCGAGCCAGCGCTTGAGCGAGGCGTGGCGCTCGACAGCGGCGACCACCGCCGCGTCGTAGCCGACGCCCGTGTGGAAGCAGAAGAACCGGCCGTTGACCTGGCCCAGCCCGATCGGCTGGAAGTTGCCGCCGTCGATGCCCTCCGCCAGACGGTCGGCGGCGGCCACCGGATCGTTGGGCAGCCCGATCGTGCGGGCGAAGACGTTGGTCGACCCGCCGGGCAGCGCGCCGAGCGCCGTGTCCGTGCCGGCGATGCCGGTCGCCACCTCATTGACCGTGCCGTCACCGCCGAAGCCGACGACGACGTCGATGCCCCGCCGTGCGGCGTCCGAGGCGAAGCGGGTGGCGTGGCCGCGCCGGTTCGTCTCGACCAGCTCGACCTCGTGGTCGCGACTCAGCCGGCGGTGCACGACGACGGTGTTGCGGGCTGTGACCGACGAGGCGAACGAGTTCACGACCATCAGGATGCGCAAGCCGCCGAACGTAGCAATGGTCTCTTCGCCGGCCGGCACAACGCACCGCACGTCTGGCTCAGGACGTGGTCGCGTCGTTCAGAGGTGCAGCTCCGGTTCGGCACGGCCGGCGCGCCAGCGCCTTGGCCGGCCGCATCCTTGACGGTAACAATGGGAGCCCTATGAACGTCATCGTCTGCGTCAAGCAGATCCCGGATCCGGCCCAGCCGGGGTCGCTGGATCCGTCCGACAACACCCTGGCGCGGTCCGGCAAGCTGATCCTCGACGAGTCCGACAGCTACGGGGTGGAGATGGCGCTGCAGCTCGTCGGCAAGGCGGGCGCGGGCGAGGTCAGCCTCGTCTCGATGGCACCCAACGGCGAGGTCTCTGGGCTCCGCACGGCGCTGGCGATGGGCGCCGCGAAGGCCGTGCTGATCTCCGACCCCGAACTGGCCGGGTCCGACGCGCTGACCACGGCGAAGGTGTTGGCGGCGGCGACCAAGCGCCTCGGTGACGCCGACCTGATCATCGCCGGCACCGAGTCGAGCGACGGCTACACGGGCACGGTGCCCGAGCAGATCGCGGAGGTGCTGGGCCTTCCCTCGATCACGTTCGCCAAGCACGTCGAGGTCGACGGCGATGTCCTCAAGGTCGACCGCCAGACCGAGGACGGCTACGACGAGGTCACCAGCACGATGCCGGCGGTGGTCAGCGTGACTGCCGGCGTGGTCGAGCCGCGCTACCCCAGCTTCAAGGGGATCATGGCGGCGAAGTCCAAGCCGGTCGACGCCGTCACGGCCGCCGACCTCGGCGTCGCGCCGGTCGGCTGGGCCGGTGCCGGCCAGGAGATCGTCGACGTCGCCTCGGCGCCGGAGCGAGAGGCCGGCGAGGTCGTCGAGGACGACGGCGAGGGCCACACCAAGATCGTCGACTTCCTCGACAAGCTCAAGGTCATCTGAGCGCCGGACCGCAGAACGGAGACTGACATGGCGAGTTCCAACATCTGGGTGTTCGCGCAGGGAGCAGAAGGTGCGCCGACCACGGCGACCCTCGAGCTCTTGACCAAGGCTCGTGCGCTCGCTGACGGCGGGTCGGTCACCGCGTTTGTCGACGGTGACGCCGCGGACATCGCCGCTGCGCTCGGCGACCACGGCGCCGCCAAGGTGTACGCCACCGGCGAGCTCGACGGGCATCTCCCGGGCGTGGCGGTGGCGGCCGCGATGCAGGCCGTCATCGACGGCGGCGATACGCCGGACGTCATCTTCTTCCCCCAGAACTACGAGGGACGCGACGTGCTCGCCCGGCTCTCGGTGAAGCTCGACAAGCCGGTGCTGACCAACAACACCGACGTGGAGATCGACGACGGTGGCAAGGTGAAGGTCACCACGCCCGTGTTCGGTGGCAACCAGCTGGTGACCACCACGTTCACCGGCGACGGCCCGTTCCTCGTGGCGTTCCGGCCGAAGAGCTTCCCGGCCGAGTCGTCCGGCGGCGGCGCACCGGAGGTCGTCGCCGCACCGGTGCCCGACCTCGGCGCCGCCGGTGGGGCGAAGGTGCAGGCCGTGCACGTCGAGGAGCACTCCGGGCCGAAGCTGGACGAGGCGAACATCGTCGTGTCCGGCGGCCGGGGCCTCGGCGAGGCCGGCAAGTACGAGATGATCGAAGCGCTGGCCAAGGCGCTGAAGGGCGCGCCCGGCGCATCACGGGCGATCGTCGACGCCGGGTGGGTGCCATACAGCTACCAGGTCGGCCAGACGGGCAAGGTCGTCAAGCCAAGCGTGTACATCGCCGCCGGCATCTCGGGCGCCACGCAGCACATGGTCGGCATGAAGGGCTCGAAGAACATCATCGCCATCAACAAGGACAAGGAGGCCCCGATCTTCGGGGTCGCCGACCTGGGGATCGTCGGTGACGTCCACAAGGTCCTGCCCAAGCTGATCGAGGCGCTGCAGAACCG
>JBPCJW010000162.1:0-6223 GCA_051004915.1 Ilumatobacteraceae bacterium
GATGGCCACGACGCTCGAGGACGTGATGACCCGTCGCACGAGGGCCCATCTGTTCGACCGGCCGGCGGCGGTGCTGGCGGCGCCGGCAGTCGCCGACCTGTTGGCCGGTGAGCTGGGGTGGGACGATGCCGAGACGGCCCGCCAACTCGACGCCTACCGCCAGCTCGCCGGCGCCGAGGCCCGCGAGGCAACGGTCGTCGCCACGATGCCGCGATGACCGAGCCGACCGCGATGACCGCGCCGACCGCGCCGACCGCGCCGACCGCGCCGATCGAGCTGACCGGCTCCGAGGCGAGGTGGTCGAGTGCCGTCGAGCTGCCGGATGGCTTCGTCGCGGGCCTCGAGCCGATCGCCCCGGTCGTCGACGACGTCGCGTCGGTCGCCGAGGCGAGCCGGGACTGGTGGCCGCTCGCGCTGCACTGGGCGCTGGCCGGCCAGGTGCCGGCGCGCGCCGGCGTCGTCGTCCGGCCGACCACCGTCGAGGGTGTGGCTGCCGTCGTCGGCCACTGTTCCTCGGCTGGCGTGCCGATCACCGCCGCCGGGGGGCGCAGCGGCGTGTGCGGGGCTTCTGTCCCGGTGTTCGGCGGCGTGCTGCTCGACCTCACGAGCCTCGCCGGACTCACCCACGTCGACGAGATCGCGGGCGTCGTCGAGGTGCTTGCCGGCACGTTCGGCCCCGACCTGGAGGCCGAACTGCAGGAGCGTCACGGCTTGAGCATCGGTCACTTCCCGCAGAGCTTCGAGCTGGCCACCGTCGGCGGATGGGTCGCCTGCCGGGGCGCCGGCCAGTACTCGACCCGTTACGGCAAGATCGAGGACATGGTCGTCGGCCTGGAGGTGGTGCTCGCCGATGGCACGGTCGTGCGCACCGGCGGTGCGCCGGCAGCCGCCGTCGGGCCCGACCTCACCCAACTGTTCGTCGGATCGGAGGGCACGCTCGGCATCGTCACTCGGGTCTGGCTGCGCGCCCACCCCGTACCGGCGACGGATCGGCGGGCGACGTACTGGTTCGACTCGTTCGACGCCGGCATCGAGGCGTGCCGGCGGATCCTGCGGCGGGGAGCGACCCCGGCCGTGCTGCGGTTGTACGACCCGGTCGAGTCGGCCCGCAGCCACGACGGTGACGGGACGCGCGCCGTGCTGCTCGCCCTCGACGAGGGCGACGAGTCGATCGTGCGAGCCACCATCGAGGTCGTCGAGGAGGAGTGCGCGGCGGCCGGCGGCGAGCACGGGTCGGTCGACCTCGTCGAGCGGTGGCTCGGTCATCGCAACGACACCAGTGCCCTCCAGGCGCTGACCCGCAACGGTCTCGTCGTCGACACGATGGAGATCGCGGCGCGGTGGTCGCGCCTCCCCGAGCTGTTCGCTGCCGTCCCGGCGGCGCTGCTGGCCGTGCCGCACGCCCGGGCCGCCAGCTGCCACCTCTCCCACAGCTACCCGGACGGTGCCTGCCTCTACTTCACGTTCACCGCCACCCCGCCGCCCGACGACGTCGAATCGACTTACGTGGCGCTGTGGGACGCCGGGCAGCGGGCCGTGCTCGCCCACGGCGGCAACCTGTCGCACCACCATGGTGTCGGGCTCAACCGGGCCCGGTTCGCCGCCGACGCGCTCGGGTCGGCGTTCGGCGTGCTCACGGCCGTCAAGTCGGCGCTCGACCCGGGCGGCGTCCTCAACCCCGGCAAGCTCGGCCTGCCGTCACCGTTCGGCCCGCCGCCCTGGCCGTGAACCTGCGCCTCGACTGGGACGCCATCCGGGCCGGTGGAGTTGTCTCGCTCGTCTTCGCCGTGCCGTTCTCCGTCGCCGCCCGATGGGCCGCCGACAACGGTGACCGCGGTCTGGCCACCGGGCTCGTGCTCGTGGCCATCATCGGGTTCCTCGTCGGCGGCGGCTGCGCGGCGTGGGTGCAGCGCGTCGACGCACCCTTGACCCACGGGGTGGTCACGGCCGGCGGCACCTACCTCCTCGCCCAGGCCGTCTTCGTCACGGTCCGGTTGGTACGCGGGATGGATGTGCAATGGTTCGCCATCGTGTTCAACCTCACGGCGGCGACGTTCGCCGGGCTGCTCGGTGGCCTGCTCGGGCAGCGACTGCGCAGCCGGGGGTTCGTCCCGTCGAGCCGATCTCGACCGCAGCAATGACCTCGATCCTCGTCATCGACGTCGGCACGACGAGCGTGCGGGCGGCCATCGTCGACGAGCAGTTGACCATCACTGCGCTGGCGCCACGCCCGTTCCCGCCGTCGTCGCCATCGCCGGGGCTCGTCGAGTTCGACGCCACCGAGCTGGCGGCGCTGGTGCTCGACGCAGCGGGCGAGGTGCTCGCCGTGACGAGCGAGCCGGTGTCCGGTGTCGGCATCACCAACCAGCGGGCGACGACGATCGTGTGGGATCGGGCCACGGGGCGTCCGGTCGGCCCAGCACTCGGCTGGCAGGACCTGCGCACCGTGATCGAGTGCATCACGGCCAAGGACGAGCACGGCCTCGCACTGGCGCCGAACCAGACGGCGACCAAGGCGGCATGGCTGCTCGACCAGGTCGAGGGCGGCCGGCAGCGCGACCTGTGCATCGGCACCGTCGACTCGTGGGTGGTGTGGACGCTGACCGGCGGGTCGTGTCACGTGACCGACCACACCAACGCCGCGGTCACCGGGCTGCTCGCCGCCGACGCGTCCGGCTGGAACGATCGGGCGCTCGACGCGCTGGGCATCCCGGCCGCCATGCTGCCGACCGTCGTCGACTCGAGCGGCGTGCTGGGCTCCGCCACCGTGCTCGACGGGGCGCCGCCGATCGCCGCCGTCGTCGGTGACCAGCAGGCGTCGCTCGTCGGGCAGGGCTGCGTGGCCCCCGGCCGGACGAAGATCACGTTCGGCACCGGCGGGATGCTGGACCTCTGCCTCGGCCCCGACGCTCCGTCGTCGTCGCAGCGGTCGGCCAACGGGACGTTCCCGATCGTTGCCTGGTCGGCAGGGGGCGGTCTGATGTGGGGCACCGAGGGCATCATGCTGTCGGCGGGGACGAACGTCGACTGGTTGTGCGACGACCTTGGTCTGATCGCGACGAGCGAGGAGAGCCACGAGGTCGCCTCGTCCGTGGACACGACGGACGGCGCGGTGTTCGTGCCAGCGCTGCTCGGCCTCGGCACGCCGCAGTGGGACTACGGGGCGCGCGGCACGTTGCTCGGCGTGACCCGCGGGACGACCCGCGCCCACGTCGTGCGAGCCGTGCTGGAGGGCGTCGCCCACCGCGGAGCCGACCTGGTCGACGCAGCGGAGGCGGACACCGGGGCGTCGATCGATGTCCTGCGCGTCGACGGCGGGATGAGCGCCAACCCCACCTTCACCCAGGCCCTTGCCGACGCTGCGGGTCGACCGGTCGAGGTGTCACCCGTCGTCGAGGCGACGACGCTCGGCGCAGCGTTCCTCGCCGGCCTCGCCACGGACGTCTTCGGCGACATCGCCGATGCGGAGGCCAACTGGCGACCGTCGCGCATCGCCGAGCCCCGCACCCGACTCGACCGCGATCTGTGGCAGCGGGCCGTCGAGCGGTCGACGGGATGGATCCCGGAGCTCTCGGCGCTGGACTTCTGACGTTGCCCTCGCCCATCCGGCACCGCCGCGGCCGTAAAGTTGCCTCGCCGGGGTCCGGCCGGGAAGGCTGTCGCCCCGTCGACCCCGCCTCGTCGATCGATCAGCAAAGGACGTCTTCCGTGAACCGAGTGCGAACGGTGCCGCCGGCCGGGAACTCGGCCGACGACGAGGCGCTGCTCGGCGCGTTGCAGGCCGTCGAGCTGGCCGCCTGGGATCTGTACGTCGCGGCGATCAGCGGCGGTGGCGACGACGACGTGTACGTCGGCATCCGCGACAACCACCGGGCCTATGCCGACCTGCTGTCGGGGTTGCTCGGCCGGGCGGCGCCCGACGAGCGCGATCAGCAGCTGTACGACGCCCAGTTGGCGGGGTTCGAATCAAGCGGGACCGACCTGGCGACCGCCGCCTACGACCTCGAATCCGCACTGGTCGCGACGCATGCCGATGTCCTCGGGCAGCTCGTCGGCGCCGACGGGGCGCGGGCCATCGCCGCCGTGCTGATGGCCGAAGCCCGACACTGCGCCGTGCTCGCCGATCTCGCCGGTCTCGGCGACGACTTCACGGCGTTGTTCGACAACCAGGCCGCACCGCTGGCGCTGGCGGGCGAGGGCCAGGGATGACCGAGTCGCAAAGGTCGCGCCGCGGCCTGAGCCGGCGGCGGCTGTTCGAGTCGGGGGCCCTGGCGACGCTGGGCGGGTTGTTGGCGGCGTGTGGCGCATCGTCGAGCGGCGGCGAGCCGGGCCGGGTCGGGTCTGCTCCGCCGGTCAGCGCGCAGCCGACGGTCGAGCTGACCGACGCCGTCTTCCTGCGCACGCTGACGTCGATGGAGCTCCTCCACCTCGACCTCTACCAGAAGGTGACCGACAGCGGCGCGCTCGACGCCAGGGGGCAGGCCCTCATCGACCGGTTCGTGGAGGACCACCGTGCGGCCGCCGGCGAACTGCTGACCTTGACCGAGAGCGCGGGTGGCGAGCCGTACGTGTGCACGAACGACTGGTACGAGCGGCGGGTCGTGCCGGAGATCCTGGCCGCCGTGACGGGTGATCCGGAGAGCGACGTTCCGGCGAGCGACGACCCGGCGGCCGACCTGTTGCGCATCAGCTACGGGTTCGAGACCATGATGTCGTCGAGCTACCAGAAGATGATCGAGCTGGTCGAGGACATCGGGCTGCGTCCGCCGCTGGCCAGGCTCGGCGCCGTCGCCGCCCGCCATGCCGCGGCGGTGGCGATGCTGGTCTCCGGCACGCCGGAGGGCTACGTCAGCCCGGTGGTGCTGGGCGGCGAGCTGACACCCGAGGAGGGCGAGCGGGCCGAGTTGTTCGCGATCCCGTTCCGGTTCGGGATGCTGACGTCGACGGAGATCGTGATCGGCGCGCCGGACAGCGCCGGGACACGGTCGGGCTTCGCCCTCGAGACGCCGGCCGACAACGCCTACGTCTACGACTACTACACCTGTCAGACGTAACGCCGGGCGGCGCTCCCCCATCTGGGCGTGAACCGTTTTCAGGGTGGGATCCGTCCCACGGGGTGAGACCGATCCCCCGGATCGACGTGCCGACCGACGTCGTACACTCGCCGCCGACGGTGAGTCGGCCGGGTGGCCGCGGCACGCCCGCTCTCGGGCAGGCAGGTCGAGGAAAGTCGGGACTCCACAGGGCAGGGTGCTGGCGAGAGCCAGGTCGGGGCGACCTGACGGATCAGTGCAACAGAGAGAGACCGCCGATGGGCCGGGCGACCGGCCACAGGTGAGGGTGAAACGGTGCGGTAAGAGCGCACCAGCGCCCGGGGCGACCCGGGCGGCTCGGCAAACCCCTCCCGGAGCAAGGTCGAGCAGGAGGATGGGCGGCCCGCCCGCCCGCCACGGTCACGTGGCGGACACCTCCGGGTAGACCGCACAGATGGATGGTCACCGGTCGCCGCAAGGCGATCACAGAATCCCGCTTACAGGCCGACTCACCGTCGTCACCGCGAGAAGTGGCCGCTGAGCAGGAGTGATTCGTCACCTTGGTGCGGCTGTGACACACCAGTGACACGGCAGGCGCTAGCGCCCCGCGCGGTCAGATCGGAGGCTCGTCCGACCGCAGCTGTTTTCCAAAGCGTCGCCGCCGCCAGAATCGCCGACCGACGTGAACCTCAACTCGCGCTTCGTGGACCCCAGCGACCAAGCGTTTGAAGACCGGAAGAGGAAGTATCCGTGTCGTGCTCTCGCCCAACTGCCGGATGGCGTCGAGTAGGCGTCCCGCATTCGCAATCGTCCGTGCCGACCCCGCGAGGAGCAGGTCTTCCCACGCCTCGATGGCGTCGGCGTTCACCGAGTCCGTCTTCTCTGCGAGCGATGCGAGCTGAGTCTCCGTCAGCTGCTGGCCGTGGAGACGCTCCTGTTGCGCCTGATGCGCGATCGTTACGGAGTAGCTACCGGCAAGGCTGAGTTTTGCCTTCGCACTGTTCTGCGCTGTGCGGGTGCGATTGAGCGCCCCGGCTGCTGCCAGGACCGCGCTCGACGCAGTAGCGATCGCGCCGCCCACGGCTACATCGCCCAGGCTCATCCGACCCCCTCTTGCGGGAGGGATCCCGCAGCGAGAACCGCCTCGACTGCCCGGCAGGCCATTCTCTCCCTCGTCTGCCACCGGGGGA
>JBPCJW010000163.1:0-4734 GCA_051004915.1 Ilumatobacteraceae bacterium
ATTGGGCGATCCAACTTCCAGCTCGTCACGAGTCGCAGGCGAAACCGTCGTTGTCCCGATCAAGAGCCGACCGGTACCCGGGCCCACCTCGAGGAATGTCCTCCGCCCCTGCCACCCGCGCTGCATCGCCGTTCTGCTTGGAACTGGCGAACGATCGTGTTGGTCGCTGGTCCGAACTGGCCATCGACGACGAGTTCGGTTGCACCGACTCCGACCTGTTGCAGTCGAGTCTGGAGACAGCTCACGTCGTCACCGGTGCTCCCGAGCCGCCGTCGCCGCGCGATCGTCGTCACCCCCCGCCGCACGCTGCGGCGCCGACGAGCAGCACGAACGTCAATCCCAACCGGTGATTCCAACTGTGACGCAACTGGGAGCACGCACATCCGCCGGCACAGACCGCAAACGAACGCGCGGTGGGTGCCTCGGGTCGAACCCGAGAGTGCTCGGGTCGCTATGGGGCGGCGGTGTGGTTGGCCCGTTCGAGTGCGTCGAGCAGGGTGTTCCACGCGAGCGTCGCGCACTTGATGCGCACCGGGAACTTGACCACGCCCTGCAGCGCTTCCAGGTCGCCGAGCTGCACGCCGTCGCCATCCGTGGCGTCGTCGCTGATGTCCTCGATCGACATCATGCCCTTGAACCGGCGGACCAGCGCCCGCACCTCGTCGACCGAGCGGCCCTTGATCGCCTGGCTCATCATCGACGCCGAGCTCTGCGAGATCGAGCAGCCCTGGCCAGCGACCTTGACGTCGCTGACCGCGCCGTCGCGGACCTCCAGGAACACGGTGATCTCGTCACCGCACAATGGGTTGTGGCCTTGGGCGACGACGGCGGGCGGCGTCGGCAGCTCGCCGCGATTGCGCGGTGTCCGATAGTGATCGAGGATGATCTCTCGGTAGAGGTCTTCGAGGCCGGGCATGGGTGTGCTGGTCGCTCCTAGAAGCCGAAGATGTCGGAGGCGCCGTCGAGCGCATCGGCCAGCGCGTCGACGTCGTCCCGATCGTTGTACAGGTAGACGCTGGCTCGTGCGGTGGCCGCCACACCGAGCACGCGCATCAGCGGCTTGGCGCAGTGGTGGCCGGCCCGGATGCACACGTTGGCTTGGTCGAGCACCTGGCTGACGTCATGGGGATGAAGGTCGCGCAACGCGAAGCTGAGCGTGCCACCCCGGACCGCCATGTCACGCGGACCGTGGATCACGATGTCTTCGCCGAACCGGGCCGTCAACGTGTCGATGGCGTACCCGGTGAGCTCGACCTCGTGGGCGCGCACGGCGTCCATGCCCAGCGACGACAGGAAGTCGACGGCGGCACCGAAACCGATCGCCTCGGTGATCGGCGGCGTGCCGGCCTCGAACTTGGCGGGCACCGGTGCGGCCGTGAAGCCGTCGAGGCGGACATCGGCGATCATGTTGCCGCCACCGAGGAAGGGGGGCGTGGCTTCGAGCAGCTCGGCGCGACCCCACAGTGCCCCGATGCCGGTCGGTCCGCACATCTTGTGGCTGGAGAAGGCGGCGAAGTCGGCGCCCCACGCCTGCACGTCGGTGACGTTGTGCGGCACGTACTGGCAGGCGTCGACGATGGCCAGCGCGTCAGCGGCGTGCGCCGCGGCGCACAGCTCGGCCGCCGGGTTGATCGTCCCCAGCACGTTGCTCATGGCGGTGAACGACAGCACCTTGGCGCCATCGAGGAGCCGATCGAGGTTCGTGAGGTCGAGCCGTCCGTCGTCGGTCAGCGGGATCCAGCGCAGCTCGATGCCCAGCTCGGCGGCGAGGAGGTGCCAGGGGACGATGTTGGCGTGGTGCTCCATGTGCGTCAGCACCACGACGTCGCCAGCGCCCAGGTTGGCGCGACCCCACGACTGGGCGACCAGGTTGAGGCCCTCGGTGGCGTTCTTCGTGAACACGATCTCGTCGGCGTCGGCGGCGTTGACGAAGCCGGCGACGTTGGCCCGTGCGGCCTCGTAGGCGTCGGTCGCTTCTGCCGCCAGCCGGTACGCGCTGCGGTTGATCGGCGCGTAGTGGTGGGCGGTGAACTCGCTCATGGCGTCGATCACCGTCTGCGGTTTCTGCGACGAGTTGGCCGAATCGAGGTAGTGGATCGGCAACCCGTCGATGGTGTCCGAGAGCAGCGGGAACTGCGCTTTGACCTTGGGCACGTCGAGGGTCGGTGCGCCGATCTCCAGGTCGGCGGTCACGTTGACGCTCCGACGGGGCGGAACCATTCGTAGCCGTCGCGCTCGAGCCGCTCGGCGATCTCCATGCCGCCAGATGTGACGATCCGGCCGTCGATCAACACGTGGATGTGGTCGGGGTGCAGCTCGTCGAGCAATCGCTGGTAGTGGGTGATCAGCACGACGCTCATGTCCGGCCGGTCGGCGCGCACCTCGTGGATGCCCTTGGCGACGATGCGCAGGGCATCGATGTCGAGCCCGGAGTCGGTCTCGTCGAGGATCGCCAACTGCGGTTCGAGGATCGCTAGCTGCATGATCTCGTTGCGCTTCTTCTCGCCGCCCGAGAAGCCCTCGTTGAGGTAGCGGTCGACGAACGAAGAGTCCATGCCGAGGCGCTGCATCCACTCCATCGCGGAGACGCGCAGCTCGAGCACGGACAGGTCGATGCCCTTGCGCGCCGAGAGCGCCTGGCGGAGGAACTGGATGACGGACACGCCGGGGATCACCTGTGGGTACTGGAAGGCCAGGAACATGCCGGCCTTGGCCCGCTCGTCGGGCGGCCAGTCGGTCACGTCGTCGCCGAGGTAGGTGACGGTGCCGGCCTGCACCCGGTACTCCGGCGAGCCCATGAGCGTGGAGGCCAACGTGCTCTTGCCCGAGCCGTTGGGGCCCATGATGGCGTGGATCTCGCCGGCCTGCACGGCCAGGTCGAGACCGCGCAAAATCGGTTCCGGGTTCGTGACGAGCCCGGCGGCGTCCGGCGCCGGCGCCACCCACAGGCCATCGACGCGGAACAGCTCCCGAGTCATGGCCGCAAGTCTACGCGACGGCCTGAGGAATTATCCCTACGACGGTAGTGCAAACCCCCTCCTCTCCGCTGGGTGGTCCCGGAGGTCTTCCTTCCACGATCGGAACCTGGTGTGCGGCGTTCCGCCCGGGCCGATCCCATCGGCGCGACCGTCGGCGAACAGGCGCAAGGTGCAGGTCGCCGTGGTGTCGCCGGCCAGCCCGGCCCAGTAGCGGGCGTCGCCGCCGGTCGCCGGTCCGGCCCGCCACAGCAGCCACGGACCGATCCGCCGCTTGTACTGGGCGGTCGGGCGACCGGGCAGGTCGTCGCCGAGGCGGCGCAGCGACTCGGGTGCTTCGACCCACGCTGATGCCGGGATGGTGCGGTCGCGCACCGGCGTCGGGGGCAGCTCCGCGGTGTGCACCGGCGTCGAGTCGATCGGCCGCTCGTCGTACCTCACGACCGAGCGAGACCGTCGACGAGGGTGGGCAGCGCAGCGAGCAGGACCGCTTGCAGCTGATCGGTGCCGATGTCGGCGAACGCCGGCCCGCCACCGCCGATCCCGACGAGCAGCTGATCGTCGTACCAGAGGACCGAGCAGTCGCCGTCATCGCGCTCGCACCGTCCGACGAGCTCGCCACCGTCCGCCGAGCCGAGGTCGGTGTACCCGCCCGTCGGATCATCCTCGTCCTGTAGTTCCGATCTCACGGCGTCCGGTGACGGCGAGGCGATGATGCCCACTGCGCCGGGGCCGCCGTCGTCGGTCTCGGCGGTGCAGTCGACGAAGCGGTTCGTCCGATCGCCCACCGCCACAGCTCGCACGGCGATCTCACCCTCGTCGAGGACCCGCTGCAGCTCGCCACCCCCGAGCGCTTCGACGAGGTCGCCGAGCACCTCATCGGCCGGACCGGCCGGGCACGACGGCAGATCCGCACTCGAGACCTCGATCGGCGCCGCATCGAGGATGCGGGCGAGGTGCTCGGCGGCGGTGGTGGTGGCCAACGCGTCGTCGCCAGTCCCGACGGCGATCCACGTGATGGTGACGGCCGCGGCGATCGTCACCGCGACGAGGGCGATGGCGCCGACCAGGTACCAGCGGCGGGGGTCTCGGGTCGGTGACGACGTCGTGTCGGCGCTCACCAACCCCGGGCGATCCACTCGTCGAGGTGCGGGCGCTCGGCGCCGATCGTCGTGTCGACCCCGTGCCCTGGCATCACCACCGTCGTGTCCGGGAACGTCAGGAGGCGCTCCTCGATCGACCGGATGATCGTCGGGAAGTCGCCGTCGTCGAACTTGGTGTTGCCCGGTCCGCCGGGGAACAGCGTGTCACCGGTGAACAGCAGTGGCGTTCCCCTGACGGCGAACGAGATCGATCCGGGCGTGTGGCCGGGGTTGTGAATCGCGTCGAGGCGCAGCTCGCCGACGTCGATGACCTCGGCATCGTCGAGGAAGACGTCGTAGCCGACGTCCTTCAGCTTCGGCGCGTCGAGTTGCGTCACCGCGACCTCGTAGCCCGCTTCCCGCATCGCCGGAACGGCCTGGATGTGGTCCCAGTGACCGTGCGTCTCGAGCACGCGACGGACGCCGAGCCGGCGGCACAGCTCGAGTAGCTGCTCGTGCTCGTTGGCGGCGTCGATCAGGACGGCCTCGCCGGTGCGCCGGCAGCGCACGACGAACACGTTGTTCTCGTACGGCCCGACGACGACCTTGTGCACCTCGACATCGGCGTTGACCCAGTGCAGGGCGGAGGGGGCTGGCATCCGCCCAGTGTGCCAGTC
>JBPCJW010000164.1:0-7752 GCA_051004915.1 Ilumatobacteraceae bacterium
AGGGACCGCTATCTCCAGGCGATGTACCGCGCCGACATCGTCGGTTGCCAGCTGTTCTCCGAGCCGGGGGCCGGCAGCGACCTGGCGAGCCTGCAGATGCGCGCCGAGCGCGACGGCGACGAGTGGCGGCTGACGGGACAGAAGGTGTGGACCTCGGGCGCCCAGTACAGCGACATCGGCGAGATCATCGCCAGGACGGACCCCGAACAGCCCAAGCATCGCGGTCTGACCGGCTTCATCGTCGACATGCGGGCGCCCGGTGTCGAGATCCGCCCGCTCCGTCAGATGACCGGGGGGGCGAGCTTCAACGAGGTCTTCTTCACGGACGTGCGGGTGCCCGACGACCACCGGCTGGGGGATGTCAACAACGGGTGGAACGTGGCCCTGACCACGCTGATGAACGAGCGGGCGGCGATCGGTGCCGGCGGTGGCACCGGTGGCGGCGGCCTGCTGACGAGGGCGATCGAGATGGCCAAGGCGTTCGGGCTCGACGCCGACCCGTTGGTCCGCCAGCGCCTGGCCGACCTCGTCATCCGCTCTCGGGTCAACGGGTACACGAACCAGCGAGCGCTCGACAAGATCCGAGCCGGGCAGACGCCCGGGCCGGAGCTGAGCATCGCCAAGCTGAGCGGGACGCAGCTGTCGATGAAGCTCGGGGAGTTCGTGTCCACCGTGCTCGGCCCGAAGCTGATCGCCGATACGGGCGAGTGGGGCACGTACTCGTGGTCGCAGCTCGTCGTCGGGACGCCTGGCATGCGCATCGCCGGTGGCAGCGACGAGGTGATGCGCAACATCGTCGGCGAGCGCGTCCTCGGCCTTCCCAAGGATCCGGGCATCGACACCACGACGCCGTTTCGCGAGCTGAAGGTCGGCACACAGACCTGACTGCCCTGACCGACGCGCTCGCTCGCCACGTCGAATCCGGGGAGGTCCCCGGTCTCGTCGCCGTCGTGGGGCGCCACGACGCCGTCGACGTGACCGTGCTCGGCGACCAGGCAGTCGGGGGCACGCCGATGCGCGAGGACTCGCTGTTTCGCATCGCCTCGATCGGCAAGCCGATCACGGCCGCCGCGGTCCTCACGCTCGTCGCCGATGAGCGCGTGGCGCTCGACGACCCGATCGGTGACTGGCTGCCGGAGCTCGCCGAGCCGCGAGTGCTGCGCGAACCGACGGGGCCGATCGACGACACCGTTGCCGCTGCCCGGCCGATCACGGTGCGGGATCTGCTGCGCTCGACGAACGGGCATGGCTTCCCGTCCGACTTCTCCGCACCGGTCGTCGCCCTGCTGTTCGAGCGGCTGCGGCAGGGACCGCCGCAACCGCAGTTGGTGCCTCCGCCCGACGAATGGATGGCGATCCTCTCCGGCATTCCCCTGCTGCACCAGCCGGCCGAGGGCTTCACGTACAACACGGCGTTCGACATCCTGGGCGTGCTCGTGGCACGAGCCACCGGGCAGCCGTTCGCCGGCTACGTCGCAGATCGGATCCTGCGACCACTCGGCATGACCGAGACGGGCTTGGTGTTCCCGACCGGCACTGCCGATCGGGCGACCACGTACTACCGCCGCGGCGATGACGGTGACCGTGACGGTGACTTGGCGATGGTCGACGCTCCGGACGGACAATGGTCGAGCGAGCCGGCGTTCGCCTCAGGTGCCGGCGGCTTCGTGTCGACCGTCGCCGACGTGCTGGCTTTTCAACGCATGCTGCTCGCGAACGGCGGCGACGTGCTCCCACCCGAGCTCGTGGCGGCGATGATGACCGACCAGTTGAATGCCGCGATCCGCGCCACCGACACGGCGTTCCTCGACGGCCAGTCGTGGGGATACGGCGGCGGCGTCGACATCGCGGTACGCAACCCGTGGAACGTGCTCGGCCGCTACGGCTGGGTCGGTGGGACGGGGACGTCCGCCTACATCGTGCCCGCCGACGGCAGCGTCGCGATCCTGCTGACGCAGGTCGAGCTCGCGGGCCCGAACGGCAGCGCGGTGCTGGAGTCGTTCTGGGCGGCGGCCGCCAGCCACCTCGGACATGATCGCTGAGGGTGCCAGGAGCTACACACCGCGACCGTCGACTGCAGCTTGGTCGTAGGGCTCGATCATGATGCACTCGCCGGGGCATTCTTCGGCCGCTTCCACCGCAGAGTCGACGAGGGAGTCCGGGATGCGGGCGACCCCACGACCGCCTTCGGGCCCGTGGCCGGCTCCTTCCCCGCCGTCGAACAGGACCGCCGTCCCGAAGTGCTTGGCCTCCTCCTTCACGACCCACAGCCCGTCATCACGGGCCGTGAAGACGTCTCCACAGATCTCCTCGCAGATCCCGTCGCCCGTGCACAGGTCCTGATCGATCCAGACCATCAGCGCCGTGGCCACGTCGCTCCGTCCCAAGTGTTCGTCATCTCGACGACCCTAAAGCCCCCGGACCCGGTTTCTGACGAAGATGCGATTTCGAAACGACCTCGATCGCGCCACAGAACGCGGCAACCCGGCGGGCGACGCCCGTCAGCCGACGGCGGCTGCGGCCCAGAAGCCGTCGACGTGGTTGAGCACGCTCTGGTCGGTCATCGCTCCGGCGCCCTTCGCCGTGAGCTCGACGACGAACGCCGACGAGCCGTCGATCGTGGCGTTCTGGAACTGTGTGGCGTTGCCCGTACACCCGCCTGGCCCGCACGACACGGTGGACACGCCGTAGCCGACCTCGCCGGCGTAGGCCGTCAGCACAGCGGGGTTGGCGACGCCGTGCTGGGTGGCTCGGTCGACCACCGGGCCGACGGCGTGATACCAGACGGTCACCCGGGGCTGGATCTCGGTCACGAAGTCGGCCAGGCCCTGGGACTCGGGCTCGCTCAGCGGGGAAGGGCCGGAACAGTCGAGGGGGTTCGCGACGCAGTCGATCGCTGCCCAGTCGGTCGGGAAGTTGCGGTTCAGGTCGACGCCGGCGGCGTTGGTCTCGAAGTTGATGGCGTTGCCGTCCGGGTTGATCGTCGGGATGATCCACACGTCGAGGTCCGGCGGCAGCGGCGCCACGTCACGCAGGTACTCGACGATCTCGATGCCGGCCGCTTCGTCACCATGGATCGAACCGACGGCCAGCACGACCTTTCCCTCGCCCGTGCCGAGCCGATAGGCGGTGATCGGGCGACCCTCCACGCTCGTGGCGATCTGGAGCTGCTCGATGACGCGCGAGCCGGGGGGCTCGCATCCCGGATCGCACTGGGCGAACAGGAGGGGCATGACGAGCACACCACCGGCCGTCGCTCTGGTCAGGGGGCGACGCAGTGACGCGACGAGTCGGGTGACGATGCTCAATGGGTCGCTCCTTGTGCCTTCACCGCCGCCGCACCCTACGCACGGCGCCGGTCGCGCGACGAGGATCTCCGTCGGTCGTTGTGGGCCTCCAGGCGGATCGCGTCTGACGAGATTGACGCCACGAATCGGCACACCTGGCCGGTGGTCTCACGTGGCCGTCAGGACGGGGTCCACCTCCGGACCGGACCCGGCGTCAGGGCGTGGATCGATGCGGTCGTCGGGCGGAGCTCGACGAACAGCGCTTGCGGGTCGTCCGGGCCGCTGAAGAACGCACCCGGGTCGTATGGCAGCACGCCCTCGTTCCAACGTCGGGCCACCTCGTCCCGATCGTCGACCAGACGGGCCGTGGCCCGGATCAGCACGTTGACCTCGGGGGTCGCCGCGCACGTCATCGCCACGGCCGGGTGGTGGCGGAGGTTGGTCGCCTTCTGCGAGTTGGCGAACGTCGAGATCCACAGCGCGTCGTCGGTCCAGCCCGGGACCACCCAGGCGACGTGGGGGCGCAGATCGCCACCGGTCGTGGCGAGGAACACACCCCCGCCGGCGGTCGTGACGGCGGAGACGAGCTCCTCCCAGGCGAGTGGTTCATCGGCGTTGATGGCGTTGGTGTTGCTCATGGCATCGAACCGTAGAGATCGTTGCGGACAGCATCTGTCCTCGAGGCGCGAGACTCTTGCCCGGTGCACGACGAACGCGACGATCCCACGGGACGGGCCCTCGTCCTGCTGTCGTGCTTCACCAGTCGCGCCCACTGGTCCGGCACCGAGCTCGCCCGACGACTCGGCGTGACGACGCGCACGCTGCGTCGCGACATCGACCGCCTGCGCAGCCTCGGCTACGACATCGACGCCACCTCGGGAACGGCCGGTGGCTACCGGCTGGGAGCCGGTGCCGCGGTGCCACCGCTGTTCCTCGACACCGACGAGGCCGTCGCCGTCGTCACGGCGCTGCTCGTCGCCAGCGGTGATCAGACCACCGGCATGGTCGACGCGTCGATGCGCGCGCTGGCCAAGCTCCACCACGTCCTGCCGGCACCGGTCCAGCGCCGCGCCGATGCGGTGCGACGGGTGGCCCGCAGCGCCGCCGTCGGGCACGCGCCCGTGGTCGACCCGCACTGCGTCGCGGTCCTCGCCGAGTCGTGTCGCGACGACGCCGCCGTCCGCTTCGACTACCGCGCCCGTGACGGCACACCGTCGCGACGACGGGTCGAACCGAACGCGCTGGTCACCGTGCGCAGCGTGTGGTACCTGATCGGCTACGACCTCGATCGCGCCGACTGGCGGCTGTTCCGCGTGGACCGCATCGACGGTGACGTCGAACGGACGGGCCACAGCGGACGACGACGCACACCGCCCGGCGGCGACCCGCTGACGTTCCTCGGCGCCTCCCTGGCCGACATGCCCCATGCCAACCACGCCGCCGTCGATCTCGCCGTGTCGAGGACCGACGCGCTGGCGTCGGCGCGCTGGCTCAACCCGCGGCGCGTCGAGAGCACCAGTCGACGCACGTGCCGGGCAAACCTCGGGGCCGACGATCTCCACGAGCTCACCCGGCAGGTCGTCGACCTGCGCGCCGCCGCACCGGTCACGTCGATCGCCGCCGAACCGCAGGTGCGCGATCACCTGGTCGGCGTGCTTTCCAGCATCATCGGGGCACTCGACCACGACCGTTGACGGAGGCTGTGGCAGCACCAACAACTCCTCGCGTTGCTGTCGGTGCTTGCCCGCAGCAGAATCCACCGATGGCCAGCTTCGTCGAGCTCGACATGCTCGTGCCTGAGCTTGCTGGGCGAGCCCGTGCGATCCTGTCGTCGACCACCAACGCGGTGCTCGGCACGATCCGCCGAGACGGCACCCCGCGGCTCAGCGGCATCGATCCGTTCTTCTACGACGGCGATCTCCACATCGGCTCGATGCCCGGTGCACGCAAGGGGCAGGACCTGCGGCGTGATCCACGGGTCGCTTTGCACTGCATCCCGTGGGAGTCACGACGGTTGCAGGACGGCGCCGATGACCCCGGGGATGCGGATGTCAAGCTGTCCGGCGAGGCCGTGCTCGTCACCGATCCAGTTGTCCTTCGCGCCATCTGGACGAGCGTCCAGCCCGATGCAGAGACCGAGTCGGCAGGCGACCTGTTCGCGATCGACGTGCGATCGCTCACCGTGATCTCCGTCGCCGACGACCAGCTCGTCATCGACTCCTGGTCGACCGCAGATGGTCGACACGTCGTGCGCCGCACCTGAGCCGGAAGCAGTCGGCCATCAGGTCGAGCTGGACCCATGGTCCGAGCGCAGCCATCGTCCAGCCAGGAACGTGCGGGTCAGCCGGCCGAGGCCGTACTCGTAGGCCGCCGCACCCAGGTTCGTTCCGGCAAGGAAGATCAGAACGTCGTTCGAATCGACGGAGTCGCTGAGCAGCGCGGCGCCGAACGCACCGGCGTAGTACGGGATCTCCTTGGCGATCTCCGTGATGACGTAGCCCGCTGATGACGCCGCCCGCACAGTGGACTGACTGTTCGATCGCCGTCGCGCCAACTCGAAGCACACCTTCGACAGCGCGTTCGTGCTCGTTCCTGTCTCCTCGAGCAAGTGCCAGTTGGCGTTGAGGTTGACTCGCAGCCCGGCGGCCCACAGCAGGTACGTGAAGACGAGGAAGCCGAGCAGCAGACCCAGCGGCGCGCCGTCGAACACCGGCGAGGCGACCAGCAGGATCCCCGTGGCGGTGGCGGTGGCGTCCAACGCCCACATCGACACGACCGTCGCAACGAGCGTGAGCGCCCAGCACTTACCCGCCCTGAGCGGCCGGTCGTTCGGCCGCGCTGTCGCGGCGGCGTCCCCGACGGCCACCTGCACGGCAACAAGACACCGGGCACCCCAGATGGATACGTGAGCGCTGTCACACCGCCCCGGATCGGGTCACGCGACGATGCTCGGGTGGTCGAGCCGCCGTCGTTCCACTGCGCCGACCTCACGACGATCCGGCCAGGCGTTCGTCGAGGGACCACGGTCCGGCGCCAGACCAGACCAGGAACAGCGCCGCCGCCAAGCGCAGGGACCCGAGCCCGACGTGGTAGAGGTCGACGTCGACTCGGCCTCCGGTGGCCAGCGCGACGACCATGTTGGCGGCGATCGCGGCACCTGCGAGGCGGGTCAGCAGCCCGAGCACCAGGAGCACGCCAGCCGGCGTAACTGCTGTGTCTCACCCCTGAACGTATGCTTGTCGGTGCCGCAGATGCCCGAGGCGAGCATCCGCAGGAGCACCGCGCCGGGCTCCAGTCGATCGGGGTACGGGTAGCGGCAGCTCCAGCTGGTCGGGGGCGATCAGCGTCGCGGCGAGCACATCACCCGGCGTCAGCCGGCCCGAGTGCCGGTGGCCGCCCAGGCGTGACCCGTGACGGTGAACGGCGCTGCACCGAGCAGTTCCGCGCATCCGCCGCGCAGGGCGTCACGACCGTCTGGATCGAGCGACGCCAGGTGCACGCCCGCCGGCCCGACGCCCTCCGTGTACGGCTGCCACCACTGGTCAAACGTCTGGTACTCGACGGTCGCCGAGAGCACCGTGTCGTGCACGTCGTCCAGCCCGGCGTCACGCAGCAACTCCGCCAGGTGACCCTGGCGGGCACCGTTGAGTAGCGCTTCCGTGGGCGCGCCGGGATCGAGGGCGGCAGCGACCCGCCAGAAGTCGGCGATCGGTGAACGGCCGCCGGCGTGGTCCCACACGCAGGCGGCGACGACCCCGCCAGGGCGGACGACACGTCGCATCTCGCCGAGCCCCGCCACCGGATCGGCCATGAAGTGCACGACCAACTGGGCCACGGCGACGTCGAACCGATGGTCGGCGAACGGCAACTCCTCGGCACTCGCCTGGCGTACCTCGACGCCAGGGTGACGTTGGCGGTTGGCAGCGACGAAGGACTCCGACGGATCGACGGCACAGACGGCGTCGGCTCCGAGGTGAGCGACGAGCCCCGCCGTCAGCGCGCCCGGCCCGCAACCGACATCGAGCGCCGATTGCCCGGGGCGGACCTCGGCCAGCTCGAGCATCTGCGGCACGAGCTGCACGGAGTAGCGACCCATGAACCGGTCATAGGCATCTGCGGCGACGTCGAACGTCACGACAGGACTGTAAGCACTTCCAACGGCCTAGTTCCCGAGAGACTTCACCCGGCGACTTCGACGACGGTGGTGCGGTCGTTGTAGGACGGAGCGTCGTGGACGACTCGTGCTGCCAGTCGAGGTCGCAGCCGGCACAATCGAGGTCGCCGTCGAGGCGCGGTCGCAGTCGAGGGCGTCGATGCTGCCGTCGTTCGATTCGGATTCGGGAGCAGGCCGGAGACATGGCAGCGACGACGGTCATCGCAGCGACCGTGGTCACGACCTCGACGGCCCGGCTCGGAAGTCCATGACGGCTTCCTACGCGAGCACTGTGAGGAAGGCGTGAGGTCG
>JBPCJW010000165.1:0-4761 GCA_051004915.1 Ilumatobacteraceae bacterium
CGCCACCTCCTTGGCGCCAGCGTCCGCCGAGCCGCCGAGCTGCCCCGTCCGTCCGGTGTGATGGTGGGCCGTCGAGCCGACCCGCTGCGTCTCCGACGTCCCTCCGGGGAACGTCGTCGTCCCGCCGGACCCCGCCGCGCGGGACCCGTGCGGGCCGGGTGCCCAATGCGGGCGCGGGTGGCGTGTCGCGCCGTCGGCGGCCCACCACGGCCCGCCCTGCGCCCCGGCCTCCGCCCCGTTCGATCAAGACACGCGCCCGGTTGGCCAGGCGTCAGCTCGATCACCGCGGTTCGCGCCTTGCCACGCTGTTCACCGCTGGCCAGCCCCGCCGCCGCCTGCTCATCGCCCTCGTGGTGATGCTCGCCATCCTCGCTGCTGTCCTGGTCAAGGTCGGTCTCTTGCAGACGATCCAAGGCGAAACGTTGCGCAGCGCGGCGACACAGCAGTGGACGCGGGACCGCACGCTGCCCGCGCAGCGCGGCGCGATCTTCGACCGCAACGGCAACGAGCTGGCGCTCTCGGTCCCCGCCAGTACGGTGACCGTCAACCCTCGCCAGGTTGTCGACGCGGAGGGCACCGCCGAACTGTTCGCCCGCACGCTCGGGCTGGATGCGCGACGCCAGATCGAACTGCGCACGGCGATGGAGGCCAAGGATCTGGGGTTCCTGTACGTCGCCCGGCAGGTCGACACCGATCACGCGCAGCAGCTCGCTGACCTGGACCTCGCCGGCGTGACGATCTACGCGGAGGACCGCCGCATCCTGCCCGGCGGCAACACCGGCCGCAGCGTGGTCGGGCGAACGGACATCGACGGCAACGGCACGGCGGGTCTCGAGCTGCAGTACGACCATGTGCTGCGCGGTCAGCCGGGTGAGACGACGACGGAGGTCGCGCCCGGTGGTCGGTCGATCGCCGGCAGCCAGGTGACCTCCGAACCACTCCCGGGGCACGACATCATCCTGACCATCGACAGTGCCGTGCAGTACGCCGTGGAGCAGGCCCTCCTGAAGCGCGTCGCCGAAACCGGTGCGCGCGGTGCCCAGGGCATCGTCATGAGCTCGAAGACGGGCGAGATCATCGCCATGGCCTCCGTGCGGATCAACGATGACGGGGTCTACGAGATCCCGACGGGCAACTACGCCGCCGTCGATGCGTACGAGCCCGGCTCGGTCGGCAAGGTGATCACCATCGCCGGCGGGCTGAACGAGGGCGTCGTGACCCCGGAGACCGAGTTCCTCGTGCCGTGGCGCAAGCAGTTCACGAACAAGGGAGATTTCCTCAGCGACGCCGTTTTCCACGAAGAACAGCTCATGACCGTCGAGCAGATCCTCGTCAAGTCCTCGAACATCGGCACGATCACGGTCTCGGAGCAGATGGGTTTCGCCAAGCAGTACGACTACTTGCGGGCGTTCGGCTTCGGCGAGGTGACCGCGCTCGACTTCCCGCAGGAATCGCAGGGCATCCTCCACCCCTGGGAGACGTGGGAGGGCACCGAGAAGTTCACCGTCGCCTACGGCCAGTACGTCGCGAGCAGCCCGATCCAGCTCATCGCAGCGGTCAACACCGTCGCCAACGACGGCCGCTACATCGCGCCCAAGCTGATCGCCGGCATCGTCGGCAGAGACGGCGAGGTCAACGAGACGCCGTCGCCACCGAGCCGTGAGGTCGTCAGCGAGCGAGTGGCCGAGCAGATGCAGGCGATGATGAAGGAGGTCGTGTGCTCGGGCACGGCGACCCAGGCCCAGGTGCCAGGGCTCTCGATCGCCGGCAAGACCGGCACGGGGTACATCGCCCAGCCGGAGGGCGGCTACGTCAAGGCCGACGGGTCGAAGGACTATTACGCCAGCTTCGTCGGGTTCCTCCCTGCCGAGGACCCGCAGGTGACGATCCTCATCTCCATCGATGACCTCCGCTCGGACGCCGAGGACCGCTTCGGCGGCACCGTCTCGGCGCCCGTGTTCCGCGACCTTGCGCCGCGGATGGTCAACGAGCTCGGCATCCAGGCGCCCGCCGGCTCGACGGGCTGTCCGGAGTGACCGACGTGCCAAGGGGAGTGCCCAGCAGCGTGCCAGAGGGCGTGCCCAGCCGCGTGCCTGAGGGAGTGATGGTGAGCGCGGCGGTCCAACTCGGCACGCTCGCCGACGCGCTGCTCGCCCGATCGGTGCGCATCGTCGGCGACCCGCTGACCTCCGTCGTCGGCGTGACGCACGACTCGCGATCGGTCGAGCCGGGCATGCTCTTCGCCTGCCTGCGCGGCGAGCACCACGACGGCCACACCCATGGTGCGGCTGCGGTCGCCGCCGGCGCTGTCGCCATGCTCGTCGATCACCCGGTTGCCCTCGAGGTGCCGCAGATCGTCGTCGACGACACCCGCCAGGCGCTCGGCCCGGTGGCAGCGGTCGCCCACGGCCATCCGAGTCGTGACCTGCTGCTCGTCGGCATCACCGGAACCAACGGCAAGACCACGACGGCGCACCTGCTGGCGGCGATCCTGCGCGCCTCCGGACGATCGACCGAGATCATCGGCACCCTTACCGGCACGCACACGACCCCCGAGGCGCCCGAGTTGCAGCGGCGGCTCGCCGAGGCTCGCGCCGAGGGTCGCCAAGCGGTCGCGATGGAGGTCTCGTCACACGCCCTCGCCCTGCACCGGGTCGACGGGACCCGGTTCGGCGCGGCCGTGTTCACCAACCTCGGCAACGACCACCTCGACCTGCACGGAACGCCCGAGGAGTACTTCCGAGCCAAGGCCCGGCTGTTCACTCCCGAGCTGACCGATGTCGGGATCACCAACGTCGACGATCCGCACGGGCGCCTCCTGCTCGACGCCGCTTCGATCGAGATGGAGGGGTACTCGCGCGACGACGCCACCGACGTGGAGGTCTCCGCCGATCGGCACGCGATGACGTGGCGTGGTCGGCGCATCGAGGTACCGCTCGGCGGCTCGTTCAACCTCATGAACACCGTGGCCGCAGCGACGGTGGCGGCGACGATGGGTATCGAGCCCGACGACATCGTGGCGGGCCTCGCCGGCGCCGGCCCGGTGCCCGGGCGATTCGAGCGGGTGATCGGGCCGGCGGGAGCACCGACGGTGGTGGTCGACTACGCCCACACCCCGGACGGCCTCGACGAGGTGCTGCGGGCCGCTCGGGCTGTGGCTGCCGGGCGAGTCGTCGTCGTGTTCGGGTGCGGCGGTGACCGCGACCACCGCAAGCGACCGCAGATGGGCGAGGTCGCGACTCGGCTCGCCGATCGCGTCGTGGTGACATCTGACAACCCGCGATCCGAGCCACCCGACGCCATCATCTCTGCCGTGCTGGCAGGGATCGATGACGCGGCGCGCGCCGCCAAGGTCGATGTCGAGCCGGACCGGGCGGCGGCGATCGCCCTCGCCATCGACGCGGCCGGCGCCGGAGACATCGTCGTCGTCGCCGGCAAGGGTCACGAGACCGCGCAGACCACTGCCGATCGGGTGGTGCCGTTCGACGATCGCGTGGTCGCCCGCCAGCTCCTGGAGCGGGCGCGGTGATCGCGGTGATGATCGCCGGACTCGTCGCCGGCGTCGTGTCGTTGATCATCACGAGGGCGTTGATCGCCGCCTTCCGGGTGCGCGGCCTCGGTCAACCGATCCTCGGCAAGGAAGACCTCGGGCCAGAGCACCACATGGCCAAGCAGGGCACGCCGACGATGGGTGGCATCGCCATCCTCGCCGCCGCGTTCATCGGCTGGGTCGTCGCCCACGTGCGGCCGCTGCCGTTCTCGGACCAGACGTTCATCGTCTGGGCCGGCATCTTCGTGATGGCCCTGATGGGCTTCCTCGACGACTTCATCAAGGTCCGCCGACGGCACAACCGGGGGATCTTCTGGAAGCAGAAGAACTACATCACGATGGTCCTCAGCGTCGGGATCGCGTGGTGGCTCGTGGTGGGCACGGGCATCTCCGAGACGATCTCGCTGACGCGAGCCGACTTCCCGGGCTGGGAGCCGCCGACGTTCGTGTGGGTGCTGTTCGCCGGCGTGATCATCTGGGCGACGACGAACGCCGTCAACGTCACCGACGGCCTGGACGGGCTGGCCGGCGGCTCGGCGCTGATGGGCTTCGGGGCGTTCATGATCATCGGCTACTGGGCGTTCCGCAACCCGGAGACCTACGGCGCGGTGGTCAACCCGCTCGACATGGCGGCGCTGGCGGCGGCGTTCGCCGGGGCGTGCATGGGGTTCTTGTGGTACAACGCGGCGCCGGCGCGGATCATCATGGGTGACGTCGGCGCGCTCGGCCTCGGCTCCGCGCTGGCGCTGCTCGCGCTGACGATGGACACCCAACTGCTGCTGCTGCTCATCTGCGGGCTGAACGTGATGGAGGCCGGCTCGGTGGCGGTGCAGATGGGGGTGTTCAAGGCGTCCGGGCGCAAGCTGCGGGTGTTCCGCATGTCGCCCGTCCACCACCACTTCGAGCTCCTCGGCTGGCCCGAGACGACCGTCATCATCCGCTTCTGGCTGATCGCCGCCACCTGCGTCGCCACCGCCCTCGGCCTGTTCATCGCCGACTTCACCCGGATCACGGACTAGTGAGTGCCGTGGATCACGTTGTTTGGGCGCCGGTGGGTCGAAGGGCTCTTGAAGTGATATGCGCTCCAAGCAGTGCGACGCGACCCTGCAGATCTGGGCGCGAATCGTTGCAAGTCGAGATCTGGGCGCGGGGGGGGGGAGGAGAGGGAGAGGACGGGACCGGAAAGAAAAAGAAGGGAGAGAGAGGAGGGG
>JBPCJW010000166.1:0-10963 GCA_051004915.1 Ilumatobacteraceae bacterium
TGCCGGTGCGGAGGTGGACGACCCTGGCGTGCTCGCGCGCCGCGACCGTGCTGGCCTCCCAGTCGCGGGCGACCTCGGCGAGGAACCCGTCGCCCGAGGGCGACGACTCGTCCAGCTGCTCGTCACCACGATCGCCGTAGAACCCGATCGCCGAGCCGGACAGCATCGTTGTCGGCCCACCGTCGACGGCGGCGATCGCCTCGGCGAGCAACGTCGTCGATCGGGTCCGGCTCTCGAGGACCGTGCGCCGGTAGTCATCGGTCCAGCGATGGTCGCCGATGCCGGCACCCGCCAGGTTGACCACGGCGTCGATGCCGATCAGGTCGGACGCCTCGAAACGGCCGGCGGCAGGGTCCCAACTGATGTCGTCAGGACCGGCCGAGGAGCGCACGATGCGCACCACGTCGTGGCCGAGCTCGACCAATCGGTCGACGAGGGCCGAGCCGATCAGTCCATGGGAACCGGTGATGGCGATGCGCACGTCGAAGAGGGTAAAGCGGCGACGGTCAATCAGGCTGGCCCGCGCACCATCGAGGGCCGGCGCGTCCGTCCCTCCTAGGCTGCGGCTCGGGCCGCGGAATGAGGAGTCGATCGTGAGCAACGGCGCGAACTGGGAGCCACCGCGCTCCCACCCGGCACCGCCGCCTTCCGAGGGAGCGGTCCCGACGACCGTCGATTCCGGCACGGCGGCGAGCGGAGGGCCGAGCAGCCGCTCGCGTGGTGCGCTGGTCGCCGCCATCGTCGGCGTGGTCGCGCTGCTCGGCGCCAGTGCCTTCGCCATCGTCCGGATCGCCGGCAGCGACAGCGCCGGTGGCGCCGACACGCCGGAGGCAGCCGGACAAGCTCTCCTCGCGGCGGTCGAGAACGGGGATGTCCTCGGTGTCGTCGACGTCTTGCTGCCGGGCGAACGGGAGACCATCCGCGCGCCGCTCACGGACCTCGTGGCAGAGCTGACACGCATCGACGTGCTCAGCGAGGACGCCGATCTCTCGAGCATCGGCGGGGTCGACATCGAGTTCGAGGACGAGCGGGTGGAGATCGATCCGACCAACGTCGACGACATCGTCAACCTCCGCATGGGTGGTCGCGTCTCGGGGTCGATCGACGGCGAGGCGTTGCCGATCGGCGATCTGATCCTCGACAACACCGATGCCGAGCCGAGCGAACTGACGACGGAGTCGACGGAGGCGGAGGAGTTCGAGTTCCCGTTGACTACCGTGCGCAAGGGCGATCGGTGGTACGTCAGCGCGTTCTACACCATCGCCGAGCTGGCCCGCAACGACCTGGACGAGCCGATGGACATCCCGGCCAAGGGCGTCCAGGCGGTCGGCGGCGCCTCTCCCGAAGACGCCATGGACAACATGATCGACGGCATCGAGGCACTCGACCTCGAGGGTGTCATCGGCGCGCTCAACCCCGACGAGTTCGAGGCGCTGCAGCGCTACGCCCCACTGTTCGTCGACGATGCGCAGCGCGAGCTCGACGACGCCGATGCGGCGATCACGTTCGCCGACTCCGACTACACCGTGTCCGGCAGCGGCGACACCCGGGCGGTGTCGATCGACTACCTGCGCGTCAACGTCGAGAGCGAGGTCGACCCGGGCACGGTCACCCTCGAGGACGGTTGCTGGACGATCGAGGCGGGCGGGGACACCGTCAACTCCTGCCGGCTGGCCGAGGACCTGCCCGAGCTGGACGACATGTTCGAGGACCCCGAGCCCGTGCGCACGCTGATCGCAGCGTTCCAAGCGGCCTTCGACGACTACAAGAACCCTGGGTTCAGCGTGAAGCAGGTCGACGGCGCATGGTTCCTGAGCCCGATCGCGACCACCGCCGAACAGCTCCTGGCCGTGATTCGAGCGGTCAGCCGCGACGAGATCGAGGATCTCCAGGCGGCGATCGAGGAGGCGATGGAAACGATGGACGGTGACGATTTCGACACGGGTCAGCTCGTGCCCGGTGGCAACCTGCTCGACGACTACTCGAACCCGAACGACGAGACGGTCACGACCTCGGAGACGGTCCCGTCGGATGATCCATTGACCCCGACCGGAACTGCGCCGACGGAAGCGTGCTTCGGCGAGAACGACGCCGAACTTGCCTCCAGGTGCTTCCAGGAGCTCGTCGATGCCGGCGAGATCGAGCCGTTCGCGGTCCCCACGTACCTGAGATTCCCCGAGTGCGGCCTGGTCGAGATCTATTGGAGCGGTGACTACTTCGCGCTGCCCGACGACGAGTTCGTCGCGCTCGTCGAAGAGACGGCGCCGTGCCTGCGCGAGAAGGTCGAGTCCGGCGAGCTCGACGAGCGCGATCTGCCGCTGGAGTTCGCCAACCCCGAATGCCTCGACGGGCGCAACTGGTACACGGCCCTCGACGACGACGCGTACAACGACGCCTTCAACGAGTGCGTCGCCCAATGACCACTGACGATGGGCTGACGACCTGCTTGCCTCCGGCTCCCGAGCGTTCGCACTGCAATGGGCGTGCATGGTGAGGCCGGCCTTGTCGGGCTTGGCGACGAAGCGAGCTGACGGCAGTCCGGGCCGCGCTCGTTCGACGAAGCGAGCAACTTGCTACGTGACGGCGTCCTGGAAGACGCGGTCGAGGAGCTCCTCGTCGACGGACCCGTTGATCTTCTGGAGGTTGCCGGCGGCGTCGATGACCACGAGGGCCGGTTGGATGGGGACCTCGAAGCGGTCGTAGACAGCGGCCTGCGCATCGCTGAGTTGCGGGAACGTCAGCCCGTGCTTGTCGATGAAGGTCTGGAACTCCTCTTCGCTGCCGTTCCAGGCGACGCCGACGACCGTGACCTGCCCGGCCCATCGTTGCGCTGCCGCCTCGACCGAGGTGGCTTCACGATTGCACGTGCTTCAATACGGCGCCCAGAACCACAGGGCGAGCGGTTGGCCGGCGTAGGCGCGGGCGTCGAAACTGCCGCCACCGACCGTCGGCGCGGCGAAGTCCAGCGCAGCTGGCACGGCGGCCGCCGGCACACCGGCTGTCGTCGATCCTGCTGCCGGCGCGGCGGTCGACACTGGTGCCGGCGCGGCCGATGCCGACCCGGTGGCCGGCGTCGGCGAGGTCGACTCGGAGGCGGATCGGCTGTCGTCGGAACCGCAGGCCAGCAGCCCGACGGT
Source organism: Ilumatobacteraceae bacterium (assembly GCA_051004915.1). Lineage (GTDB taxonomy): Bacteria > Actinomycetota > Acidimicrobiia > Acidimicrobiales > Ilumatobacteraceae > JALZMG01. The sequence goes on from JBPCJW010000166.1 coordinate 3,138, forward strand.
CAGCAGTCCGACCGCCAGTGCACGCCTCACCACTCGGGCACCGTACCGGCCCGTCCGACCGGTTCGTCGGCAGCGCAAGAATGCCGCGCTTCGTATCCTGCCGGCGTGCGCACCCGCACCTTGCTTCTGCTGGCCGTCGGTTGCGGGCTGGTGATCCTCGTCGCCGGTGTCCTCCAACTGCTGCGCATCGCCACCCAGGACGAACCATCACGCCCGATCGAGATCGGCGCGCCGGTACAGGTCGGCGACCTCACGATCACGGTGGAAGGCGTCGCGGAGTCGGCGGGCGAGGCGGTCGTCGTGCTCCAGCTCGGCGGCGTGGCCGACGACGACGGCACGGCCGACTTCCGCCTCGTCGCGCCCGGGGTCTCCCTCCAGACCACCGGCGGCGAGGGCTCACCCGAGGTCGCAGCCTGTGCCGGGACGACGGTCGAGACGCAGCGCTGCAGCCTGACGTTCGACGTGTCGGCGGTGGAGGGCAGCAGCCGGGTGCTGCTCTTCCGGCGTGGCGACGCGCAGGTGCGCTGGGAGCTGCGCGGCAGCTGACGCCGCCCCGAGCGGGCTGAACCGACGGCCGACGAGCGGCGCTACCGTGGCTCGCCAGACCAGGCAGCGACGACCGGGAGGTCGCTCGCCGCCGCTGACGGGAGAGGTGATCGCGACGTCCGAGCAGTTCGATCTGGTGGTCATCGGCGGGGGACCGGGTGGGTATGCCGCCGCGCTGTATGCCGCGTCGGCCGGCCTCAAGGCGGCGCTCGTGGAGATGGACGCACTCGGCGGCACCTGCCTCAACCGCGGGTGCATCCCTGCCAAGGCGTTCCTCGAGACGGCCGCCGTCCACCGCCACGTGGCCCACGCCGCCGAGTTCGGGATCGAATCCAGCGCGCCGACGGTGAACTTTGCCGTGACGCAGGCCCGCAAGAACAAGATCGTTGCCGGCCTCGTCGGTGGCATCGCGGCGATGTGCAAGGGCCGCAAGGTGGAGGTCTTCAGCGGGATCGGCAGCCTCGGGCCCGACCGTCGTGTCACGGTCACCGCCCTCGACGGATCGACCACCGAGATCACGGGCGACAGCGTGATCCTCGCGGCCGGGTCCGTCCCTCGCCTGATCCCCAACTTCGAGCGTGGCGGGCCGATCATGACGAGCGACGAGGTGCTCGACCTCGACCACATCCCTGCCCGCATGGTCGTCATCGGCGGCGGCGCGATCGGGTGCGAGTTCGCCTCCACGTTCGCCGATCTCGGGTCGGACGTCACGATCCTCGAGGGCCTGCCGAAGATCCTGCCGGGGCTCGACAACGACCTGGCCAACGTCGTGGTCAAGAGCTTCAAGTCCAAGCGCATCGACATCCGCACCGGGGTCAAGGTCACCGGGCACACGCCGAACGACGCGGGTGGAACGACCGTCCACTTCGGCGACGACGAACACCTCGCTGTCGACGTCGTCGTCGTGTCGGTCGGTCGCCGCCCGTTCGCCGACCGGCTCGGTCTCGACGGCACCGGCGTCAAGGTCGACGAGCGGGGGTTCGTCGTCGTCGACGAGTTCTGCCGCACAGGTGAGGATGGCGTGTACGCCGTCGGCGACCTGATCGACACCCCGCAGCTCGCTCACGTCGGGTACGCCGAGGCGATCCTCGCCGTCAAGCAGACGCTGGGCGAGGACGTCGTGCCCGTGATGTACGACCGCGTGCCGTGGGCGATCTACTGCCATCCCGAAGTGGCCTGGGCCGGTCCGGACGAGCAGCAGGCCAGAGCGGCCGGGTACGACGTCGTCGTCGCCAAGCACCCGTTCAAGTTCAACTCGCGGGCACAGATCGTCGGCGAGACCGAGGGGCTGGCCAAGATCATCGCCGAGAAGGGCGCTGACGGCCGGGCCGGCCGCGTGCTCGGCGTGCACATGGTCGGGCCGTGGGTGACCGAGCAGCTGAGCGGCGGCTACCTCGCCGTCAACTGGGAGGCCACGGTCGACGAGGTGGCCGAGTTCATCCAACCCCACCCCAGCCTCAGCGAGCTGTTCGGTGAGACGGTCATGACCTTGACCGGACGCAACTTCAACGGTTGATCGACAGGAGACCCGACGCATGGCCGAAGTGACCCTGCCCCAACTCGGTGAGACCGTCACCGAGGGCACCATCACGCAGTGGTTCAAGCAGGTCGGCGACTCCGTCGCGGCCGATGAAGCGCTGTTCGGGGTGTCAACCGACAAGTTCGACACGGAAGTGCCATCGCCGGTCGCCGGCACGCTGACCGAGATCCGGGTGCCCGAGGGCGAGACGGTCGAGGTCGGCACCGTGATCGCTGTGGTCGGCGACGGCGCTGCGCCTGCCGGCGACGCGCCGTCGTCCGGTGCGCAACCGGCCGCCGCCGAGGCGGCACCGGAGTCGGAGCCCGAGCCGACGGCCGAGTCCGCGGCCAGCCCAGCGGCGGACGCCTCCCCCAAGCCCGAGACCGCTGATCAGGGTGAAGTCACACCGTCGGACACCGCCATGCCGGAGACCTTGGAGCCGTCGCCGGCCGACGAGACCGGTGCGCCCGACACGTCGGCGCCGGTCGCCAAGTCCGAGGACTCAGCTCCGGCGTCGTCGGGCGACGGAGCCAAGCTGCTCTCCCCGGTCGTGCGCCGCCTCGTCAGCGAGCACGGCCTCGACCCGGCGCAGATCAAAGGCACGGGGGCAGGTGGCCGAATCACCCGCGATGACGTGCTCGACCACATCGACGCGTCCGGCTCCAAGCCGAAGCCGGCCGAGCCCATGTCCGAGCCAGCATCCGAGCGGGCGCCGGCTGCCGACCCCACCCAGCGACGCCCGGCCCAATCACCGGCTGCTGCGCCGGCCCCTCGTGCTGCCTCCGGCGAGCGGGATCGCAACGTCGCCCTCTCCAAGATCCGCAAGCTGACCGGCGCCCACATGCTGATGAGCAAGTCGGTCAGCCCCCACGCTTTCAGCGTCGTCGAGGTCGACTACGGCAACGTCGACCGGACGCGTGGCGAGCTGAAGCGGGAGTGGAAGCAGGAGGAGGGTTTCAGCCTGACGTACCTGCCGTTCATCGCCCGGGCGACGATCGACGCGCTGGGCGAGTTCCCCGGCCTCAACGCCAGCGTCGGTGAGAACGACCTCGTGCTGCACCAGTTCGTCGACCTCGGCATCGCTGTCGACCTCGACTACGAGGGCCTCATCGTCCCCGTGATCCGCGAAGCCGACACCAAGCGGCTGCGCGCCATCGCCAGGGAGATCCACGACCTCGCCGATCGGGCGCGGACGAAGAAGCTCAAGCCCGACGAGATCAGTGGCGGCACGTTCACAATCTCCAACAACGGCTCGGCCGGGTCCGTCCTCACGATGCCCGTGATCAACCAGCCGCAGGTGGCGATCCTCTCGACGGACGCCATTGCCCGCAAGCCGGTCGTCGTCGCCACGGACGACGGCGGCGAGGCGATCGCCATCCACCCGGTCGGCAACCTGGCCATGGCCTGGGACCACCGCGCCTTCGACGGCGCGTACGCCGCCGGGTTCTTGAAGCTGATCAAGACGCTCCTCGAGACCAAGGACTGGTCGGCCGAAGTGTGAGCGGTGCGATGCCCCTAGCGTGAGCGACTGATGCTGCGCGTTCGGTGGTTGGGGACGGTCCCGTACCGCGAGGTGCTCGCCGTGCAGCAGGCACTGTTCGAACGTGGCCGCGAACGACACCTGCTCCTCCTCGAGCACCCGCACGTCTTCACGTTCGGCCCGCGCGCCGACCTCGCCCGCAACCTGCGCTGCGATCCGGGTGACGTCGGCGCCGACCTCGTCGGCGTCCGGCGCGGCGGCGACGTGACCTACCACGGTCCCGGGCAGCTGGTCGGCTATCCGATCGTCGACATCGCCAACCGGCTCGGCGCGGCCGAGCACGTGCGCAACGTCGAGCAGCTCGTCATCGACGCGCTCGCGTCGCTCGGCATGTCGAGCGGGCGGATCTCCGAACACCCCGGTGTGTGGGTCGACGTCGACGGCGCCACCCCACGCAAGATCTGCGCCATCGGCGTGCGCCTCAAGGGCGGGCGCACCATGCACGGGTTCGCCCTCAACGTCACCACGGACATGGCCTACCTGCGCCAGCACATCGTCGCCTGCGGGATCGATGACCGGCCCGTCACGTCGCTCGCCGAGAAGGGAGTCGACGTGCCGATGCGGGACGTCGTCGAGGTGGTCGCCCGGCTGGCCACCGAACGGTGGGGGAATGGTGTGTCGGATCGCCAGGACGTCGCGTGGCGGCACCGGCCCGAGGACCTCGCGCAGTTCTCGCGCGGTGCCGGACCCGGCGAACCGGTGCGGCTGGCGGCACGACTCGCCGCGGCGGGCGTGACGGGCGGCTTGGCGATCGAGTCACGCAAGCCCGAGTGGCTGCGGCCGAGGGTCCACCACGGGCCGGAGGTGCTGGAGCTGAAGCGGACCGTCCGCGACCTCGGTCTGGTCACGGTGTGCGAGGACGCCGGCTGCCCCAACCTGTCGGAGTGCTGGCGTGATGGCACGGCGACGTTCATGGTCCTCGGCGACCGATGCACCCGGGCATGCGGGTTCTGCCTGGTTGACACGCGGCATCCGGCCGCGCCGGCGGGTGACGAGCCGGAGCGGGTGGCCGAGGCGATCGCCCGCATGGGGTTGGCGCACGCCGTGCTGACGATGGTGGCGCGCGACGACCTGGCCGACGGGGGGATGGCCCACGTGGCGGCCTGCGTCGAGGCGATCCGCAGGCGGTGTCCGGGCACGCGCGTCGAGACGCTTGTGTCGGACGTGCGCGGGTCCGAGTCGGCGCTGGCGTTGCTGTTCGACGTGCGGCCCGATGTGTTCAACCACAACGTCGAGACGGTGGCCCGCCTGCAGCGGGCCGTGCGTCCGTCGGCCGGGTACGGGCGGAGCCTGGCGGTGCTCGCTCGGGCCAAGGCGGCGGGGCTGACGACCAAGTCCGGGTTGATCGTCGGCATGGGGGAGACCGACGACGAGGTGGCCGGTTGCCTCGCCGATCTGGCTGGCATCGGCGTCGACATCGTGACGATCGGCCAGTACCTGCGGCCGACGTCGCACCACCTGCCGGTCGAGCGCTGGGTCGAGCCGGCCCAGTTCGCGGAGTGGGCCGCCGCCGGACGCCGACTCGGCATCAGCCATGTCGAGGCCAGCCCGCTGACGAGGTCGAGCTACCACGCCCGCGCCGCCGCCGACGCCACGATCACCGAGCCCACCCCGGTCAGGATCTCGAATCTGATGGCGAGTGACACACTGGCGTGATGTTCCAGCAGCGCATGGACCGGGTGCGGGCGGCGATGGCCGAGCAGAGTGTCGACGTGCTGCTGCTGTCGGTCGGCCACGACCTGCCGTACCTCACGGGTTACCAGGCGATGCCGCTGGAGCGCCTGACGATGCTCGTCGTGCCATGCGACGGCGACCCCACGATGGTCGTGCCGCGGCTCGAGGCACCCCGCGTCGTCGAGCAACCCGGTGTCTTCGTGCTACGGCCATGGGAGGAGACGGAGGACCCGACGGCGGTCGTCGCCAGCCTCGCCGGCGCACCATCGACGGTCGCGGTCGGTGACCAGATGTGGGCGCGCTTCCTCGTCGAGCTGCTGCCGCAGCTGCCAGGCGCCGAGTACCGCAGGGCCGTCGACGTCGTCGGACCGCTGCGCGTCCGCAAGGACCCGGCGGAGGTCGAGGCGTTGCGGGCCGCCGGAGCGGCCGTCGATCGGATCGCCGCGCAGCTGCAGGGCGGCGAGATCCCGCTCGTCGGGCGGACCGAAGCGGCGGTGTCGGCGGATCTCTCCGCCCGCATCCGAGCGGAGGGGCACGACAAGGTCAACTTCGCCATCGTCGCGGCTGGCGAGAACGCAGCCAGCCCGCACCACCACGCCGGCGGCCGCGTGATCACCGCGGACGAGATCGTGCTGTGCGACTTCGGCGGGACGATGGCCGGCTACTGCAGCGACATCACGCGCTGCGTGTTCACGGGCTCGGTGCCGGCCGAGCTGGCCGAGGCGTACGACGTCCTCCACCGAGCTCAGCACGCGGCCGTCGCCGCGGCAGTGGTCGGGACGCCGTGCGAGGACGTCGACCGAACGGCCCGGCGGATCATCGCCGACGCCGGCTTCGGCGATCAGTTCATCCACCGCACCGGCCACGGCATCGGGATGGAGGAGCACGAGGACCCGTACATCGTCGAAGGCAATGAACACCGTCTCGAACCCGGCCACGCCTTCTCGATCGAGCCCGGCATCTACGTGGCGGGCCGCTGGGGGATGCGACTCGAAGACATCGTCGTGGCCACCGGCGACGGGCCGGCCCCCCTCAACGCGGCCGACCACCATCTGGTCGAGGTCTAGGCAGGTCGAGGTCGAGGTCGAGGCGTTCGGCGCATCGGGGGCGTGCCGGACCGGACGGGGTTCCCGAAACCCTCGGGTGCCGCGAAAGCCTCGGATCTCGTTCAGCCGGGGCGGGTGAAGGCGGTCGGGTCGGCCGACGGGGCGTACGTCGTCATGGTGACGACGCGGTCGGCGGCGTCAAGGCGGGCGAGCGGACCGCTGTCCAGCGCGCAGTACGTCGACTGGCCGTCGCCCAGGGGCACGCTGACACATGTGGTCGGTTGGCCGGCGACGGTCTCGGTCGTCATTGTCGGCGGTCCGGTGCGCCCGGCCGCATCGCGTCGCAGCGTGGCGGCCGCGCTGGCGGCGTAGAAGTCGGGCGTCAGCTGTGTGTCGCTGACCCTCGCCGCGTCGATCGTGGTGGTGCACGACGACGTATCGAGATCGCACGTTGCGGTGGAGCTGCCGTCGACGATGAACCGGACCCGGCCGATCGTGACGGACCGGCGCGCCGCGCCGTCCTGGGCGACCGTCGCCGGCGTCTGCAGGTTGCCGAACCGAGTCAGCACGTCGTAGCCGGCCGTGAAGATCGTGGCGCCGGCGCCGTCCAGGCGGGCGAGCACGGCATCGACCGCCGGGTCACCCGTCAGCAGCGGTCCTTCCGCCAGCGTCGGCCGCTCGCCCGTGATGCACCCGGAGGCGAGCAGTCCGCTGGCGACGGCGACGAGCGCCGCTGTGGCGCGTCGCCGCAGGAGAGAGGTCGAGACGGCCATGGCTCGGCCAGGGTACGAGGCGGCCGCTGCCGGAACGCAGCCGTCACTCGGCGGGCTGATGGCAGATCTCGTCGCGTGCCGCGGCGAAGTGCGTCGTCTCGTAGGCGACCAGCAGGGCGTGCACGCCGGCCACGATGGCGACGGTGGCCAACGCCGGGATGAGTGGGGCGATCGGCACCACCAAGAGGAGCACAACGGCGGTGACCAGCCGCTGCCGGTTGAGCGACCTGACGTTGCGCCACCGGAACGCCAGGTGGGCGAGCAAGTAGAGCGCGGCGCCGCCGAGCAGGGCGGTCGCCGTGACCAGCTTCAGTGGCTCGCCGACGTCGCCGATCGTCTTCTTCAGCCCGAGGGCCACGAGCACGATGCCGGCGACCATCAGGAAGTGGAGGTACGAGTACGAGTCGCGAGCCATCGCGTTCTGCTCGCGGCCAGGCGGCAGCCCAGTCAGGCGCCGGGTGGCGACGATCGACACGACGTCGAAGTACGCCCACCATTGGCACGCCGCGACGGTGATGCCGAGCACCGTCGCCACGACGACGCCGGTGTCGATGCCCGCCTCCGCCGCGACGCCGATGGCCACGATCGACTCGCCGAGGGCGATGATGACGATCAGGCCGTGGCGTTCGGCGAAGTGCTCGGCGTGCAGTTGCCAGCCCCCGACGTCGATCACGAGCGGGCCACCGACGTCGAGCACGATCGCCAACCCCCACAGCGCCGCCTGCGCC
>JBPCJW010000167.1:0-10321 GCA_051004915.1 Ilumatobacteraceae bacterium
GCTGGTTGTCGATCCGGTTGGCAGGCCGTTCGTCGAACCGGTGGTGGAGGCAGAGGTCGCCCCGTTTTCGCCGCGGCGGGTGGCGAGCGCGGCCCCTGCGCCGGCGAACAGCGAGAGCACGCTGCGCTGGCTGATCAGCCGGGGCAGGTCTTAGGCAAGCCCGCGGTCGAACTCGTCGTGATGATGATGGTCAGGCCCATTGCCACGGTGGTGCTCCAGTCGGGGTCGGGAGAAGGGCAGGTCAGGCCTGGACGAAGAACAACTGCAGCTCGATCTGCGCGTCGTCGGACACCGACACGACGATCGGTGCGCTCGGCGCTTCGACGCCGTAGGTCGACAGGGCGATGTCGAGAGAGCCGACGACGACGATCGTTCCGTTCACGAGCTGCGCTTCCAGCGGGAGGGTGACGGGCGTCGTCACGCCATGGATCGTCAGGTCGCCTGCGGCGTCGACCGTCGTCGCCGCTCCGCTGTTCACGGCGCCGCCGAGGTCGATCGGCGCGGTCAGGACGAACGTCGCCGTCGGGAACTCGCCGGTCTCCAGGGCGTCTTGCACCCGGTCGTCGCGACGGCTCTCGTTGGTCGAGATCGCCGTCATGTCGGCTTGGATCGTCGCCGCCGTCAAGGTCGTGGCATCGAACGTGATCTCACCGGACACCGTCGGCGTGCGCCCGACAGCCGTCGTCGAGCCGATCGTCGACAGCTCCTCCTGGACGCGGAAGCCGACGAACGTGCCGGTCGAGCTCTCGAAGCCGAACTCCCCGACGGACGTGTCGACCGTCCACGTGCCGGCAACCGCCACGGACGCTGCGGCGGTGGTCGTCGCATCCGCCGTCGCAGCGGTCGTGGTCGCCGAATCGGCCGTCGTCGCGGTCTGGGCGACGGTCGTCAAGCTCAGTGACTGTGTTGCCGAGTCGAGGTTGACCGCGGCGGGAGCGTCGTCCTTGAGGAACCACCAGATCCCGCCGCCGGCCGCCGCTGCGAGCAGTACCACGACGATGGCGGTGATGAGGAACCAGCGCCGGCGATACCAGGGTCGCGGCGCCTCGGGCGGACGTTCGCTTTCGGGGGTGAGGACGGTGCTCATGGCCGACACCCTGGCCGCCCAAGCTGTGGACTTGCTGAGAACCGGCCGGGAACCACCGCACAGCCGGCTCACCGTCGACACCCACCGACCTCACAGCCAACTCCCAGTTCGGTCGGCGACAATGCGGCCATGCCAGGAGAGCACTTGCTGATCGTCGACGACGAGGAGAACCTGCGATCGATGCTCGCCGCCGCCTTGCGCCACCACGGCTTCGAGGTCTCGGCGGCGTCGACGGGGCGCGAGGCGCTGGCGGCGGTCGACGAGCAGTCGCCCGACCTCGTGGTGCTGGACGTGATGCTGCCGGACCTCGACGGCTTCGAAGTGTGCCGGCGCATGCGCACCGGCGGTGACCACACGCCGGTGCTGTTCCTCACCGCCCGTGACGCCACGGAGGACAAGGTGCGCGGTCTCACGATGGGGGGCGACGACTACCTGCAGAAGCCGTTCAGCCTCGAGGAGTTGGTCGCCCGAACCACGGCGGTGCTGCGCCGCACCGGCCAGGCGCGCACCGATCGCACGGTCCTGAGCAACGGCGACCTCGAGCTCGACGACGACGCCCACCGTGTCACCCGCGGCGGGGCCGAGGTGTCCCTGTCGCCGACGGAGTACAACCTGCTGCGCTACCTCCTCGTCAACCAGGGTCGCGTGCTGTCCAAAGCGCAGATCCTCGACCACGTGTGGCAGTACGACTTCGGCGGCGACGGCGGCGTCGTCGAGACGTACATCGGCTACCTGCGGCGCAAGCTCGACACAGACGAGCACAAGCTGATCACCACCGTCCGTGGCATCGGCTACACGATCCGGACGTAGTCAGGACGTCTTCGTGGACCTCGAACTGTCCGCAGAGCTCGGCCGCAACGAGTCGGTGGCCCCATCAAAGCTCGGAACGGACGGCAGGGGCCTCTCGCTGCGCGCCCGGCTACTCGCAGGGATGGCGCTGGTGGTGCTCGCGCTGGCCGTCGTCGGCGTCATCGTGACCCAGACCACCCGGCGCCGAGCTGATCGATCAGATCGACACTCGGCTCGAGGCCGCCGGCGGTGGCGACCGGTACAGGGGGGCCGGCGGGCCTCCGCCGCCCGGCGAGTTCGACGACCGGTTGTCGGACGTGTACGAGGGGGTGCTCTGGCCGGACGGGACCCTGCAGACGATCTTCGAACCGAACATCGGGGACGGTCCCGCCGCGCCCGACGTCGACCTGGCGCGGGCCGAGGCCACCGGGCAAGGGGGCGAGGCGTTCACGGTCGGCGCGATCGACGACCGCAGCCCGCGCTACCGAGTCCGCGTCCGCACCATCGAGGACCGCGACCTTCCGCAGGGCACGTACTGGATCACGGCGATCCCGCTGACCGACGTCGACGACACGATCGCCAACTTGATCACCGTCGAGGTGATCGCTGGCCTGATCATCCTCCTGTTGCTCGCCGCGGTGACGTGGTGGGTGGTGCGCCTCGGCATCCGGCCGATCAAGCAGATGACGCGCACCGCCGAGGGGATCGCCAGCGGCGACCTGTCCCACCGGGTGCCGCAGGCACCGCCGTCCACGGAGGCCGGCCAGCTCGGGGTGGCCCTCAACCACATGCTCGAACGGCTCGACGTGGCCTTCACCGAGCGCGCCGAGTCGCAGGACCGGCTGCGGCGATTCGTCGCCGATGCCTCCCACGAGCTGCGCACACCCGTCACCACGATCCGCGGCTATGCCGAGTTGTACCGAGTCGGGGGCCTGCGCGAACCCGGCTCGCTGGATGAGGCGATGCGGCGCACCGAGCAGGAGGCCGTGCGCATGGCCCGCCTGGTCGACGATCTGCTCAACCTGGCCAAGCTCGACCAGGGTCGCCCGCTCGAGCAGCGGTCGGTCGATCTGTCTCGACTCGTGTCCGACGCGGCTCGCGACGCCGCTGCCGTCGATCCGCAACGAGCCATCACCGCCGACGTCAGCGGCCCGGTGGTCGTCTCCGGCGACGAGGACCGACTGCGCCAGGTGCTCGCCAACATCGTCGGCAACGCGCTGGTCCATACACCACCGGCCACACCGATCGAGCTGCGCGCCTCGGCCAACGGGTCCGATGCCGAGGTGGCGGTCACCGATCACGGCCTGGGCATGACGCCCGACGTGGCGACCCGCGTCACCCAGCGCTTCTACCGAGCCGACGCGGCTCGTGCCCGCAACCGTGGCGGCAGCGGTCTCGGCATGTCGATCGCCGATGCCGCGGTCAGCGCCCACGGCGGGGCGATCGCCGTCGATAGCGCCGTCGGTCGCGGGACGACCGTGACGGTGACGCTCCCCCTGGACGGATCCACGGCCAACTCCGAGGCGGCCCTGCGGGAACCGTGAGGTGCCAGTCGTTGGATGACGTCGTTGGATGACCACATCCACGCAAGCCCAAGGAGGGTTCCCATGAAGAGCCGATACGTCCTGGCGACGGCAGCCGGTCTGGCCACGTTGGCCGCCGGTGCCGGCATCACCGCCGCCCAGTCGGGCGGGACGCCGTCGATCGACACGGTCACGCCGACCACGATCGTCGACGACGACACGACCACCGACGACACGACGGACACCACCACGGAGGGCACGATCGACGACAGCACCGCCGAGCCTGCCGACGGCGAGGGCTGCGGCGATGGTGAGGGCGGCGGGCGCGGTCCGGGTGGCCGGCGCGGTGATCGCCCAGCGGCGGAGGGCGAGACCCCGAGCACCGAGAGCCCGAGTACCGAGACCCCGACGACGGAGACACCGACGACCGACAGCGGGAGCTGACCGCCCAACCTCCCACGCAACCTGTTCCCCCGACGATGGGGCCCGGTGATGCCGGGCCCCATCGTCGCGTCCGGCGCCACGCGCCGGCCCGGCGTGGCGACTCTCGGCGAACTCGCAGCGACTGTACGGCGGCGTGTGATCCTGGTGGCGTTCGATCACTGGGTGCTGCTCGTCGATCCCCCCGCCGGCCCTCCGATCCGCCTCGCAGCGCCGGTGACCGAACGAGCAGACGGTCGCGCCGCGGTAAGCGCCGGGCAAGGAGCGCATCAAGTACTCGGCCATGAGCAAGAAGACCGTGCTGCTGGTTCGCTCACTCGAAGACCTCCTCGCTCACCGGAGCGGTTGGCGCTCGTCGCCCTGCTCGCCGGCACCGCCGTGCTGTACCTCTGGAACCTGTCGGCCTCCGGATGGGCCAACGCTTACTACTCGGCCGCCGCCCAGGCCGGGTCGCAGAGCTGGTCGGCGCTGTTCTTCGGTGCGTCCGACGGCGCCGGGTCGATCACCGTCGACAAGCCGCCGGCCTCCCTGTGGGTGATGGGGCTGTCCGTCAAGATCTTCGGGCTCAGCTCGTGGAGCGTGCTCGTGCCCCAGGCGCTGATGGGCGTCGCCTCCGTCGCCACGCTGTACGCCGCCGTACGCCGGTGGGCCTCGCCGGCGGCGGGACTGCTCGCCGGGGCCGTCCTCGCTTTGACGCCGGTCGCCGCGCTGATGTTCCGCTTCAACAACCCCGATGCGCTGCTCGTGCTGCTGATGACTCTGGCCGCCTACGCCGTCGTCCGGGCGATCGACGGGTCGGCGGTGCGCTGGATGGCGGCCGCCGGGGCGTTCGTCGGATTCGCCTTCCTGACCAAGCAGCTGCAAGCGCTGCTCGTCGTGCCGGCGCTGGCCCTGACGTTCCTCGTCGCCTCGCCCGCTGGCCTGCGTCGACGACTCGGCGCGCTGTTCGTCGGCGGCGCAGCGATGGTCTGCGCCGCCGGCTGGTGGATCGCGATCGTCGAGCTGGTCCCCGCAGAGTGGCGGCCGTACAGCGGTGGCTCGCAGACGGACAGCATCCTCGAGCTGACCTTCGGGTACAACGGACTCGGCCGGCTCACCGGCGAGGAGACCGGCAGCGTCGGCGGGGGCATGGGCTGGGGCGAGACCGGTCTCGACCGATTGTTCGGCGACCTCGCCGGCGGTCAGATCGCCTGGTTGCTCCCCGCCGCGCTGGTCCTCGGCGCCGCCGTCGTGTGGATCACCCGTCGCGCCCCGCGCACCGACACGGCGCGGGCCGGCGTGGTGCTGTGGGGCGGTTGGCTCGTCGTCACGGCCGTCGTCTTCGCCTGGATGCGTGGCATCTACCACGACTACTACCTCGTCGCGCTGGCCCCCGCCATCGCCGGCCTCGTGGGGATCGGGACCCACGTCGTGTGGTCGCACCGCCACCACCTGGCGGCCCGCCTCCTGCTCGCCGGCACGGTGGCCGGCACCGCCTGGTGGTCCAGTCGGCTACTCGGTCGCGCCGGCGACTGGTACCCCTGGATCGCCCAGGCGGTGCTGGTGGCTGGTCTCGCCGCGGTGGTGGCCGTGGTCGTCGGCGACCGCGCCGACCGGCGGCTCGTCCCGACCGCCGGACTCCTCGGCATGCTCGCCGTGCTCGCTGGCCCCGCGGCGTACTCGGTCGCCACGGCGGCGACGCCACCGGGAAGGTGCCATCGTCACGGCCGGCCCCATGGTCAGTGGGTTCCCCGGCGGTCCAGGCGGTTTCCCCACGCCCGGCGGCCAGGGTGGTGGCGCCCCACAGGCCGGTCCGCCGCTCGGTGCCGATGGCCAGCCAGACGGGCAGCGCGGCAATCGCACCGCTCCGCCGACTGGGATACCAGGCGGCAGCAGCCGACGTGCCAGACCGAGTACCGGTCCGGGGGGCGGCGTGGGCGGGCTGCTCGGAGCGACCGAGCCGAGTCAGGAGGTCGTCGATCTCCTGCTCCCCGACGCCGACGACTACACCTGGGTGGCGGCAACCGTCGGCGCCAACAACGCCGCCGGCTTCCAGTTGGCGACGGAGCGCTCGGTGCTGCCGATCGGCGGTTTCAACGGCACCGATCCGTCGCCGACACTGGCCGAGGTCCAACAGCTCGTCGCCGACGGCGAGGTGCACTGGTACATCGATGGCGGGATGGGCGGCGGGCCAGGTGACGGCAGCGACGAGGCGCAATCGATCGCCGAGTGGGTGACGTCGACGTTCGCACCGGTGACGGTCGACGGCGTGACGTTCTACGACCTCACGACAGGAGCCTGAGATGTCCGTCGACCTCGACATCGTCCTGCCCGTCCACGACGAGGAGCTGACGCTGGAGCACAGCGTCCGGCGGTTGGACGCCCACCTCGCCAGCTGGCCGAGCTGGCGCATCACCATCGTCGACAACGCCTCGACCGATGGCACCTGGGCCGTGGCCCAGCGGCTGGCCGCCCTGTTGCCCGGCGTCACGGCGCTGCGCCTCGAGCGCAAAGGTCGTGGGCTGGCGCTGCGCACGGCGTGGTTGCGCTCGGATGCGGCCGTCGTGGCCTACATGGACATCGATCTGTCGACCGGGTTGGAGGCGCTGGCGCCGATCGTCGTGCCGCTGCTGTCGGGGCACCCCGCCATCGCCATCGGCTCACGGCTGGCGCCAGGCGCGGCGGTCGTCCGTGGTCCGAAGCGCGAGCTGATCTCGCGCTGCTACAACCTGCTGCTGCGAACCCTCTTCGGCGTGCGCTTCCGCGACGCGCAGTGCAGTTTCAAGGCCGTTCGGGCCGATGTCGCCGCCGCACTGCTGCCCCACGTCGAGGACGACGGGTGGTTCTTCGACACCGAACTGCTGCTGCTCGCCGAGCACAACGGGCTGCGCATCCACGAGGTGCCGGTGGACTGGGTGGACGGCCCGGACTCGCGGGTGCGCATCGTCCCGACGGCGCTCGCCGACCTGCGCGGGATGGTGCGGGTGGGTGTGCGGTTCCTCCGTCGCCGAGGGCGCATCGCTGGTCTCCCCGATCGCCGGCTGACGGCGGTCGGTCCGGCGGCGATGATGGCGGCGTGCACACCGACCGGGAGCTGGTCGAGGAGCGCATCGCGCGCGAGTTGACCGAGCGGCTGCCGCTGCTCGTCCACCCGCAGCGGCAGCCGCTGGCTGTCGAGGCCGGTCCGTCGCTCGACGAGCTGGCGTCGTTCGAGGTCGGCCAGCGGTGGGGTGCGCCATGGCAGACGACGTGGTTCCGGTTCTCCGGCGACGTGCCGGACAAGTGGGCCGGACGGCGGACGGTCGCGCTCCTCGACCTCGGGTTCCGCATGGACGCTCCCGGCTTCCAGTGCGAGGGACTGGTGCGCGACGAGCGGGGGCGACCGGTGCAGGGTGTCCACCCCCGTCGCCAAGCCGTGCCCGTGGACGCCGAGCAAGGTCACGTCGTGCTGGTCGTCGAGGCTGCGTCGAACCCGGCCTTCCCGCAGTTCCGCCGGTCGTCGATGGGCTCTCGGGAGACGGCCGGCGACCGCCTGCTGTACCGGTTGGCGCGGGCCGAGCTGGTGTTCGTCGACGACGAGGCCGACGCCCTGCTCCACGATGCCGACGTCCTCGACGGCGTCATGCGGGCGCTGCCGATCGCCGACCCTCGCCGCCACCGCATCCGTCGGGCCCTCGAGATGGCGCTCGACGCCGTCGCGCGAGGCGATGTCGCCGGGGCGCGAGCCCGGCTCGCGCCGTCGTTGGCCGCGCCGACCGGCGTCGGCGCGCACCGCGTCGTCGCCACCGGGCACGCCCATCTCGACACGGCGTGGCTGTGGCCGATCTCGGAGACGGTGCGCAAGGCGATCCGCACGTTCGCCTCGGTCGTCTCGATGATGGACCGCGACCCGACGTTCACGTTCTCGTGCTCGCAGGCGCAGCACTACGCGTGGATCGCCGAGCACGAACCCGAGCTGTTGGCCCGGATCACGGAGAAGGTCGCCGCCGGCCAGTGGATCCCGGTCGGTGGCATGTGGGTTGAGCCGGACATGAACCTGCCGTCCGGCGAGAGCATCGTGCGCCAGATCGTGCACGGCCAGCGGTGGTTCCAGTCGCACTTCGGCCGGCGCTGCACGGAGGTGTGGATCCCGGATGTGTTCGGTTACCCGCCGGGCCTGCCGCAAGTGTTCGCCGCCGGCGGGATGTCTCGCTTCGTCACGCAGAAGCTGTCGTGGAACCGCACGAACCGGTTCCCGCACTCGACGTTCTGGTGGGAGGGCGTCGACGGCACCCGCGTGCTCACCCACTTCCCGCCGGTCGACACGTACAACGCCGACATCACGCCGGCCGAGCTGGCGTACTCGGTCGGGCGGTTCGCCGAGCATGCGTGGAGTGGGTGGTCGCTGATGCCGTTCGGCTACGGCGACGGAGGCGGCGGACCGACCGACGAGATGCTGGAGCGCCGTCGCCGGTTGGCGGATCTGGACGGGATGCCACGGGTCGAGGTGGGAACCGCAGCGGAGTTCTTCGACCATGTCGACGCCGAGATCGCAGCGGGGGCGCCGGTGCCGGTCTGGCGCGGCGAGCTGTACTTCGAGACGCATCGGGGCACGCTGACCAGCCAGCTGCGCACGAAGGTCGGCAATCTGCGCTGCGAGCGGCTGCTGCGCGAGGCGGAGTTGTGGTCGACCACGGTCGGTCGGCGCGCAGAGCTCGACGAGCTGTGGCGCGAGGTGCTGACGCTGCAGTTCCACGACATCATCCCCGGCTCGTCGATCGCCTGGGTGCACGCCGAGGCGGAGGCCGCCCACGCCCGCATCGCCGCAGAGCTGGAGGAGGTGATCGCCGGCGCCCTTCGTGCCGTGGCAGCACCGGCCGGCGCGTGCTTGGCCAACGCCGCAACAGCCGATCGCGACGAGGTCGTCGTCGTCGCGCTGACGCCAACCGGTGACGGGCCGACGCAAGAGCTCTCTGGCGGCAGTCGCGCGTTCCGGGCCCGGGTGCCGGGGCTCGGTCTCGCCCCGGCCGTCGCCATCGCCGCCGACGACCGGGTCGTGGTCACGGACCGCACGATGGCCAACCGTCACCTGGCGGTGTCGTGGGACTCGAACGGCGACCTCACGTCGGTGATCGACGTCGGCCATGCTCGTGAGCTGCTCGTCCCTGGGCAGCGCGGCGCGGTACTCGAGCTCGCACCCGACCAGCCCGTGCGCTACGACGCGTGGGACCTCGAGTCGTGGGTCCGCCGCGACCCCGAGCTGCTGACGTCGGCGCAGGACGTCTCGGTCGTTGCCGATGGCCCCCTCGTCGGGATGGTCCGGGTCCATCGCACTTTCGGCCCGTCGTCGGCGACGCTGACCTACGTCCTGCGCGCCGGGTCGGCGCGGCTCGACGTCGTCGTCGAGCTCGACTGGCACCACGTCGAGCACCTGCTGTCACTCGCGTTCCCGCTCGACGTACGCGCCGAGGACGCGACGTGCGGCGTCCAGTTCGGTGCGCTGCGCCGCCCGACGCATGCATCGACGTCATGGGACGCCGCCAAGTTCGAGGTCTGCGCGCACCGCTACGTGGACCTCGCCGAGCCGAGCTTCGGCGTCGCCGTGCTCGATGACGGCCGGTACGGCCACGCCGTGCTGGACGGCGTGGTGCGCGTCAGCCTGGCCCGCGCCGCCAGGTACCCCGATCCGCTGCCCGACCAGGGGCATCACGAGGTGACGATCAGTCTGTTCCCGCACGGTCCCGGGCTGGCCGACGTCGTGGCGGAGGCAGAACGCCTGAACCTGCCGGTGCGGGCGTTCACCGGAGGTGTCGCCGAATCGGATCAGGTGGCGTCACCGATCGTCAGGGTCGCCGGTCGGGGCGTCGAGGTGGATGCGGTGAAGCTGGCCGACGACGGCAGCGGCGACCTCGTCGTGCGGTTCCACGAGGCGTGCGGTGACCGGTCACCCGTGACCGTCAGCGCCGACGGGCGGATCACCTCGGCGTGGAGCTGCAACCTGTTGGAGGACCCGCAGCAGCCGTTCGAGGTCAGCGACGGCATCGTCGCCCTGACCCTGCGCCCCTTCCAACTCGTCACGCTGCGCCTCACCCACTGACGACGAAGCTCCGCCGGCGATACCGGATGCGGCGGCCGGGCATTGGTGGACGCGGATCTCGGACTCGGAATCTGACTCCCCGGGGCGGTCGTTCGGTTGGATCCCGTCGCGTTGTCGTTCGTGCTGGCGTGGGCGTCTACGGCCTCGCCGTGACTGTCAGCGGCCGCCGGCGTTGGACATGTCCGGATCGTCGATGTCGGCGCCTGGCCGGTCGGCAGTGCGCTGGCGGGCCGGGAGGTAGCGGAGGGCGAAGAACGATCCGGCTGCGGCGACGCAGGCGACGACAACACATGACACGGCGAGACCCGAGAGGAAGCTTTGTTGACCTCGGTGATGAAGTCGCCAGCCCTTGCTCCGAGGTTCGCCCCGAACGCAATGGTTGGGGCGGAAGAACGCTCCGTGCGGGAAAGGGGGGGTGCCGCACAA
>JBPCJW010000168.1:0-11072 GCA_051004915.1 Ilumatobacteraceae bacterium
GCATCCGATTTCGCTCAAGTCGGAACGGGTGAGCGGTGCTTGACACGGGTCTAGATCTCAGGCCAGCGTCTCGTCGGGGGGCGGCGCCAGCCGGCGATGCCCTCCCGGCGGCGCAGCGACAGGTCCCACTGCCGGCGCCAGCCGGTGTACGCCGGGCCGCTCAGCGTCGGGTTGCTGCCCTTGGCGGCGCGCCTTCGGGCGGTCCAGAAGTCCGTCGTCGCCTCGTCGGCGAGGGTGGTGACGGCGGCGTAGATGCGGGCGTTGAAGCGGCGCGTCGACTCGCCCTCGACGGGCCGCAGCGGTGTTCCGAAGACGACCCGCGTCCGCCCTGGCCTCGGCCGCTTCATGCCCTTGCCGTAGATCGACCCGGTGCCATCGATGAACACCGGCACGACCGGAGCGCCGGTGCGCGCCGACACGTACGCCGCTCCGCCCTTGAAGTCCTGGCCCCACCCGTCCGGGGAGCGCCCGCCCTCCGGGTAGATGACGAGGCTCCAACCGTCGTTGACCAGCTCGCGCACAAGGTCGGCCGAGCGCCGGCCCGTCGACTCGCGGTCGATCGGCACGGCGTTCAAGGAGAGCGCGGCGAGCACGGCCTTCCAGCGCTTGTCGAAGAAGTAGTCGGCAGCCGCGGCCACGACCAGCTTGCGCCGCCACGTCAGCGGGACGGCACGCACCATCAGCGCCGTGTCGAGGTGGCTGTGGTGGGTGGGGGCGAAGATCAACGGCGCCGGCCCGTCATCGTCGCCGTCATCAACGGCCGCCCGCCGGCGGTAGTCGTCCAGGCGGTCCGTGCCGGTGACCTCGGGGTCGGCCAGCCCGCGCACGACGAGGCGCATCGGGCCTTCTGCGATCACCTCGCGGGCCGCCCTAGCGATCGGCGAACGGGCCCAGTCGGTGTCGTAGTCGGCGCCGAGCGTTGGCTCCTCCTCCGGCACCTCGACCCCGCGTGGCACCGTCGGCGCCCGATAGGGGAAGCCGACGTTGCGGCCCGGCGCCATGACGCGATCGACGGCCCGCTCGACGCGTCCAGCGGCGTGCGCCGCACGGCGCAGCGTGTGACGGGGCAGTTCCACTTCGCGCCTACTTGACGTCGGCCAGCATCAGCGGCGGCGTGTGCAGGTGGGTGATGGTGGGGAAGCGGCCGACCGTGTCGGAGGCGATCTCCAGCGCGTCGTCGAGCGTCGACGCAGGCACGAAGCCGAGCCGGCGAACGGCCTTCGGATCGCCGCCGATGACGATCACGCGGCCGCAGTGCTGCATCCCGTGGGCACCCCAGTACCACATGTAGAACGGGTGCACGCCGTGATAGGCGTTGCCCGTGCGGTAGAGGTGGCGGTACCAGTCGTCGGTGGCGTAGCGCTCCTCGTATTGCTTCGACATCACGTGCGGATCGGTCGTATCCGCCAGCACTTCTTCGTAGAAGTCGATGTAGCTCGGATGGTGCACGGGGTTGAAGTCGGGCCGCGTGGGGTGCGACATGATCACCACCCCGCCCTTGCGCACGAGAGGTCGACCTCGATACAGGTTGAAGAAGTATCCGAGCCCGGTGCACATCACGAGGACCGGGTTCATGATCGAGTGCACGTTGTAAGGGCAGATGTACGGGATGCCCATCGTCAGGATGTCGGTCTGCCCTTGCACCTCCACGAGCTGCTGGCGGTACACGTGGTCCGTCGTCACCCGGTGAACGGCTTCGACCTCTCCCGCCTGCACGCTCGTCATCTGGTGGGGGGCTTCGATGGAGTGGAGGATCTTGCGTGACAGGCGCACCGGGGCGAGCGACAGCGACTTGGCCGTGCCGAGGTACGTGGCCCGGTCCTTGGCCGTCCACTCCCACTCCCGCCTGGAGAGGAACTCGAAGCTCGACGGGAACGTGTCGTTGTTCAACGTCGTCTCGATCTGGAAGACCTTGACGCCGGAGTCGACGAGCACCTTGCCCATCCGCCAGTTGCTCTTGTGCAGCTCGCTGCGGTGTTGGTCCATGAAGCTGTGGCTGGCCTCCATCGTCGCCGGGTTGTGGTGGTGGCGCAGCGAGCGATACGACGCGAGGCCCGTTGCCGTCGACTTCCAGCCGCCGTCCATCGCGACGAGGTTGATGTTGACGTACACGAGCAGGTCTGAGGTCGCCGCTCGCTTGTTGATCTCCACCTCCTCCCCTTGCGGGGTCGTGCCGAGGTACTCGAGGGCGGTCGGATCCTCGGCGTCGTGCTGGGTCAGCAGCCGGCGCGGCTCGAACGCGTCGTAGATCCGGTCGCCCACGGCGTGGCGCAGCTCGGCCTCCGTCATCCGCCGGTGGAGGGCGAGCGCGACGATCAGCTCGACGTCGTCGACACCGGCCTCGGCAGCGAGGTCGAGCACGGCCTCGATGACCCGCTGGCGGACGTCCGGCCGGCGCATCTGCGGCAGCGGCAGGCTGACGTCGTCGAAGGCGATCGTCAGTCGCATGCCGGGGAACAGCAGCGACGGCAGGGGGTCGTGGTCGATCGGGTGGAGCAGGGCGTGGCGGATCGCGCCGTCGATGTCGTTGAGCGCGGGCAGCGGCTCGGGGGCGTAGATCACGCGGCTGCGGTCGGGTGGGAGGTGCTCGAGCGTCAGGCCTTCGCCCTGCCAGAACAATGTCGGCGGGGTCGAACGGTCGACGTCGAGGACGAATCCGGGACGGGGCATCGTTGGCTGCTCCTGGTGCTCAGGTCCGCGGTCCGGGCCGAGGATCGAAGGCGATCTTGATCGCGCCGCGGCGTCCGACATCGGCGGCGTGGGCGATGGCGTCGACATGGTCGGCCAACGGGTAGGTGGCGGTCAACCAGCGCTCGGCCTCGACGGCGTCGGCGGTGTCCATCGCCAGCTCGAACGTCGTGACCCGGCGGCCGCCGGACAGTTGCTCGGTGCCGTAGGTGTAGGCGCCGACGAGCTCGGTCTCGCGATGCCACAGGCCGGTGAGGTCGAGCGTCACTTCGCCGGGCATGCCCATCATCACCACTCTGCCGCGGGGCCGGGTGATGGCGAGGGCGTCGGCAACGGAACCCTCGGACCCCACCGCGTCGATCGTCGCGTGGGCGCCCGAAGACAGGTGGTCGCCGACGACGTGGCAGCCAACGAGGCGGCGCACGGCGCGGGCGAGATCGTCGGCGGGGACGACGTCGTGCGCGCCGAGCCGACGGGCTTCGCGCTGCTGGTGGCGGTAGCGGGCACCGACCACCACGTGGGCGGCGGGCACGTAGCGGACGAGCCCGGCGACCGCAGCCAGCCCCATCGTGCCGGCACCGAGCACGGCGATGACGGGGTGTTCGGTCGCGATGACCGACGCGCTGCGGGCAGCGACGAGCGCGGCGTGGATGCCGCCGGCCAGCGGCTCGATGAGCACGGCCCGATCGTCGGGCACGTCGTCGGCCAACCGGTGGAGCTGCGACTCGTGGGCGACGAACTGGCTCGACCAGCCGCCGCCGGTCGAGCAGCAGAACCCGGTCTGGATGCCGGGCTCCAGCTGGCCCGTGGCCAGGTGGGCGTAGTCGTCGCCATCGCCGGGCGCGGCGCCGGCGAACGGCGGATCGAAGCCCCGGGCGGCGTGGCCGAGCACTGGTTCGAGCACGACGCGTGTGCCGTCGTCGAGCCGCCCGACCACCTCGTGACCGGGCACGAACGGGAAGCTGACCCAGTCGTCGAAGTAGGTCGAGGCGTGGCCCTCGATCATCGACAGGTCGGACCCGCAGATGCCCGCAAGGTGCGGGTGGACGCGGTACCAGTCGGGTCCCGGCAGCTCGGGCGGATCGATCGTCGTGTACTCGAGTGGTCCGACGCGCGCCGCCGCCGCCGGCGCCAACGCCGACGCAACCCGCGCGAGGCCCAGCCGCGGTATGGACCGCTTGACTTGCAGGGCCTTCATCCGCCCCCTCCACATCCGAGGCTTTCAGCGCGTCCGAGGGTTTCCTGCTCCCCGTCCGGTACGCAAACCCTCGGGTGACGCGAAACCCTCGGATCTCGGGGGGTCATGCGAACTTCCGGCGGCGTTCGCGCTCGACCATCATCGGGCCGATCGGCAGGAGGGGGCGGGGGCCACCGCTGGCCTTGTCCCAGTTCTCGACGAGCCAGCCCCGCTTGCGGGCGATGGCGGCCAGGCGGGTCTCGGGGTTGACGGCGACCGGAAAGCCGACCGCCTCCAGCAGCGGCAGGTCGCTCGTCGAGTCGGCGTATGCGACGGCGTCGTCGATGCGCAGGCCCTCGGCGGTGCAGTAGTCGGCGAGGATCTGGGCCCGCGTCTCACCGGTCGGGGGAGCGCGCAGCATCTCGCCGGAGTACGTGCCGTCGGGCCGCACGCTCATCTCGGCGGCGATGATCTCGTCGAACAGCGGTCGCAGCCCCTCGACGGCGAAGTCGAGTGCGCCCGTGATGAGGATCGTGCGGTGCCCGACGGCGCGGTGCTCACGCACCCGGCGCATCCCGGCCGGGAAGCTCTTCGTCACGATCAGCTCGCTGAGCAACTGTGCGGCGTCGGTGCGGATCTGCTCGACCGGCGCGTCCTCGTAGCGCCGGTAGAAGTGGCGCAGGAAGTCACCGCGGTCGACGCGGTCGAGGCGCAGCAGCCCGGGCGCCTCGGCCAAGGCGCGGATGGCGTAGCGGACCCGCTCGTTGCGGTCGAGGCGGCGCGTCGCCAGCCACGAGTAGCTGGCCACGACGTTGCTGGCGATCAAGGTGTTCTCGAGGTCGAAGGCGGCCACCGTGCGGTCGGGAGACAGCACCTGGCGGCGCAGCCGATCCGTGCGCTCGGGGCGCGTCTTGGTCGGGGTGGTCTTGACCCTGGCGTGCTGCACGATCGAGGGCAGGTGGACGGTGCGGATGTACGTCGGCCAATCGACAGCTCGCGGGTCGAAGGCGAACCCCGCCTGGTCCGCTGCGTCCAGGCCAGCCCACATCGCGATCAGCTTGTCGACCTGGTAGATCGCCTCGCACTCGGTGTACAGCCCGTACAGCTCGACGTACTCGAGGGCCCGCTCGACCTCGATCCGCTTGGTCTCCAGCCGGGCCGCAAGGTCGGCCTGCTTGCCGCGCAGCGGCAGCGCCTGCAGCACCCGCTCGCCACGCGTGATCACAGACTTGGCGCGATGCAGCTGGGCCTGCACCCGACCGCGGACCGGGAACCGGAACTCCGGGACGACGATCGGCTGGCCCTCGGCGTCGTAGATCGGGTGCTCGGTGAACCACCCGGACACGTTGTCGACGAGGACGCGGTACTTCAGCGGGTTGATGCCCCCGGACGCGACGTGGCAGATGTCGGGCGCTTCGTCGGGGCCGAGCGCGGCGACGGCGATGATCGCCGCCACGACGAGATCGACGGGGATCACGTCGACCGTGCCTTCGGGCACGCCGGGGAACTCGCGCAACAGACCTCTGGCGTACGAGATGAGGACGGGCTCGGCCATGCGGAAGCCGCGGATCCAACCGGGACGCGGTTCGGCGACGGCGGACTCGATGATCGACGGCCGCACGATGCTCACCGGCACGTCACCCTTGGAGTCGGTCAACGCCTGCTCGCCCAGGGCCTTCGTGAAGGCGTAGGCGTCGGGCCAGCCAACGCTGGCGGCGCGCGCCCGGCCGGCATCGACGAGCTGGTCGCGCACCCAGCGCTCGCGCAGTTGCTCGGTCTTGGCGGCCAGTGCCGGCGCACCGGCCGCGCCGAGCTCGGTGCGGGCGTCCTTGCGGAGCTCTACGAGTCGATCGGGCTGACGGCTGGCGGCCTCGGCGTCCCCGCGCAGACGGCGGGCCGCAGCGACCTCCGCCTGCCAGCTCAGCCCGAGGTCGAACGGCCCGGCGCTGACCAACTCTTCGGGCGCCGTGCCTCGCCGATTGCCGGCGACGTAGCACGTCGAGACGGATACGAGGTGCGGCCGCACGCCCAGCTTCTGCAGCAGTTGCACGATGCGGGTGGGCCCGAGCAGGTTGATCTCGACGGCTGAGTCGAGCGGCGAGTCGAACGACACGGCCGCCGCAGCGTGGATGACGACGTCGCATGACGCAAGCACCGCCCGGTCGTCGTCGGACAACCCGAGCCCATCGGTCGAGACGTCGCCGGCGATGGTCGTGATGCGCCTGGACGCCAGCTCGTCGAACGCCTCTCGGCCCAGCTCCTTGCGCAGGCGATCGAAGGCGTCGTTCCTGAGCAGCTCGCGCTCGACGCGGCGGGCGGCGGGGGAGCGCTTGCCGTCGCGCACCAGCAGCACGAGCTGGCTGTCGGGCACGCTGCGCAGCAGCCGTTCGACGAGGGCCGTTCCGACGAAGCCGGTCGATCCCGTGATGGCAATGCGCGTGCCGGCGAGCGACTCGGCGATCACAGCTGCCATGTCTAGCAGATCTCTCTACCAAATGGTAGACAGATCTCGTGGGAACGGCACCGACGAGAGAGCGCATCCTCTCGGCCGCCCTGGATCTGTTCGGACGGCGTGGTGTCGACGGCGTTTCGCTCGACGAGATCGCCTTCGCCGTCGGCGTGCGCAAGCAAACGGTCCTGTACTGGTTCGCCAGCAAGGAGGAACTGGTCGACGCGGTGCTCGAGACGATGGCCGGCGAGCTGGCCGTCGTGATCGACGCCGCCGTGCGGGCCGCGCCGCGCGACCCGTTGGAGCGGATCGACGCCGTCGTCCGGGCGACATTCCGGCTGGCCGTTCGGCGCCCCGCCGTGCTGGGACTGGTGCGCGAGCTGAGCCGGCTGCCCGGCCCGCAAGCAGAACGCCTGCGCCGGCTCGTCGAGCCGCTGGTCGACCGCGCCGTCGCCTTCTTCGACTCCGAGATGGACGCCGGCCGGTTGCGTCGCGGCGACCCCCGTCTCGTCGCCGCCCTCGCCTATGCCACCGTCACGGGCATCGCCACCGAGCCTGAGGCCCTGCGCGGCGTGGGCTGGGCACCGACGGCCTCCGGACTGCGCCGGCTGCGCAACGAGCTGCGGGCGTTCCTACGCGCCGCACTGTCGCCGTAGCGCCACGCCAGCGTTCTGCATGAGCACGGACGCCGTCAGGCCGACGTCTTCGCTCACGCAGAGGTGAGGGCGGGCGCGTACATGGTCAGTGCTTGGTGTTGCGGCGACGGCGGGCGTGGCGTTCGATGGCGAGGGCGATGAGGCGGTCGATCAGCTCGGCGTAGGGGACACCAGCGGCTGTCCACAGCTTCGGGTACATCGAGATCGGAGTGAAGCCGGGCATCGTGTTGGCTTCGTTGCACAGGAAACCGCGACCACCTTCCTCGAAGAAGAAGTCGATGCGAGCGAGGCCATCGCAGCGCAACGCCCGGAACGTGGCGAGGGCGAGGGCACGCACCTCCTCGGTCTGCGCCGGCGACAGCGGCGCAGGGATGAGCAGCTGCGCGCCGTCGGAGACGTACTTCTCCTCGTAGTCGTAGAACTCCGCGCTGGGCACGATCTCGCCCGGGCCCGAAGCTTCGGGGTGCGTGCCGCCGAGCACGGCGACCTCGATCTCCCTGCCGGCCACGGCTTCCTCCACGACGATCCACTCGTCGTAGGTCAGGGCGTGCTCGATGGCCTCGCCCAGCCCCTCCACGGACTTGGCCTTGGAGACGCCGATCGAGGAACCCATGTTGGCCGGCTTGACGAAGCACGGCAGGCCGAGCTCGGCGGCCAGTTCGGCGGGGAGGCCCGGGGTGCGCTGGTGATCGGCGACGGCTCGGTAGCGGGCCTGCGGGATGCCGTTGGCGGCGAGCACCTGCTTGGTCATCGCCTTGTCCATCGCGACGGCCGAGCCGAGCACGCCCGAGCCGACATAGGCCACGTCGGCCAGCTCCATCATCCCCTGCACGGTGCCGTCCTCGCCGAGTGGCCCGTGGAGCAGCGGGAGCACCACCGTCTGCTGCCCGCCCTCGGCGCTCAACGCACGCATCGGTGAGATCGACGGACCGGTCGGATCGAGACGCTCCGGCAACGCGCCTGGCCCAGCGGTCAGCGCTCGCTGCGCACCGTCGGCCAGCGCCCACTCACCCTCGGTCGAGATGCCGATCGGTGTGACGTCGTAGCGCTCGGGGTCGATCGCCGACAGGACGTGCGTCGCCGTGATGCAGCTGATGTCGTGCTCCGCCGACCGCCCGCCGAACAGGACGACGAGGCGGGTTCGGGGCTCCGCCATCGGGCGCGACGGTACCGTTTCCGGTCGTGCGATACCGGGCATCTGACGTCGCTCACGCAAGTTCAGGTCGTCTCGTCGGGCGTGACGTCGAGCTCGACGGCGCCTCTTTCGACAGCCGGTCGATCTCGCCCGGCGAGCTGTTCGTCCCGCTCGTCGCCGACCGCGATGGGCACGACTTCATCCCGTTCGCCGCCGTCGCCGGCGCCGCTGCGACGCTGTCGAGCCGGCCCTCCGACGGTGTGCTGCCGACGATCGAGGTGCTCGACACCGGTCGGGCCTTGCTCGACCTCGCGTCATGGGCCCGCCAGCGACTCGCCGCCACCGTCATCGGCGTCACCGGCAGCGTGGGCAAGACGTCCACCAAGGATCTGGCCGTCTCCGCCATCGGCGCGGGCCGGCGCGTCGCCGCCAACACCCGCAGCTTCAACAACGACCAGGGCCTCCCCGTCACGGTTCTTGGTGCGCCCGACGACGTCGAGGTGCTGGTGCTCGAGATGGGCATGCGCGGCGCCGGCGAGATCGCTCGGCTGTGCTCCGTCGCCCGGCCTGGGATCGGTGTCGTGACGTCGGTCTCGGCGGCGCACAGCGAGCTGCTCGGGGGCATCGAAGGGGTCGCCTTGGCGAAAGCCGAGCTGGTTGAGGCGCTGCCGTCCAGCGGGACAGCGATCCTCAACGCCGACGACGACCGGGTGGTGGCGATGGCCCGGCGAACGGGAGCCGGCGTGTTGACGTTCGGACGGGCGACGAGTGCAGACGTGCGGATCGAGGACCTCCGCCTCGACGAGGTGGCGCGGCCACGGTTCGTCGCCCGCACGCCGTGGGGGAGCGTCGATGTGCAGCTGGCCGTGAGCGGCGGGCACATGGCCTCGAACGCGGCGGCCGCACTGGCCGCGGCCGGCCTGGTCGGCGTCCCGATCGACAAGGCGGCGGCTGCGCTCTGCTCCGCCGAGCTGTCGGCGCGCCGGATGCAGCTGCTGCCCACCCCCGAAGGCGGACTCGTCGTCAACGACGCGTACAACGCCAACCCGGCCTCGGTCGCTGCCGCGCTCGAGGCCGTCGCCGCGATGGGCGCCGATCGCAGGATCGCGGTGCTCGGACTGATGGCCGAGCTGGACGACCCGATACTCGAGCACCGCCGGATCGCCGCCCGCGCCGACGAACTCGGCGTCGAGCTGGTCGCCGTCGAGACCGATCTCTACGGCGTCGCGCCGATCGGCCTCGCCGACGTCGCGGCACGACTCGGCACGCTGGCGGGCGGGACCGTCGTCCTCGTCAAGGGCAGCCTCGTCGCCGGGCTCGGCCCCGTCGCCGATGCGCTCGCCGCGCCCGCGCCCGCGCCGGACGACGCCATGAGCGATGAGTGGTCAGACGACGCACATCGCTCATCGCGCCCGACGAGGCGATGAGCGATGAGTGGTCATGCGACGCACATCGCTCATCGCGCTCGAGCGACGTTCAGCGGCCGGCGACGATGCCGTGGCCGGCGACGGGACCGGCGTCGGCCGGCGCGTCGTGAGGGACCTCGGCGGGGAGGTAGGCCGACGCCGGAAGCTGGCGCAGATCGCACCAGCGGGCCAAGCCGACCGCCACCACCGCCCCCAGGCCGAGTACCCAGCGGGCACCGATGGCATCGATGATCGGCCCGAAGATGAGGTTGCCGATCGGCACCGATCCGCCGAAGGCCATGAACCACAGCGGCATCGTGACGGCCCGCTCCGTGTCGGCCAGGTTCTCTTGGAAGATGGTGATCAAGGCCGTCGCGGTGAGGAAGTAGGCGAACCCGAGCACGAACGCCACCGGGAACGCCGGCGCCGGCGATCGCACCAGCGCGAACGCCCCCAAGCTGACGGCGAACAGGATCATGCCGTCGGTGACCAGCCGCCGTCGGTCGACGTGGGCGAGCACCGTGCCGACGGCGAGCGCGCCGAGGCAGGCGCCGAGACCCCACGTCGTGTAGAGGAACTTGTACGTGGCGTCGTCGACGTCCATCTCGAAGTTGCGCCGGGCGACGGACGGGAACAACCCGACGTAGACCAGGCAGACGACCGAGAACACACACATCGTCAGCAACGCCCGCGACAGCACGCCCCGACCGCGGGCGATGTTGATGCCGGTCAAGAGGCGTCGCCATCCCTTCTCCGGGTGTCGGCCGCGCACGTCGGGGATGACCACCAGCAGGATCGCCCCGACGAGGAACAGGTAGGTCGCCGCGTTGACGAGGAACAGTTGCGCCGTGGTGAACCCGACCAACGCCAGCAGGGCGGCGAGCGCGGGACCGAGTACGCGGCTGGCATTGATCATCACCGAGTTCAGGCTGACCGCCCCCGCCAGGTCGGCGCGGTGGACGAGCAGCGGGACGCTGGCCTGGAACGCCGGTGCGTTGAGGGCGTTGCCGGTGCCGATCACGAGCGACACGGCGAACAGTGTCCACAGCGGAGCGCCTGTCGCGACCAGCGCCGCCAACGCCACGCTGAACAGCATCTGCACGGCCTGCATGACGATCAGGTACGGGCCGCGCGGGAACTTGTCCGCCAACACGCCAGCGGGGATCGACAGTACGAGCAGCGGTCCCAGTTGCATGAAGACCAGGAGGCCAACCAGCGCCGCCGAACCGGTGCGGTGCTCGATGTAGGCGGGCAGCGTGAAGTTCTGCATCCACGTGCCGATGTTCGACAGGAACAGCCCGAACCAGACCAACCGGAAGTCGCGGTAGGCGAGCGCAGCGCGCGCCGTTCCCGGTCGGTGCGAGTGGGGGAGCGTGGCGACGTCGGACATGAGTTGAGGAGCGTGCGCAGGGGACTGACCGCGTGAGCATCCCGCCAGCACAGAGCGAACGATCGTCCAAGGTACCGACCATCCACGTCGAGGGCTGGGACGGATGCGACGATCGGCGCCTCATGCCACAAGACATCGGTCACACCACGATCGACGGCGGAGCGGTCGCCG
>JBPCJW010000169.1:0-25768 GCA_051004915.1 Ilumatobacteraceae bacterium
CGGCTGACCCGGGCTCACGAGTTGCTCACATCTGCTCTCTACGTTCGTTCGCGTGCGTACCTCCGAGACCTCGCGCCGCATCCTGCTGCGTGGCCTGGTCGGCGGGGGCGTCGGCCTGCTCGTGGGACGCACACGCTCGTCGGACCCGCCGCAGGGTGC
The DNA here is from genome assembly GCA_051004915.1 of Ilumatobacteraceae bacterium. Lineage (GTDB taxonomy): Bacteria > Actinomycetota > Acidimicrobiia > Acidimicrobiales > Ilumatobacteraceae > JALZMG01. The sequence goes on from JBPCJW010000169.1 coordinate 160, forward strand.
CGGCGGGTCGACGTCGACCTGACGGGCCGGATCGCGCAGCCGGGAGTCGCTGTCCGACTTCGACGCCGAGCTGTGGCGGCTGATCGTCGCCGCCCGCCCGGCCTCACCCAGTGCCTTGTCCGCCGGCATCTGGCGGAGACGGCGCCCAGGTGACCGGGTGGCGGAGACCGCGCCCAGAAGTCCGTCGGCACGGGATCAGTCAGTGACGGGCCTGGAGGACGATCCAGCCTTCGCGAGCTGCGGTGTCGACGATCTGCAGTGGCTCGAGCGCTCGGCGCACGTGAGCGTGCGAGCTCTCGAGCACGCCGCTCACGACGAGTGCGCCGGACGGTCCGACGAGCCGCTGCAGGTCCGTCGCCAGATCGACGACGACCGGTGCGAGCAGGTTGGCCACGACCACGTCGAACTGGTCGTCGATGTCGGCCACCGGTCTCGTGCTGGCATTGATCACGCCGGCGAAGCCGTTGCGTTCGGCGTTGGCCAACGTCGCCTCGATCGCCGCCGCCGACACGTCGATCGCCTCGACGTACGGCGCCCCGAGCCGGGCCGCGGCGACCGAGAGCACGCCGCTGCCGCAGCCGACGTCAAGCACCGTCGCCCCCGGCCAGAGCACTCGGCGCAGCATGCGCAGCGTGAGCACCGTGGTCGGGTGATCCCCGAGCCCGAACGCCACGCCGGGGTCGATGTCGATGCGGATGACACCATCGTCGAGTGCCGGGTCGAGCCACGCCGGCACGACCACGAGGTCCCGCTCGATCCATGACGGCACGGCGTGCCGGCGCCAGGTGTCGACGACCGCCGGGTCGACCTCCTCGGTGTGCCACCGCCACCTCGCCGGGAACGCCTCGGCCGCCTTGGTGATCGCCGCCACGTCCGTCCCGAGCGACGTCCACAGGTCGACGAAGTGGTCCTCGGTCGGCGCTTCGGGCGAGCGCTCCTCGATCGCCGCCACGCCCAGCGCCCACAGCGCGTCGCTGGCCAGGTCGACCTCGTTCGCCGGCACCGTCAGGACGAACGCCAGCATCAGCCGCTGGCGTCCTGTGGCGCAGCCGCGATCTGTGCGGCTGCGGTCTGCGACACCTTCGCCGCCTCGCCGTAGATGCCCTTGGCCATCAGCGAGGTCTCGGCCCGTCGTCGCGCCCCGTAGATCGCCGCCCTCGCCTGATGCACCAGTCGGTCGTCGCCCGCCGCCTGGACGGCGAGCTCGACGAGCTGGCACGCCAGGCGGTGCTCGCCGGCGGCGGCCAGCTCCTCGGCCCGTGCCGCCACCCGACGTGCGCCCCCGGCCAACGACGACACCTCGGCGGCGAACACCGCCGCCGGCGCCGGCTTGAGGTGCGCCGGGTCGCCGTCCCACCACCCGCCATAGCTACGCCACACGTTGCGGATCACGAACTCGGGCTCGTCGTAGACCGGGCGCAGGTACGGCCGCGCCAGCAGCTCGGGGTCGACGGCGACGGAGTGCAGGATCTCGTCCAGCGATGCGCCCGCGTTCATCGCATCCACGACGTCGGCGACCAGCTGCTCGAGCATGCCGGCCGTGGTGGTGAGGACCGTGCGGATGCGTTCGGCGCCGCCGATCGGCAGCCCGTGGGCGAGAAGCAGCAGCTCGGCATCCATCGCCGCCATGTCGCGCAGGGCCCGCGCCCACTCCACCGGGTACCGCTGCACCTTCTGCGGGTTGCCGGCGTTGGGGAACACCCACGTGACGAAGTCGCCCGTGGAGAGGGCACGGTGCGCGGGGATCCACGCCCACGTGTGATCGTCGGTCTCGCCCTTGGCGTGGTACAGGTCGATGGTGAGCCCGTCGAGCGTGAGGGACCGACGGTCCGAGAAGGTCTCCGTGCACGGCGCCACGTCGCGCCCGAGGAACGCTCGTGACGCACCGAGGCCCGGCCGCGCCCGCACGCCGCCGAACTGGCGCTGGTTGATCCTGACGTTCCAGCCGTTGGTCAGGCGGTAGCGGTCGAACCGCAACGGCACGTTCTCGTGCCCGACGACGCGCGGCACCCGGTGCGCCCGCTGATCGGCGTCGGCGATGAACGCCCCGCTGCCACCGACGTGATCGACATGGCCATGGGTGTAGACGATGGTGTGGATCGGCGCCGTGCTCCAGGCTCGCAGCGATCGGGCGACCGCGGCACCCGTCGCCGCGCCGCTGGTGTCGAACACGACCATGCCGTCGCCGGCGCGCAGCGCGACGACGTTGGAGAACGACTCGATCACGGCCACGTCGTCGGCGATCTCGGACAGCTCGTTGGTGATCCGCATCGGCGGCTCGAGCAGCTCGCCCGAGTCGATCATCGCCGCTGAGAGATCCAGGATCTCGGGCATCACGCTCCTTCAGTCGATGCGCCGCAGCTCGGCCCGATAGCGGGCCGCCCGGGCCACGTAGTTGCGAACCCCCTCGGCGATGTCGTCGGGCCGGGCTCGGCCAGGCTTGATCGTGGCCGGTGCTCCGACGGCCAACGCGCCCGGCGGGATGTCCACGTCGGAGAGGACGACGGAGTTGGCGGCGACGACGGCTCCCGTGCCGACCACCGAGCGATGCAGCACGATGGCGCCGTTGGCGACCATCGAACGGTCCTCGATCACGCACCCTTCGAGGTGGACGATGTGGCCGATCACGCACTCGTCACCGACGATGGTCGGGTCGTCCGGCGCCGTGTGCAGCACGGTCCCGTCCTGGATGCTGGAGCGACGGCCGATGACGATCTGCCCGTCGTCGCCGCGCAGCACGGCGCCGGGCCACACCGAGCTCTCCGCCCCGATGCGCACCGCCCCGATGACGACGGCGTCCGGATGGATGTATGCGCTCGGGTCGATGTCGGGCACCTGGTCACCGAGGGCGTAGATCGGCACCGCGCAGACCGTATCCCGACCAGTCGTGATGCTCCGCGGCGTGGAGCGATGCAGGGGCGGCGCGTTACCGTTACGGGCCGTGCCGGTGCGCATCGAGATCGAACTGACCAGCGCGTCGGCTGACGGTTCGTGGAACTGGCGCGCCGCCGGAGCCCGCGCCCCGCGCGGGGTGCTCGAAGGGTCGATCCTGCCCGGTGGCGCGTCCGTCGGTGACCAGTTGCGGGTCGAGACCGAGCAGGACATCGAGGGCATCCGTGTCCTCTCCGTGGTCCAGAGCAAGGACCGCTCGGCGCGTTCCGGCCTGCTCGAGCTGCTGCCGACCGAGGAGAAGTTCGAGCCGGTGCTCCAGCAGCTGGCACCGGGGCGGTCGGATCGAGGTCCTCGTGACGACGGCCCGCGACGTGACAGGCCACGTCGTGACGGCTCGCCTCGCGATGGCTCGCGTCGAGACGGCCCAGCCGGTGAGCGTCGCGATGGGCCACGGCGTGATGATCGGCCGCCGGGTCCTGATCGTCCCGACCGTGGAGCACGTGGAGCCGGACGTGGCGCAGCGGGCGGTGATCGCAGTCGTGACGGCCAGCGGTCGGATCGGCGGGCATCGGGCGGCGACTCGCCGCAGGCGGATGGACGCCGCCACCGACCCCACGTCCCCCCTCCGCCGGAGGTGCCGCAGCGCCCGAAGCCGAAGCGGCTGCGCCCCGGCAAGCTGCACCGCACGGAGGTGCTCGCTTCGCTCGCCGAGGAGCAGCGGCCGGTGGCCGAGCTCGCCCTCCAGGGCATGGCCGCAGTCCGCCAGCGGCTGCGCGAGGACAACGCACGGCTGCGCGAGGAGGGCAAGCCCGAGATGCCCGAGGCGGCTGTCATCAAGATGGCCGAGGAGCTCATCCCACGCCTACGGGCGGCCGACTGGTTGGACCGGGCCGAGGCCGCCCAGCGCCAGCTCGCGCACCTGGATCTGCGCGACCTGCGCAGCGTCGTGGCCTCGGCGGACGATCCGGCAGTGGCGCGCGAGGAGTCGACGCGCGCTCTGGCCAGCGAGCTCAAGCAGGCGCTCGTGACCAAGCAGAACGACGAGCAGGCGCAGTGGCTGACCGACGTCGAGGCGGCGGTCGACGTCGGCCGCGTCGTGCGCGCGCTGCGCCTGTCGGCCATGCCCCCCAAGGCCGGCGTGCCGTTCCCTCCTGCCCTGGCCCGCCGCCTCGGCGAGACCACCACGGCGTCACTGCTCTCGACGGATGGTCCCGATCGCTGGTCGGCCGTGCTCGAGGCGGCGGCGTTCTCTCCGGTGCGCAGCCTGGTCACACCGACCGCGCCGGCCGAGCAGCGCAGCGACGAACTGCTGGCGACCGTCCGGCGCCTCGCTCCGCTGCTCCCCCAGGTGGCTGCGCTGTTCGAGATCGAGGTCCGGCCCGGTGCGGCGGCTCCCAAACCGCTACGTCCCGGTCCGCCGCGTCGCGAGGGAGCGAAGAAGCGCGATGCCTGACGCCGTCCTGTACGAGACCGCCGGACCGATCGCCCTGATCACGCTCAACCGGCCGGAGGCGCGCAACGCCGTCAACGGCGCGGTCGCCGCGGGTCTCGAGGCGGCGATCGATCAGCTCGAGGACGCCAGCGACGTGTGGGTGGGGATCTTGCGGGCCAACACCGACGGGCAGGAGCGGCCGGTCTTCTCCGCCGGCGCCGACCTGAAGGAGCTCGACGCCGGCAACGGCGCGGCGCTGAACACGGCGCGCGGCGGTTTCGCCGGCTTCGCCTACCGCGGGCGCCGCAAGCCGATGATCGCCGCGGTCGACGGCTTGGCCACGGCCGGCGGCTGCGAGATGGCCTTGGCGTGCGACCTGATCGTGGCCACCACGCGGTCGGCCTTCGGGCTGGCCGAGGTCAAGCGCAACCTGGTCGCAGGCGCCGGCGGGCTGTACCGGCTGCCGTGGGCAGTCGGCCCGGGGGTGGCGATGGAGGCGATCCTCACGGGCGAGCCGATCCCGGCCGAGCGGGCGCACGCCCTCGGCATGGTCGTCCGTCTCGTCGAGCCGGGCGAGGCCGAGCGCGAGGCCCGCCGTCTCGCCGAGCAGATCACCGCGGCAGCGCCGCTGGCGGTGTGGGAGAGCCGGGCGGTGGTGCGCGCCGCATCGTCGGCCTCCGAGGAGGAGCTGCGCACGATGACGAACCGGGCACTGGGGGCCGTGATGTCCTCCGACGACCTCGGCGAGGGCCTGCGGGCGTTCATCGAGAAGCGTCCCCCCAAGTGGCAGGGCCGCTGAACGCGTCAGAGCGGTCGCGAGACGGTGATCAGGCGGGCCGTGATCTTGGCCCGTTCGTAGAGGTTCTTGGTGTTTCGATCTCCCGGCAGGGCTTGGCCTTCGATCAGCCGCGCGCCGAGCTGGCGACCGCGGTCCGCCGCCGCGCCGAGCAGCGCATCCCCAAAGCCGAGGTCCCGGGCGTCGGGCGTGACGAAGACGTGGTCAACCGTCGCGATGTCACCCACGAGGTCGAGGACGAGATAGCCGACGACGACCGAGGCGTCGAGCACGGCGACGAACACGTGGCGATCCTGGACGGCGCCGAGCCAACCGCCGCCGATCGCCCAACCGCCGCCGATCGCCCAACCGCCGCCGATCGCAGGGTGCTCCTCCAGCCACCGTGCTCCGCCTCGGGCATCGACCAGGGCCGCCCGCGCCTCGGACTCCAGCGCAGTCAGCGCGTCGACGTCGCCGGCCATGGCCGGACGAACGTCCGGATCGATCACCTCGGTCTACTCGCCGAGCAGTTGGTCGACCTTGCCGAGGACCGTCCGTCGACCACGGTGGGCGGCCTCGAAGCGGCGCACTCGGCGAAGGTCCGCCGCCGCCAGACCGTCGAGCCGAGCGACGACATGGCTGGCGGCGAGGCTCTCGTACTCCTCGATCGGTAGATCGGTGGTGTCGGGGCCCGGCGCCGCCGCGACGTCGATGTCCGGTCCCGGCGCAAGATCGGTGTCGATCGGGGCGACCGGCTCGGTCGGGAGCACGGACTCGGCCGGGGTCACCAGGAGATCGAGGAGTGATTTGACAAACTGCAGCGGACGACCGACGACGTCGATCGTGGTCTCGATCCGTCGCCGCACGCACGCGTCGACGGCCCGCGCCGCGCTGATCGGCGCGGTGACAGCGGCCTCGAAGGCGGCGCGCAGCCGGCGTTCGACATCGGCACGCACCGCATCGGGCCCCGCCGATTCAGTCATCAGCATTCCTCCGGTACAGCGTCCAACTATCCGAAGACCGGGCAGTTGTCATCGCCGACCGGACAACCGGGGGCGGTGGCTCGTACCAGCAGGAAGCAGTTCGGACAGAGCTGCTCGTCGGCCCGCTTGGGCTGCAGCCGGTCACCGGTCTCGGCTCGATCGTCAGGCTCCTCGTCCTCGTCGTCCTCGTCCTCCGTGGTGACGAGGCGGTCCTTGAGGATCCGGTCGAGGTCGGCCTCGACGTCGTCGGGCGACGGCACCTCCTCGTCGTCGTCGTCCTCCTCCTCGCCAGCGCGACGCTTGTTGCGGGCGGCAGTGGCCTCGGCTGACTCGTCCTCGTCCGCCGCGTCCTCGGCGACCACCTCGTCGTCGTCGACCTCGACGTCTTCCTCGACGAGGGTGTCTTCCAGCTCGTCAGCATCCGGCTCAACATCCTCGTCGACGTCGTCGAGCTCGTCGACCTCCAGCTCGTCGACCACAGGTTCCTGCGGGCCGTCGTTGATGTCGTCGTCGTCAGCCATCTGTCGCCTTCTCGACCCCTCGTGTTCGCAGCGCGCGTACGCCGCCGGGAGGTCGCGCGGCGGGAGCCTAGGCCCGGCCTTCCCAGGCCTCGGCGGAGGTCATCGTGACCATTGTCACAGCGACGGACGCATCAGCCTCCGCGACGAGCCTCCGCCCGGCGCTCGGCGGCCAGCCGCTCCAGCGCCGGCTCCTCCGTGCGGAGATGGGTCATCGCCTCGGCGACGGCGCGATGCCCTGCCTGCTCGGCGATCAGTCGGTGCATCTCCAGTGCGACTCGCCGGTAGGCCGGGTGACCCTGGGCGCCCGAGCGCAGCTCGAGCAGGTGGATCGCCTCGCGGGCGTTGAACTGCATGACGTAGCGCAACCGGTAGGCCATCGACACGGCGTAGGCCGCCTGCTCGGGGAACTCGGAGCTCAGCGCCTCGTGGAGCAACGACGACCGGTGCATCGCCTCGTCGAACAACGACCCCTGCCCCGCCTCGTCGACGAGCTCGGGACGGACGAAGCCGAGGTCGGGCGTCAGGCGCTGCCACTCGATCGTCAGCAGCCGATGCCGCTGGAGGTCGCGGAACGCCCCGTAGTCCGACAGCACGTCGAAGCGGTAGTCGACGCGCTCGAACGCCCGCCCCGGCTTGTGCCGCCGGTTCTCCCGCTCACCGACGTAGGCCCGGACGAGGGCGAGCCGCTCGGCGACGCCAAGCTTGGCGACGCGATCCATCAGCTGCTGCTCGGGCAGGCGGGAGTGTGGGTAGCAGATCGCGGCCAGCAGCTTGTCCTCGGCGTCGGGATCGAAGTCGACGAGGGTCACCGACGGCGCCGACTCGACCGGCTCGTGGTCGAACAGTGACTCGACCAGCTCTGCGGTGCGTTGGCGAGTCGTGCCCAAGTAGTTGGACCAGCGGACACCTCGCTCGGCGACGTCGACCCGGCGCAGGAAGCTGGGGATCACCTTGCGCAGCTCGTGCAGCATCAGCTCGCCGTAGTCGCGGGCCTCGGGCAGGGCGTGGGCGCGCAGGCGCAGCAGCAGTGCCTCGAACGCCTGGCCGCTGGCATAGATGCCGACGTTGGAGAGCGTGGCGGCGGGGAGGATGCCGCGCACGGCGTCGAGGGCCTTGGCTCGTGTCGCTTGGCGGAACACGAAGTCGCTGTCGTCGGGCGCACGGGCAACGGTCGCCCGCACGTGGTCGGTGACGGCGCCGAGGAGGAAGCTGTACGTGTCGAAGAGGCGGTCCATGTCGCCGACGTATCGGGTGCCGAGCCGGCTGGCCAGTACGGCGCGGTCGCGGTAGTAGCGGTAGCGGCCGCCGAGCCGCGAGTCGTAGGCGATGTACCGCGTGCTCTGCTCGAGGTAGCTCATCAAGCGGCCCCACTCGAGCACTTTGGTCAGGATGTTCGACGCCTGCTCGCAGGCCAGGTGGACACCGCCGAGCTGGGCGACGGAATCGTCGCCGTACTCGACGAACACCTTCTCGTACAGGTCTTCTGCCCGCTGCAGGCCGACGGTGGCGTCGATGCCGAGGTCGCCGGAAACGTCGAGGTCGCCGACGAACTCGTCGAGGAAAAGGCGGCGCAGGCTCTTCGGGCTGCGGCTATAGCGGGCGAACAGCGCCCCCTTGACGACCTCCGGCAGGTTGACGAGGGCGAACACCGGTCCGTCGAGGTTGGTGAAGTAGCGGCGCAGCACGTCGCCCTCTTCCGAGGTGAACTCCTCGGGGACGTACCAAGCCACGGCCGGCGATGATACGAGCGTCGTGTCGCCCGGACGGCGACCTGAGCAGAGCAGTTCCCGAGCGTTCGTGCCGCAGTGAGCTCGGATGGTCAGGCCGGCCGTGCCCGGCCCAGGCCGAGGAGCGAAGTCCTCGGAGCGAGCAAGGCCATCAACTCAGTGGCGCAGCACGAGCTTGCCGAGCTGGTCGCCGGCCTCCAGGCGGGCCAGGGCATCGGGGTACTCGGCCAGTGTCATCACCTCGTCGACGTGGACGGCGAGACCCTGTGCGACCAGCGCCGTGACCTCGGCGAACTCTTGGTAGCTGCCCATGGACGACCCGATGATCTCGTACTGCTTGAAGAACAGCCGCGGCAGGTTGATCTCGACCGTCGCCCCCGATGTCCCCCCGCACACGACCAGCCGGCCACCGGGCTTCAGCGCCCGCACCGACTTCTCCCACGTCGCCGCACCGACGCTCTCGACGACGACGTCGGCCTGCGCCGGCCAGCGGTCGTCGGCCGAGTCGATCGCCGCCGACGCGCCCATCGCCAGTGCCGCCTCGCGTTTGGCCTCGCTCCGGCTGGTCGCGACCACGTCGGCGCCGGCGTGGTGGGCGATGGCCAGCGCGGCGCACGACACACCCGAGCCGATCCCCACCACGAGCACCGTCTGGCCGGCGTGCAGTCTGGCCCGGCGCAGCATCCGGTAGGCGGTGAGCGAGGCCAACGGGTACGCCGCGCACTCCTCCCACGACCGATCGGCCGGTCGCTTCACCACGTTGCGCGCCGGGGCGACGGCATGGGTGGCGTGCCCGCCCCAGGTGTGCTCGCCGTAGATGGCGAACCCCGGCCCCATCGGGCTGTCGTTGCCCAGGGCGACGATGTCGGCGACCGGCGACACGCCCGGGTTGACGACCACTTCGTCGCCGACGGCGACCGTCGCGACCGACTCGCCGATGGCATCGACGACGCCGGCGACGTCGCAGCCCGGCACGTGCGGCAGCGGTGGCTTGGGCATCCCGCGCGTCACCCACAGGTCCATGTGGTTGAGTGCGCTGGCAACGACGTCGATCCGAACCTCGTCCGCCGCCAGAGGCGGAAGGTCGATCGAGCCCCATCGGTAGCTGCCGGGTGACTCGTCCAAGATCCAGGCGTCCAAGCCAGCGCTCCTCGTCTCGGGGCCTGCGATGGCCATCGGTCAGGTGTGGACGGTGGCGAGGCCGGGCTCGACGCTCACCACGAGCGAGCGTACGGTCCCCCGCCGGACACCGTCGACCCACAGCCGTCGCCGCCGGTCGAACGTCCACGTCACCGACGCCGCCTGGCGAAGGTGCATCTGCGGGTGCGGCACGTGCGTCCCGGTCGGCAGCCGTCGCCACGCCTGCCAGCGGGAACGCACCGGCATCGTCGCATCGACCTCCATCACGTCGAAGCGCCCGTCGCCGGGATGCGCTCGTGGTGCGACGTCCCACGCTCCGACGTACTCGGCGTTGAGCGCGGCGACGACCGGTCCCCGCCACCAGCTGCGTCCTCGCGCCACGACGTGCGCCACGGCCAGCAGGTGGCGGTCATCGGCGAGCACACGCAGCATGTCGATGCGGTACCGGTTCAACCCATCGGCCGACCCGCCGAGCGTGGCGAGGAGATCGCCGCCGCCGAGGCGGACCGGCTTTCCGGCGGATGCCACGGCAGCCGCCTCGGCGTCCGACGCCGCTCGCACGACATCCTGCGACGCGGCGACACGCTCGCCCCACGGCGCGCCCCTGCGCACGTTCACGCGTCGACGCCGGCACCGGCGCCGAGGGTGGCAGCCGCGCCATCGGCCACGACGCCGCGCCGAGCCCGCTCTGCCACCTCCGCCGCCCGCCGACGCGTCTGTGGCTCCGGCGCGACCTGGCTGATCTGGCGGGCGAGGTCGATCAGCTGCTTCATGGTGCGCACGAAGTCGCCGCCGCTGAGATCCTCCTGGGCCACGACCTCGGCGAGGTCCTCGCCGGCCACCCAGGCATGGGCGGCGGCGATGAACCCGGGATCGGGCGGCCGGTGTTCGCCGAGTCCGACGGAACGCTCGTCAGCGGCGAGGTCTTCGCTCGTCGCGACGATCCGTCGCCAGCGGGCTCTGACGTCCGGCGACGGGAACCACGGCGCAGGCGCCGGCTCCGGGCTGCGGTGCTCGTAGACGAACGTCGACACCAGCCCGGCCAGCTCCGCCGGCTCGACATCGTCAAGCAGGCCCTGGCGGAGGCACTCAGCGACGAGCAGGTCGCACTCGTGGAACAGCCGTGACAGCACCCGGCCGGACGAGGTCAACGCCCAGGCCTCGTCGCTCTGGTCGACGTACCCGCGGCGGCACAGCAGGTCCAGCACCCGGTCGAGGTCGCGGGCGAGCGACTGGTGGTGACCGTCGACCCGCCCGCCCAGCTCGACGAGCTCGCGCTCGAACCGCTCGACTTGTCCGGCCGCCCTCATTCGCTGGCGCAGGTCCGGGTCGGCCTCGACGGGGTGGGGCTCCGACGGCCGCTCCTCCCTGCGCCCACCCGACCGTGGCTTGACCCGATCCAGCTCTCGGGCGATGTTGCGCCGGTAGTCAGCGCGGTTGGGCGCGAAGGTCGTCGGCAGGCGCACGGTCCCGACGGCTCGCGGGACGTCGTCAAAGTCGTCGGCCGTGAGGAGCAGCAGATCGCCCCGCCGCGTCACGGTCGTCAGGCGCATCCCACCTTTGCGGTGGGCGCTGGCGACGACGGCGACCGGTCCCGTGTAGCGGCCCTTGGCTGCGTGCACCACCTCACCCGGCCGCAGGCGCGCCATGCCGAGGGCGACGAGGTCGTCACGCCCGTGGCGACGCGAGCGGACCGCGTCGATCGACCGGCGGTATGCCCAGATGTCGCCGAACGAGCTCTCGGCGTCGCGCCGGGCGTCGGCCAGCCGCGCCCGCGTGCGCTCCAGTCGAGCTTCGAGGCGAACGACATCGCGGTCCGACTGGTACTGCGCGAACGACAGGTTGAGCAGGTGGTGGGCTTCGGCGCTCGTGTAGTTGCCGACGAGGTTGGCGGCCATGTTGTAGGTCGGGCGAAACGCCGAGCGGAGGTGGAACGTGCGGCTGGCGGCCAACGTGGCGACCTGCTCGAACGGCACGAACGGGCTCCACAGCACCACGGCGTGACCTTCCGGATCGATCCCCCGCCGCCCTGCCCGCCCGGTGAGTTGCGTGTACTCCCCCGCCGTCAACGCCTCGTGACGATCGCCGGTGAACTTCGTCAGCTTCTCGATCACGACGGTGCGGGCCGGCATGTTGATCCCGACAGCCAACGTCTCGGTGGCGAAGACGACCTTGATCAACCCCTCCGTGAAGCACGCCTCGACGGCCTCCTTGAACGCGGGCACCATCCCGGCGTGATGCGCCGCGATGCCGGCATCCAGCTGAGCCACGAACTGCTCGTACGCCAAGGCCTCCAGGTCGGCGTCGTCGATCCCGGCCACCCTCGCCTCGACGAGGGCGCGCACCCGATCGCGCTCCTCCGGGCTGGTCAACCGGACGCCGGCCGCCAGGCAGGTGCGGGCCGCCTCGTCGCACTGGTTGCGGCTGAACACGAAGACGATCGCCGGCAGCAGGTCGCGCTGGGCCAGCAGGTCGACGACCTCGAGACGGCTCGGCGTCGCCAAGACCCGGCGCCCGCTGCCGCGCACCGAGTGGCGATCGCCGCGACGCACCGCCGATGCGTCGAGGCGGGCGGCGTCCGGGTTGGGCCGACCGCCGACGAACGTCGGCAGGAGGTGCAGCCGATCGTTCGTCCGGTCGTCGACCAAGTAGTTGTCGTGCAGGCTGACCGGGCGACGCAGCTCGACCACCGGAGTCGTCGGCCCGCGCACGGTCTGGATCCACGACGCCAGCTCGGCGGTGTTGCTGACGGTGGCGGAGAGGCAGATCAACCGCACGTGCGGCGGCAGGTGGATGATCACCTCCTCCCACACCGGCCCCCGGTACGTGTCCTGCAGGAAGTGCACCTCGTCGAGGACGACGAGCCCCACACCACCCGACGCGTCCGCCAGCGCCGCCGACCGGGCGTAGAGCATATTGCGCAGCACCTCGGTTGTCATCACCACGATGGGAGCGTCGGCGTCGACGGCGTTGTCGCCCGTCAGCAGACCGACGTCGCCGTAGTGCTGGCGGAGGTCACGGAACTTCTGGTTGGACAGCGCCTTCAGCGGTGCCGTGTAGAACGCCCGCCGACCCGCTCGCAGCGCGGCGTCGATGCCGTACTCGGCGACGACCGTCTTGCCGCTGCCGGTGGGGGCGGCGACGACGACGTGGTGGTCGGCGTCGAGTGCGCCGAAGGCCTCGAGTTGGAACTGGTCCAGCTGGAACGGGAAACGTGGTTGGTCACCGCCCATGCGCCCAGTCTCCCAGGGCGACTCGTCAGGACGGCGCGAGGCTGCGCCGCTTGCGCCGTTGGAACACCGAACCGATGCCGATCGACACGAAGTACAGGATGGACATCGGCACGGACAGCGCGATCAGCGAGACCGGATCGCCAGAGGGTGTGATCACGGCCGCCAGGACCACGATGATCAGCAGGGCGTACCGCCAGCGCTGGAGGAGCTGGCGCGGCGTCAGCACGCCGGCCAGCTGGAGGAACACGAGCAGCACCGGAAACTGGAAGCCGACGCCGAACGCGGCCACCATCAGCGCGACGAGGCGGATGTACCGGCTGACCTGGAACACCTGGCCGACGTCGTCGCCGGCCCACGAGATGAGGAACTCGAGCGCCGGCTCCAACGTGATGTAGGCGAGGAACCCGCCGAGGAAGAACAACACGATCGACGACAGGATGAACGGGACCGCGTAGTGCTTCTCCTTGGAGTGCAAGGCGGGCACGATGAACCGCCACACCTGCCACAGGATGACGGGCATGGCCACGATCAGCCCGCCATAGCTGCCCACCTTCAACCGGGTGCTGATCCCCTCCAGGGGGTCGAGGATGAACAGGGTCGGGTCCCCCGCGGAGTCGGGATCGAAGCCGCAGAAGTCGGGATCGGTGAGGACCTTCGACCGGCACAGCCGCACGTACGGCCCGGTCAGGAAGTCAAGGACCTGATCGTAGAAGGCGATGATGACGATCGCCCCGACCATCACGGCCAAAGCCGAGCGAATGATCCGCACGCGCAGCTCACCGAGGTGCTCGGTGAGCGTCATCGTGTCGTCGGGCGTGTGCAGCGACGGACGGGGCGCGCGCCGCCTCATGGCACTCATCGGCGACCTGGGTTCACTCGGCGATGTGGCCGGCCGGCGGGTCGACGCCCCCGCTCAACGTCCGGTTGATCTGCGCCTCGTCCGCCGCTGCGCCGTTGGTCGCCGCAACGTCGGTCAACTCGGTCGGCGGCGAGGCGTCGTCGGCCGGCGCGGGCTCGACCACGGGGGCGTCGATCGGCGGCGCAGGTTCCACGGCTGGCGCAGGTGCGACGGTTGGCGCAGCGACCGGCTGCGCAGGGGACGAACTCGGCACGGCCCGCCCACCTGATCCCGGCTTCTTCGGATCGGTGTCGTCGAACGTCGCCGAGGAGCGCAGCATGTCGGCCGTCTCGCGCATCTCCTTCATCGGCTCGTCGATCACGCTGCGCATCTCGGTCTGGAAGCTGTTGCCCATCTTCTTCAGCTCGGCATACGTGCGCCCCGCCCGGCGAAGTGCGTCGGGCAGCTTCTCGGGACCGAGGACGACGAGCGCCAGCAGCAGGATCACGATGATCTCGCTGCCGGACAGGTTGAACACGCGGCGGAGTCTACGGTCCTGCCATCATCGGTCGTCGTGCAGCAGCGGCTCCCGTCGAGGCTCGATCCGCCGATCGCCTTCGCCCACCGAGGGGCCCGGGCCCACGCCAGGGAGAACACGTTGCAGTCGTTCCAGCTGGGATTGCGCCTCGGGGCGACCGGCCTGGAGAGCGACGTGTGGTTGACCAGCGACGGCGCGCTCGTGCTCGATCACGATGGCGTCGTGCGCGAGGGCTGGCGGCGCCGACCCATTTCCTCGTACCGCCGTGATCAGCTTCCCGAGCACATCCCCGCCCTCGCCGACCTGGTCACGTCGTGTGGCACGGACTACGAGCTGTCACTCGACCTCAAGCAACCCGAGACCGGGACGGCGGTCATCGAGCTGTTGCGCGAGGCGGCACCGGAGCTCCTCGCCCGCACGTGGTTGTGCCATCCGGATCCCGAGTTCCTGGCTGCACTGCGGCCGGTGGATGCGACGGTCCGCCTCGTCAACTCGACCAAGCTCGATCGCATGAAGGCCGGACCAGAGCGGCGGGCGGCAGGGCTGGCCGACGACGGCATCGACGCCGTCAACCTGCACTACTCGGAGTGGTCCGGCGGGCTGACGACGCTGTTCCACCGCTTCGATCGAGTGGCGTTCGCGTGGGACCTGCAGCTGGAGCACCAGCTGCGCGACCTCATCCGGATGGGCATCGACGGGGTGTACAGCGATCACGTCGACGTGATGACCGAGGCCGTCCGCGCCGAGCTGGGCGCGGCGTAGCTGGGTGCGGCGTAGCTACAACCACTGCCAGTGGTTGCGGGGCCAGAACACGACGAAGGCGCGACCGACCAGGTCATCCTCGCGGATCGTTCCGAGGACGCGGCTGTCCTGCGAGCCGCCCCGGTTGTCGCCCATCACGAAGACCTCGTCCTCCGGCACGGCCACCGGCGCCAGCTCGCCGCCACAATTGCCCGGCTGGACGACGGCAGGGTCGAGGTACGGCTCCTGCAACAGTCGGCCGTCGATGAGCACCTGACAGCTGCGGATCTCGATGGTCTCACCCGGCAGGGCGATGACCCGCTTGATCAGGTCGCGCTCGGACGCCCCGGAGATCTGGTGCAGCACCACGACGTCGCCGCGGTTCGGGTCGTGCAAGCGGTAGGACAGCTTGTTGACGAAGACGCGGTCGGCGTCGTACAGCGTGTTGGCCATCGAGGTGCCGTCGACCACGAAGTGGGCGAGCACGAACGTGCGCACGAGGAACGCGACCAGCAGCGCGACGCCGATGACGATGGCCCAGTCGACGAGCGCCCGGCGGCGGCGTGGCGCATGCCGAGGCTTGCGGGTCATGCCGGTCGGCGTCGCATCGTCGGTCGTTGGTCGGTCAGGCAGGAGTGGGTCAGCGCCGACGCCACGGCGGGACCGTTCATCCGCCGTTCCCACTACAGAGACTCGATGAGCTTCTCGACGCGCTCGTCACGGCTCTTGAACGGATCCTTGCAGAGCACCGTGCGCTGCGCCTGGTCGTTGAGTTTGAGGTGCACCCAGTCGACGGTGTAGTCCCGCTTGCGCTCCTTGGCCCGGCGCACGAACTCGCCGCGCAGGCGGGCCCGGGTGTTCTGCGGGGGCAGGTCGGTCGCCGTGTCGATGTCGCTGTCCGTGCACAGCCGTTCGACCATGCCGCGATCCTGCAACTTGTAGAAAGGGCTGCGCGGGCGGGAGACGTCGTGGTACTGCAGGTCGAGCAACTGCACACGCGGGTGCCCGAATGGCAACCCGTGGCGCTCACGGAACGCTTCGAGCAGCTTGTACTTGATCACCCAGTCGACCTCGCGGTCGAGCTTCATGGGATCGTTCTCGATCGTCGCGATGCAGTGCTCCCACATCTCCAGGGCCCGCTGTTCGAGCGGCGGGAAGCCTTTTGCATCGGCGTAGCGCAGCGCCCGGTCGAGGTACTCGCGCTGGATGTCGAGGGCGCTGACCTCACGCCCGTTGCCGAGCCGCACGACGCGCCGGCAGGTCGGATCGTGGCTGATCTCGCGGATCGCCCGGATCGGGTTCTCCAATGTCATGTCGCGCAGGACGACGCTGCGGTCCTCGAGCATGCGCAGCATGCAGGCCGCTGCGCCGACCTTGACGAACGTCGTCCACTCGCTCATGTTGGAGTCGCCGACGATGACGTGCAGGCGGCGGAAGCGTTCGGCGTCGGCGTGCGGTTCGTCGCGGGTGTTGATGATCGGGCGGCTGCGCGTCGTCGCCGAGCTGACGCCCTCCCAGATGTGCTCGGCGCGCTGGGAGATGGAGTAGGTGGCGCCGCGGGCGGTGTGCAGGACCTTGCCGGCACCGGCGTAGATCTGCCGGCTGACGAGGAACGGGATGAGCACTTCGGCGTAGTGGCCGAGGTCGTCGTGGCGGCTGGTCAGGTAGTTCTCGTGGCAGCCGTAGCTGTTGCCGGCCGAGTCGGTGTTGTTCTTGAACAGGTAGATGGTGCCGCGTATCGACTCCTCGGCCAGGCGTTGCTCGGCCGATTCGACGAGGCTCTCGAGGATCCGCTCGCCGGCTTTGTCGTGAACGACCAGCTCGTACAGCGAGTCGCACTCCGGCGTGGCGTACTCGGGGTGCGAGCCGACGTCGAGGTACAGGCGGGCGCCGTTCTGCAGGAACACGTTGGAGCTGCGGCCCCAGCTGACGACGCGCCGGAACAGGTACCGGGCGACCTCGTCGGGGCTGAGCCGGCGTTGGCCGCGCAATGTGCAGGTGACGCCGTACTCGTTCTCGAGGCCGTAGATCCGGCGCTCCATCGGCGTCAACCTAGCGGTGCCCCGCCGACCCGGCGCGGCAGCGAGCCCGCCGGCCGGACCGACCAGCGCGATGAGCGATGAGTGGTCATACGCCGCACATCGCTCACTGGTGCACCATCGCCCCAGCGAGATGCTGCACCACCGTGATCTCCACCGGGCACCGATGAACAGTCGCCGCAAAGCCGGCGACGAAGAAAGCACCGTGATGATTCACTCGCTCGAAGACTCGCTCGCTCATCGCGCTGTCTGGGCGCGGCGGAAGCGGAGCTCGGCGCCGGGACGGCGTTGGGCCACCGTCGCGACGTCGGTCGGGTCGACGACGGCGAGCACCGGGTACCCACCGGTCGTCGGGTGGTCGGCGAGCATGACGACAGGCCGACCGTCCGGCGGCACCTGGATCGCTCCGGTCACGAGGCCCTCACTCGGCAGCTCGGCGTTTCCCGCCCGCTGCAGCGGTGGTCCGGCGAGGCGCGCTCCGACCCGGCTGACCTCCGACGACACCCGCCAGAGCGTTTCGATGAGCTGGTCCAACGTCGCCGGTGTGAACCAGTCGAGGCGGGGTCCGGGCCACACCGCGACCGCCCCGTCCAGTTCGAGCACCGGGGCGTGGTCGACGACCACCGACGTTCCCGGGTCGGGCCCGATCGGCAGCACCGCACCTGCAGCCAGCGCCCGCGATCCGAGCCCCGACAGGGTGTCCTGGCTGGCCGAGCCGAGCACCGGTTCCACCCCGAGGCCACCACGCACGGCGAGGTAGGCCCACAGTGTTGCGCCGGACGGCGAGACGTCGAACTCCTCGCCGGGTCGCAACGCCCGCGGCGCAGCCTCCGCAGACGACGCGACCAGGCACGGGCCGGTCGCCCGCAACCGCAGACCACCGGCCGTCTCCAGCACCGGCGCGTCCTCGGCGTTGCCGACGAGTCGGTTGACCAGCGCCCTCCGACCGGCGTCGAGGGCACCACTCGGCGACACACCGATGCTGGCGAGCCCAGGTCGACCGCTGTCCTGCACCGTCGTCGACCAGCCGACCTCGACGATCTCCAATCCGCTTTGCCGACCAGTCACGCCACCTCGAAGCGCACGATCGTGCCGGGCGGCAGCAGCGCCGGGCGGTCACGGGCCGGGTCGAACAGGGCGGCTTCCGTGCGCCCGAGGAGATGCCACCCGCCGGGTGACGCCCCTGGGTACACGGCGCTGTAGCCGTCGGCGATGGCCACGGAGCCGGCGGGAACGCTGGTGCGCGGCGTCGCCCGACGCGGCAGGTGCAGCGCCGGGTCGAGACCGCTGAGATAGGCGAAGCCCGGCGCGAAGCCGCAGAACGCGCTGCGATACGTCGCCGTCGTGTGTCGCTCCACGACGCCATCCGCCGTCAGACCGCATGCCTCGGCAACGGCTCCGAGATCCTCACCGTCGTACACCACGCCGAGCGTCACCGTCGCGCCCGACGACATCGTGAGGTCCGCCGCAGGCGCGAGACGGCGCAGCAGTTCGCCGCTGCGTGCCAGATCGGCGCCGGGAGCAAGGTGGACGAGCACCGTCCTTGCTCCCGGCACCACCTCCGCTACCTCGTCGAGCGCCCCGGCTGCCTCCGCCAGCGCGGACACGATCGAGTCGTCGTCGACCTCGAGCAGCCACGCCACTGGGCCGCACGACAACAACCGCACGGGACTGACCGACGTGATCACCGAACGATCGCTCACTCAGGCCGTGAACGAGTGCAGCTCGACGCCGGCGTCCTCCAGCGCGTCGCGCACGGCGCGCGCCAGGTCGACTGCGCTCGGGGTGTCGCCGTGGACGCACAGGGAGCGGGCGACGACGGGGATCACCGTGCCGTCGACCGACACGACCTCGCGCTCGGTTGCCAGGCGCACGGCGCGCGCCGCTACCTCGGCCGGATCGACGACCAGCGCATCCGGTTCGCGTCGTGACACCAACCGGCCGTCGCGGAGGTAGGCGCGATCGGCGAACGCTTCGGGCACGGCTTCCAAGCCGGCATCGTCGGCTGCTCGCAGCAGTTCCGAGCCGGGTGCGCCGAGGACCGCCAGGGATGGGTCGTATTCCGCCGCCGCGGCCACCACTGCCTCGGCCTGCACGGCGTCGGCGACGGTGGCGTGGTAGAGCGCGCCGTGCGGCTTGACGTACGCCACCTCGGCGCCGGCCACCTGAGCGAACGCGTCGAGCGCCCCGAGCTGGTACAGCACGGCGTCGCGCAGCTCGAAGGGGTCCATGTCGATGGCCCGTCGGCCGAAGCCGACGAGGTCGGGATACGCCACCTGCGCGCCGATCGACACGCCGTTGGCCACCGCCGCGACGCACACCGCCCGCAACGTCGACGGATCGCCGGCGTGGAAGCCGCACGCGACGTTGGCGCTCGTGACGACCTCGAGCATCGCCTCGTCGTCCCCCAGCCGCCAGACACCGAAGGACTCGCCGAGATCGCTGTTCAGGTCGATGGCGACCACGGCGACACCATACGGCTCACCTGGGGCGGCGCGCCGACGCCGCGCTCCTCGCCGGTGGCTGCGTTGCTTCGCGGGTTGGCAACCTCGGCAACAACCCGCTCCCCGAGGAGATCGCTGCGCTGGTCACCGGCGCCGGCTCGCCGCCTCTCACGGAGCCCTACGCACGTTGGGCCCGCCTGGCGTTGCCGAAGCTTCTCCGCTCCATCACCCAGGCGTGAGTCGAGTCGATCGCCCTCAGCTCGTGGACAGGTGCGCCGACACTTCGGCGTCGGTGAGCCGTCGGAAGCAGCGCCGGCCGTTGCCCCGGGCGAGCAGCGCGACCTCGAGGTCCGCTGCCGGCAGCGTGCGGTCCGGGCCGGCCAGTGCGGCCGCACCGGCTCGCACGGCGGCGGCCTCGTCGAGATCTTCGGCGAAGGACTCGCCGATCCGCCCGAGGATCGCATCCGCATCGCCACCGAGCACCGTGTAGTCGCGGTGGTCGAACACCGTTCCGTCGTAGAGGATGTGGAACATCTGGTCACCGGCGACCGCCAGCCCGACCTCGGCGACGAGGATCTCGACCTCCATCGGCTTCATCTCGTGGGTGAAGATCTGGCCGAGGATCTGGGCGTACTGGTTGGCCAAGCTGCGGGCGTCCACGTCGTCGCGGCTGTACTGGAACCCCTTGAGGTCGGCGGCCCGCACGCCGGCCACGCGTAGCTGGTCGAACTCGTTGTACTTGCCGACGCCGGCGAAGGCGATGCGGTCGTAGATCTCGCTGACCTTGCGCAACGTCTCGGAGCTGTTCTCGGACACGATGGCGATGCCCTCGGCGTAGCGGACGGCGACCAACGCTCTTCCTCGGGCGATTCCCTTGCGGGCGTAGTCCGCCCGGTCCTTCATCACCTGCTCGGGCGCGACGTAGAACGGCATGCTCATGAGTCGCGTGCTCCGATACGAGCGACCGAGCGCCAGCGAGGGAGCGGCCAGCTGGTCATGGTCGTGGGGCCTCGCGGGCGCGCACGTCGTCGGCGATCGCCTGGAACCGCGGCGCCAGCTCGTCGTCGGGTACGGCGACGAAACCGTCAGCGGTGATCGTGGCGACGATCGGGTAGATGCCGCGCAGCGCGTCCGGACCACCGGTCGCCGAATCGGCGTCGGCAGCCTCCCACAGCGCTTTGCACACGAGGTCGACGGCGTCGGACCGGTCCATCCCCGGGAGATAGCCGACCTTGATCACCGTGCCGGCGTGCAGGCTGCCGGAACCGGTCGCCACGTACTCGCGCTCCTCGTAGCGCCCGCCGGTGACGTCGTAGGCGAACAACCGGCCGACCTGCCGGCGCAGGTCGAATCCACCGAAGATCGGCACCACCGCCAGCCCCATCATCGCCGCCTGCAGGTTGCCGCGGATCATCATGGAGAGCTGGTTGGCCTTGCCCTCCAGGCTGAGCGGTGTGCCCTCCACCTTCTCGTAGTGCTCGAGCTGCAGCTGGAACAGCCTGACCATGTCCATCGCCGGCCCTGCCGCGCCGGCGATGGCGACGCCGCTGTGGCGGTCGGCCTCGACCACCTTGTCCATTGCCCGGTGGCTGATCAGGTTGCCGGCCGTCGCTCGGCGGTCGCCGGCCATGACGATCCCGTCGGTATAGCGCACGGCGACGCAGGTCGTGGCGTGCGGGATGTTCAGGGCCGCGATGCCAGCGCCCGGCAGCTCGGAGTGGGCACCGAGGCGGCGCAGGAGATCGGCGAAGCTGGACCCCGGATCGTGACCCGGGACGAACGTGGGCATGCCCATGGGCGCGTTACTGCCCGCCCTTCTGGACGTAGGACTTCACGAAGTCCTCGGCGTTGGTCTCGAGGACCTCGTCGATCTCGTCGAGCAGGTCGTCCAGCTCGGCCTTCAGCTTCTCGCCGCTCTCCGATGTCGCTGGCGCGCCCTCGACCACCTCGGTCTCGGACGTGCGGGGGGTTTGCTTCTGCTTGTGGGTGCGTTCGGCCATCTCGTGCCGCCTCCTTCGCCGTCGTTCCCGGGCCTATGAACCGAGTCGCTCGAGGAGCTCGACGGCGCTGTCGCTCTCGTCGATCAAGCTAGCCACGTGTTCTGCCGTTCCCCGCAACGGCTCCATCATGGGGACACGGCGTAACGGTTCGCGGCCGACATCGAAGACGATCGAGTCCCAGTTGGCGGCGACGATCTCGTCGGGGTACTTGGCGAGGCAGCGGCCGCGGAAGTAGGCACGAGTGCTGGTCGGCGGTTCGGTGATCGCGAGGTCCACGTCGTCCTGGGCGATGAGGGTGGCAAGACCGGCGCGGCCGGCGAGGCCCCGGTCGGGTCGCAGGTCGTGGTACTGCAGATCGATCGCTTTCAGCCGGGCCGCGCCCGGCGCCAGTTCGTGCCGTGCGGCGTAGCCGTCGACGAGCCGCTGCTTGGCCACCCAGTCGACGTGGTCGGCGACCGTTGTCGGGTCGTGCTCCAACCCGGTCAGCACGTGCTCCCAGCGCCGCAGCACGTCACGCCCGACGGTGTCGTCGACACACGCCAACCCGTGTGACTGCTCGTACTTGCGGGCTCGCTCGAGCAGCCCCCACTGCACCTCGAGGGCAGTTGCCCGGCGGCCGTCGCGCAACATGATGGTGCGGGCGAGGGTCGGATCGTGGCTGACCTGGCGGATCGCCGAGACAGGGTTACCGAGCAACCAGTCCTCGCCGAGCGCGTCATCCTCGATCATCGCCAGCACGATCGACGTGGTGCCAACCTTGAGGTAGGTGGCGACCTCGCTCATGTTGGCGTCGCCGACGATGACGTGCAGCCGGCGGTACTTCTGGGCGTCGCAGTGCGGCTCGTCGCGGGTGTTGACGATCGGGCGCTTGAGGGTGGTCTCAAGCCCGACCTCCTCTTCGAAGAAGTCGGCTCGCTGGGAGAGCTGGTACGGCACGTGGTCGGCGGGCACGCCGGGCAGTTCGCAGCCGACCTTGCCGGCGCCGGCGAAGATCTGGCGGGTCACGAAGTGCGGAGTCACCTGGGCGACGATGCGACCGAACGGCGTCTCGCGAGCCATGAGGTAGTTCTCGTGGCAGCCGTAGCTGTTGCCCTTGCCGTCGGAGTTGTTCTTGTAGATGACGACCTCGGGCGAGGTCGGACCGGTGGCCGTCTGGGCCAGCTTGGCGCCGGCCTGGACCATGCTGCGGCGCACGATCTCCTCGGCCGCCCGGTCGAACCGAACCGCCTCCAGTGCGTTCGCCACCTCGGGGGTCGAGATCTCGGGGTGGGCGTGGTCGACGTAGTAGCGAGCGCCGTTGGTCAGCACGGCGTTGACGAGCGTCGTCTCGACCTCGGGCGCCAAGGTGTCGTCCAGGGAGAAGCCGCGGGCATCGTTGGCGGGCTGCTCGTCGTCGAAGTCCCAGCCGACCCGGCCGCGCTGGCGGCTGGTGGTGGCGGCGATGTAGGCGTTGATCAACAGCGACGACGCCGAGACCGGGTTGTTGTCCGCCCCGCGCACAGTGATGCCGTACTCGGTCTCGATGCCGCACACCTTGTGCAAGGCCATGGCGCCGACCCTAGCCACCCCCTCCCCCGCTCCACCGTCCAGGACCCCGCGTTTGTGCGCCCACCGCCGCTCTGCGGCACCCCGCCGCACAAACGCAGTGCGGGTGCGATGATCGGCTGGGTCCGCCGTGACACCCCGGGCCTACCGTCCCCATCACCGACTCCCCCGATTGTGCGCCGGCGGCCCGCCGCTCGGCGATGAGTGAGCAAACGCGATGGAGGGATCGAGCGGTGATGACGATGGAAGACCGGGAGCGGTCAGGGGCGGCGGTGGAAGACGTCGCCGAACGTCAGGACGGGGTGGTCAGCGTGGAGGCCGCTCTCGCGACGGGACTGAGCATGGGCCAAATTAGCCGACGGCGGAAGAAGGGAAGGTACCGACGGTGCCGCCGCGGCGTGGTGCAGATCGCCGGCGTGCCTCCGTCGTGGCGTCAAGCGGTGCGCATTGCGTCGATCGCGGCCGGCGGCGAGGTGGTCGTCTCGCACGCCAGCGCGGTGCGTCTCTACGGACTGGAGCTGCCCCGTTGCACCCACTTGCGATGGACGCGCGACAACGCCTTCGTCGAGGTCGAGGCGCCCATCGATCGACACGTCCGACTCGATGGGGTTCGTGGTCATCGGTCGTACACGTGGCAGCCCGGCGACGTGCGGCGGGTTGCGGGCATGGCCGTGACATCGCCATTGCGCACCGTGATCGACCTCAGCTCCAGGCTCGGCGTCGACGGCACGGGCAAGCTCGTCGACCAGATGTTGAGAAAGGGTCTGCTGAAGGCTGCGGAGCTGCGCGACCGAGTGATGGAGCTTCGCCCTGCGCCGGGGCGATCAGTGCGCGTGCTTCGATCGGTTGCGGCCGCTCGAGGCACGAGCTGGGACGCCGGCGAGAGCGTCCTGGAGGCACGGCTCCGGCGGGTGATCCAGCGCAAGCGGTTCCCGTCGCCCGTCGGCCAGCATTGGGTGCGCGACGGGGACTTTTCGGTCCGTCTCGACTTCGCCTATCCCGACGTGAAGGTGTACCTCGAAGGTGACGGCTTCGGGTTCCACCGCTTCGCATCCGACCTCGACCGCGATGTGCGCAAACGCAACGGACTGCTGCGTCGTGGTTGGATCGGCCTCCATCTCACGGCCCGGATGACGGATGCCGAGATCGAGAACGACCTCGCCTCGCTGTACGACCGCGCAACGCAATCCTGGCGTCTTCCCCGCTAGATCTCTTGGGGGCGCAGCCCCGAACGTTGTGACGAGTTTTCATGCTGCGGTGCCGAGTCTGGCGGAGGTTGTCCCGGAGCTTGTTGAAGTGAGGTGGTGATCCCTCTCCGGGCCTTGCCGTGCTGGCAGGGTTCGGGAGTCCACCAAGACAACCGAAAAGGAGAGGGATCACCGTGTCCAAAAAGGTACCTGTCGTGAAGATCACGACTCCTGATGCCGCTGTGGAGGTGGCTGGTCTGCCGTTGGAAGCGACGGTGGCGATGGCTGACGTCGCCGGCGCGATGAGAGAGGGGCTGCTGGCGTTCTCGGCGGCGGCCGGGTTGGTGGTGATGCAGCAGATGCTCACCGAGGAGCTCACTTCGATCGTCGGGCAGAAGCACGCCAAGCTGGTTGACCGGGTCGGGAACTGGCACGGCACGACAACTGGTCAGGTCGTGCTCGGCTCGCAGAAGGTGGCTGTGGCCCGGCCGCGGGGCCGCTACGTCGATGGTGGCGAGGTGGAGTTGGCGACGTGGGAGACGTTCGCGTCGGAGGAGCTGCTGCGCCAGGTCGTGGTGGAGCGGATGCTCGCCGGTGTTGCCACTCGCCGCCACGTCGATGTCATCGACCCTGTCGGTGTGGCTGGGAAGGCGACGTCGAAGTCGGCGGTGTCACGCCGGTTCAAGGCGGCCACCGAGAAGGCGATGAGCGACCTGCTGGCCCGCGACCTCTCCGGGCTGGAGACGGCGGTGTTGATGATCGACGGGCTCAACGTCGCCGACCAGATGATCACCGTCGCGTTGGTCATCACCGCCGATGGGACGAAGGTGCCGGTCGGCCTGATGCTCGGCGACACCGAGAACGCTGTCGTGGTCACCGACCTGCTCGCCGACACCGAGAACGCTGTCGTGGTCACCGACCTGCTCGCCGATCTCGTCGCCCGCGGGCTCCGCTTCGAGCATGGCATCCTCGCCGTGCTCGACGGCTCCAAGGCGCTGCGCAAGGCGGTCGTCAAGGTGTTCGGCGAACGAGCCCTGATCCAGCGATGCACCCTGCACAAGCGCCGCAACGTCATCGGCTACCTCCCCGTCGACGAGCGTGACGCCGTGGATCGGCGCCTCGCCATCGCATTCGCTCAGATCGATCCGGCCAAGGGCCTGAAGGCATGCCGGGATCTCGCCCGACAGCTCGACGGCCCGCACCCCGACGCCGCAGCGTCGCTACGCGAAGGGCTTGAGGACATGTTCACCGTCGCCGGCCTCGGCGTCACCGGCCGGCTCCGCCAGTCGTTGACCAACACGAACTGCGTCGAGTCGATGATCTCCATCTGCCGCACGACCACCGGCCGCGTGAAGCACTGGCGCACCGGGACGATGAAGAAGCGTTGGATCGCCGCAGGGATGCTCGAAGCCGAACGATCCTTCCGGCGCCTCAAGGGCTACGCCGACATGCCCGTCGTCGTCAACGCCATCACCGCCGCCACGAACCCGACCGTCACACCCGCCAACTACGCTCAGGTCGCCTGAGCAAGTTCGGGATCACCGCCGAACTTCAACAGACAGCGGGACATCCTC
>JBPCJW010000170.1:0-10267 GCA_051004915.1 Ilumatobacteraceae bacterium
GAGCGCGCCGGCCCGTGGTACCAGCGGCCGGTCGACGGCGCCCGCTACTTCCACTCGAGCGGGACGTCGGGGCAGCCCAAGCGCATCCCGTGGACGGCAACTGAGGACGAGTGGTACGTCGGGGAGAAGCTCGACGTGTTCGCCGACTGGCTCGACGGGTGCCGGCGCGGGTTCATCTCACTGGCCGTCGGCCACAACGCCGGGTCGGCCCACCTCGTGTTCGAGCGGCTCGGTCTGGCCGTCAACGACGCCGGGCTGACCAATTTGGACGACCAGCGCACGGCGGTGCTGTCCTTCGGCCCTGACGTCCTGTACTGCTCGCCGACGATCCTCGACCGGCTCGTCACGGCCCTCGGCGGCGCCGAGCTCGCCCGGCCCGTCCGGCGGATCATCACGAACGGCGAGGTGCTGTTTCCCGCCGTGCGGCGACGGGCGCAGCGCCGCTTCGGCCTCGCCGACGACGCCGTGATCGACACGTATGGCTCGACCGAGATCGGCACATTGGCGGCCAGCTGCCCGACGTGCGGCCGGTACCACTTCTTCGACGGGTTGTACCCGGAGGCCGTTCCGATCGAAGATCTGCCGGCCGACGTCCGCCCGCCGCAGGCGGGGTGCGGCGTCCTGGCGATCAGCTCGCTGAAGCGCACCACGTTCCCGATCATCCGGTTTCTCACCTACGACGTCATCGAAGGGCTCGAGCGCACGACCTGCGGCACGCCGCGCTTCACGTTCGATCGCGTCGTCGGACGCTGCGACGACATCGTCAACTACGGCGAGCTGTTCTCGACGTACGAGCTGGCCGATCTGATCGGCGGTCAGCTGCCAGGCGCTGGCTGGTTCGTGTTCAGCGAGTGCAACGACCTCAGCGTCGTCGTCGAAGGCGTCGAACCAATCGGGTTTCGCGCCGAGCTGGCGCAGCGCTACCCGCTGCACAGCGAGATGGTCGACCTCGGACTGCTGCCGGCACCGGACCTGCACTTCGTCGAGCGCTTCGACGAGTTCACGACCCGGGCCAACCTGCCCCGGTCGCTCGGCGGCAAGGACGTCCGACGCATCGTGCCGAGCGGGCTGGACGAGCGGTGGCTGGCCGACCTGGCGCCGTCCCCCTGACGCCATCGACCCGGATGCGCATCGACCAGCTGCCACGAGGCAGGGTGCACGCCGTCGGCGCGGCCGGCTTGGAGACGGCGACGATGGTTCGCTACCTCGTCGAGTCCGGGGTCGACGGCATCGTCCTACACGACGAGGCGGCCGACCTCGAGACGGCGTTCTGGATGGCCCATCGCTACCAGCCACCCGAACACGTCGACCGCTCACGCCGCGCCCTTCAGCAGTGCGGCGAGCTGCGCACCGGTGATGGTTACTTGGCTGGCATCGAGGACGCAGCGGCGCTCCTTATTCCAGTGTCGTGGATGCTGCGCCACGATCGAGCGCGCCTCGCCGCCCTGGCCGATCGGTTCGTGCTCTACCCGGACGCCTGCTTCGACCTGTTCGCCGGTCCGGTGATCGCCGTCACCGGCTCGTACGGCAAGACGACGACGAGCCGCTTCGCCGGCACGCTGGTGGACGGCGTGGTGTGCGGCAACGACCGGGAGTTCTGCTTCGACCTCGGTCGCCTCGCCTCGGCGCCGCCCGACGAGCGGCTGGTGTTCGAGACGTCCAACCGCCACCTCGCGAACGGGTATCGGCGGATCAGCGACGTCGGCGTCGTGACGGGCATCACGCTCAACCACGAACCCGACCACGGTTCGTTCGAGGCGTACCGCCAGGCGAAGTACCGGATGGCCGAGCACTGCCGCGACCTGCTCTACCACGAGTCGATCCCGCAGCGCTTCGACGACGCCCACCCGCTCGTCGCCAACGGCGTGTCGTACGGCCCAACGGGTGCGTGGCGGCTCGAGGTCCCAGTCGCTGGTGGTCCGGTGATCAGCGGACCGGATGGGCTCGTCGCGCCGCTTCCCGGCGCAAGGCTGCTGAGCGTGCCGAACCGCGACAACGCCCTCGCTGCCGCAGCCGCTGCGCTGCTCAGCGGTGTCGATGCCAACAGCATCGCCGAGCGCTCTCTCGAGCTGGACGCGGCTCGCCCCCACTACCGCCAGGCTGTGACCCATCGTGACGGACGCGTCGTCGTCAACGACGCGGCCTCGTGCATGCCCGCCGCCACGACTGCGTTGGTCTCCTCGCTCGACGAGCCGTTCGTGCTGATCTGCGGCGGCGATCGCGAGCGGTACCGAGACGGCGAGTTCGACGAGCTGGCTGGCGCACTGGCGACCAACCCCTGCACGACGTTCGTCATCACCACCGGGCCGATGGCTGCCCACCTCGAGGACGCGTTGGCCGCGGCCGGCTATTCGTCCCTCGCCCGCGCCGACGGCATCAGCGAGGCGCTGGAGCGAGCACTCGAGGTCGAGGGTGCAGCCGTCGTGTTCTCGCCGGCCTGCGGCACCGGCTCACTGTTCATCGACAAGCACGAACGGGGGGAGCTGTTCGATGCGGCGCTCGACCGGCTGGTACCGACCGGTCAAACGACTCGTTGACGTCGCCGTCGGCCTGGTCGCCGCACTGCCGGCGCTCGTCGGCGTCGGCGCGCTGAGCCTGGCCGCGTTGATCAGTCACGGCCGACCGGTGTTCTTTCGCCAGGTGCGCGTCGGTCGGCACGGTCGTCACTTCACGCTCGTCAAGCTGCGCACGATGCGAACGGCGGCGGCGGAGGCGGCCCAGGCCGGTGACCTCGGCAGCCCAGGCCTCGGCAGCACGATGGTCGTCGGGCGGGCGTTCGCCGAGCAGGCGCGCATCACTCGGTTCGGCGGGTTCCTGCGCCGCACGCACCTCGACGAACTGCCGCAGCTACTACACGTGCTGCGCGGCGACATGGCGCTCGTCGGCCCGCGGCCGCTCGCCCCTGACCACGTCGCCGAGGTCGTCGCGAGTCGGCGGTCGACGGTGCGACCGGGGTTCACGTGCTACGCCCAGCTCGAGCTGGTGGAGCACGGGTACCTGGACAAGCACCGCCAGATCGCCCTCGACGAGGAGTACGTCGATCGGCTCGGACCGGCGACGGATGCGGCGATCCTGTGGCGCACGGTGACCGTCGTCGCGCGTGGACCGTCGCGCCGGCCACCGCTGGCCCACTACGACCCGGCCGGCGCCGGCTGGCCCACCGACAGGTTGCCAACCGGTCAGTGATCCGACCCATCAGTGATCCGGGCCAGGGCCGGAGGTGACCAGCTCGATCTCAGCACCGTGAGGAGCGGTGGCGAGTCGGCGATCGAGTGCCAGCAACGGTGCGTCCAGCAGCATCGCCAGCGCCACGTACGCCGCGTCATAGGAGGCCAGGTCGGCGCGCGCGCAGCTGCCACATCAGGGGCAGCAGCGGCTCGTGGGCATGCCGCGTCACGTCGAGGTCAGCCAGGTCGACCAGCGCCTCGCCTCCGCGCTGTTATGACGACCCGGGCGCCCCGTCACTGGCCAGGCGGTCGGTGACCAACGTGCTGGCCGCGGTCGCGCTCGCCGCGTAGCCGTTGACGATGGCCAGGAAGTGGTCCCGATCGATCGTCCGCAGCTCGAGGTCGGTCACCGCGAGCACCGTCGCCGTGCGCGCGACGTCGCGCAGCAGGGCGATCTCGCCGAAGCAGTCGCCCGCCCCGATCACGCGAACGATCGCGTTCTTGCGCTGGACGCGCGCCTCCCCCCGCTCGATGACGAAGAAGCGGTCGCCGTGATCACCCTCGGTGAACACGGCGTGGCCGGCGTCGACGGTCGTTCGCTCGGACCCGGCCGCCAACGTCTCGATCGCCGGCATGGGCAGCGGCCGGAGCATGGCGATCCGCTGCAGCGACTCGATGACGTCGTCGCGCACGGTCACTGAACCGTCGATCGTGCGCAGGTGGCGCCACGATGCGATGACGGAGACGGGGCCGAGGACGCCGACGATCGCGAGCGTCCACCGCGCGCCAAGGCCGGCGATGAGCGGCGCGACGACCAGCGCGCCGAGGGCCACGGTCAGCGCGATGACGCTCTCCAGCGCGCCGAACCACCGAGCCAGCACGGCGTTGGGGACGAAGCGGGTGGGCAGGCTGAACAGCCCGACGTCGACGAGGGCGTCACCGATCCCGATGGCCGCCATCATCGCGAGCACGACGATCTGGCGCGGGAGGGCGGCGATGACGACGAGCGGGAGCCCCCACAGCGCGACGCCGATGCCGAGCAGCGCGGCGAGGCCACCGTGTCGGCGCATCGTCATCACCACCACGGCTCCGAGGATGGCGCCGGCGCCGAGGGCCGCCGCCAGGATCCCGACATCGGCATCACCGCCGCCGAGGAGATCGATGGCGACGACGATGAGCAGGACGTTGAGGCAGCCGCGAGTGAACGTCTGGACGGCGGCCAGGACGACGAGCAGCCGAGCGTCGCGGAAGACGACGAGCGTCCGGAAGCCGGCCAACCGCCGGTGTGATGGCACCTCGCCGACGTTCAGCCGGCTGGCCGGCCCCGCGTGGGGCGGCACCTCGTAGGAGAGGCCGACCAGGCTCCACCCCGACCACAGCGCCAGGGCGGCCGCGACCGCGAACGCCGCCGCCGGGTCGGCCATGGCCAGGAGGACGGCAGCGATGATCGGCCCGACGAGCGCGCCGGATGCGCTGATGAAGCCACGCGCCACGTACGCGCTGGTCAGCTCCACCGGGGTGACGCACAGGGCGGGCAGCAGTGCCGAGTGCGCCGGACGGTAGGTCGCGAACGCACCGGTGGCGGCGATGGCCAAGGCGTAGACGATGACGATCGGTCCGTCGAGCGCCAAGGTCAGTGCGGTGGCGGCGAGCAGCGCGCCGCGCAGCGCGCACGACCACCGCAGGACGCGATCGCGAGGGAACCGGTCCGCCAGGGCCGTGCCCCACGGCGCCAGCACGGCGGCCGGCAGCATGCGCAGGAAGGCGACGGCGCCGAGCGTCGTCGCTCCGCCGTCGCGGAACGCGACCACGCCGAGGGCGACGGTCAACGTCAGCTCGGCGGTCCATGCCGAGGCGAACGACATCTGGGCGCGGCGCAGATCGCGGTTGGCCACGACAGTGGCGACCGCCGATGTCGCAGCGCGCAGCCGCGCCGGGAGCCGCCCGCCCATGCCGGAGTGGTAGTCCCACGGCCGCCCGCCGTCAAGGGCGAAGGCGGGCCTCAGTGGCGAGACGGATCGCGGTCCGGTTCGTCAGGCGTCGGCGTCGGCGGAGTCGGCGGAGTCGGCCGGGCCGACGTCGGCCAGGCGGTCGGCGACGAGGGTGGTGGCGCTGCTGGAACTTGACGAGAAGCCGTTGACGGTGCTGAGGAAGTGCTCACGGTCGATCGACCGCAGGGCGAGGTCGGTCTGGGCGAGCACGGTCGCCGTCCGGGGGACGTCGCGCAGCAGGGCGATCTCGCCGAAGCAGTCACCGGGCCCGAGCGAGCGGTTCGATCTCTCGTCGCGTTCGACGATCGCCTGACCCACGTCGATGACGTAGAAGCGATCACCGTGCTCCCCCTTGGCGAACACGACCTGACCGGCGGGAACGGTCACCAGCACCGAACCGGCGGCCAGGGTCTCGATCGCGGGCATGGGCAACGGACGCAACATGGCGATCCGCCGGAGTGAATCGATGACCTCGTCGCGCACGGTCACCGTCCGATCGAGCCCACGTAGGCGTCTCCAGAAGATCACGACCGCGATCGGGCCGAGCAGCCCGACGACGGCGAGCGTCCAGCGTGCTCCGAGCGCGGCGATGACCGGCGGCATGACGATCGAACCGGCGGCGACGGTCAGCGCCGAAACGCTCTCGAGCGCGCCGAACCAGCGGGCGAGCAGGGCATCGGGGACGATGCGGGCAGGCAACGTGAAGATCCCGATGTCGACGAGTGCGTTGCCGACGCCGATCAACGCGGTGGCGGCCAGCACGACGAGCTGGTTCGGCAACGCGCCGACCGCCACCAACGCGGTCCCCCACAGCGCGACGCCGACTCCGACCAGCGCGGCGAGGATGCGGCGCCTCTTCATCACCGCCACGAACACCGCACCGACGATGGCGCCAGCGCCACCCGCGGCGAGGAGCACTCCGACGTCGGCATCACTGCCGCCCAGGAGGTCGATGGCGATCACCAGGATGAGCACGTTGAGGCACCCGCGGGTGAACGTCTGGACGAGGGCCAACACGACCAGCCCGCGGGCGTCGGCCGTGCTGACGAGCGCTCGGAAGCCGGCGATCACCTCGGCGATGTCGACGCGGGGCGTGGGTCCCGCGGGCCGCGGCGGCGCTTCATAGGTCAGCCCGCGCAGGCTCCAGCCCGACCACAGCGCGAGTCCGGCGGCGACGGCGAGTGCCGCCGCCGGATCGGCGACAGCGAGGAGGATGGCGGCGAGGAGCGGTCCGACGAGCGCGCCGACGGCGCTGATGACGCCCCGAGCCACGTAGGCACTGGTCAGTTCGAGCGGGGTGACGCACAGTGCGGGGAGCAGCGCCAAGTGCGCTGGCCGGTAGGTGGCGAACGCACCACCGGCGGCGATGGCGAGTCCGTACACGACGACGAGCGGGCCGTCAATGAAGAACGTCAACGCCGCGCCGGCGAGCAGCACGCCACGCACGAGGCAGGACCAGCGCAGCACGCGATCGCGGGGAAACCGGTCGGCCAGCACCGTCCCCCACGGTGAGAGCAGCGCGGCCGGCATCATGCGCAGGAACGCAACGGCACCGAGTGTCGTCGCCCCGCCGTTGCGGAAGGCGACCACGCCGAGGGCGACGGTCAGCAGCAGGTCGCCCGTCCAGGCCGACGCATAGGATTCCTGGGCCCGGCGCAGGTCGCGGTTGGCGGTGACCGTCGTGATCGCCGACGCGGTTGTCCGAAGTCGCCTGCGAAGACGCCCGCTCACGCCGGAGTGGTAGCTCGGCAGCCGCTCGTCGTCAAGGTGGCGTCAGCGGAAGTCGCGGCTGGCGTGGATGGTGCTACCGGGGAGGATCAGGGGCTGCAGGTGTTCGGCGACCAGGTTGATGACGCCCTCGGCCCGCTCCAAGCGACCGCGGATCGTCATCGCCGGTGCCTCGCGAGCCACCCGCCGGAAGCGCGCCCAGCAACCTTTCGACACGATCACGTTGATCAGTCCGGTCTCGTCCTCGAGGTTGAGGAACGTCGTGCCCTGTGCCGTCATCGGACGCTGGCGGTGGGTGACGACACCGGCCACGGTGACACGCGAGCCCGGCGTGACGCCCCACAACCCCTGCGACGTGACGACGCCGAGCTCGTCGAGCTGCCCGCGCAGGAAGCTCGTCGGGTGCCCGTCGGGCGACACGCCGGTGGCCCACAGGTCGGCCACCGCCTCCTCTGCCGGTGACCTCCCGGGCAGGGGTGGGGCGTGGGTGCCGGTGACCACGCCGGCCAATCGGCCTGGCCGCGACTGGACCACCGCCCCGACGCCCCACAGCGCCTCCCGGCGCTCCAGCCCGAGGCACTCCCCGAACGCGCCGGCCGTGGCCAGCGCCTCCAGCTGGTGCAGCTCCAGCGCCGGCGCCCGTCGCACGAGGTCCTCCAACCCGGTGTACGGGCCGGCGGCGAGCCGCTCGGCCTCGATCGCCTTGGCCAGCTCCTCCCCCACCCCGCGCACCGACCCGATCCCCAATCTGACCGCCGGCTGCCCCCCCGTCCCCCCCATCGGAGGGTTTCCCGGCACCGGAGGGTTTGCTGACCGGCAGGGGCGCAGCAAAACCTCGGATGCGCTCAAACCCTCGGATGCACTGGCGTCGAGCGGCTCCAAGGTCGCCGCGGCCAGGGACCGGTTGAGGTCTGGGGTGCGCACCACCACGCCGTGGCGGCGAGCGTCACGGACCAGCGTGTGCGGGCTCCAGAACCCCATCGGCTGGGCGTTGAGCAGAGCCGCACAGAACGCCGCCGGCTCGTGGTACTTGATCCACGACGACGCGTACACGAGGTAGGCGAACGACACCGAGTGGCTCTCCGGGAAACCGTAGTTGGCGAACGCCTTCATCTTCACGTACAGCTCGTCGGCGACGTCGCCGGTGATCCCCCGCTCGGTCATCCCGGCGTACAGCCGGTGCTTCAGCTTCTCCATGCGCGCTGCCGAGCGCTTCGACCCCATCGCCTGGCGCAGCTCGTCGGACTCGGCAGGTGTGAACCCGGCCACGTCGATCGCCATCTGCATCAGCTGCTCCTGGAACAGTGGCACCCCGAGCGTCTTGCCGAGGCTGTTCTCGAGTAGCGGGTGGAGGTACGTGATCGGCTCCTGGCCGTTGCGCCGGCGGATGTACGGGTGCACCGACCCGCCCTGGATCGGACCGGGCCGGATCAGCGCCACCTCGACGACGAGGTCGTAGAACCGCCGCGGCTTGAGCCGGGGCAGCGTGGCCATCTGCGCCCGCGACTCGATCTGGAACACGCCGACGGTGTCGGCGCGACAGAGCATGGCGTAGACGTCGTCCTCCTGCGGGATGGTCGCCAGGTCGATCTTGTAGCCGCGGTGCTCGCGCACGAGGTCGACGGCGTAGTGCAGCGCGGAGAGCATCCCCAGGCCGAGCAGGTCGAACTTGACGAGGCCTGCTGCGGCGCAGTCGTCCTTGTCCCACTGCAACACCGAGCGGTCGGCCATCCGCCCCCACTCGACGGGGCACACCTCGATCACCGGGCGGTCGCAGATGACCATGCCGCCCGAGTGGATGCCGAGGTGGCGCGGCGCGTCCTCCACCTGCAACGCCAGCTCGACCACCGCGGCGGGGATGGCGTGGTCGGGTTCGGCCGCCGTCGTGCGCACCGTGCCCCACCCGTCGACGCGCTTCGACCACGCGTCTTGCTGGCCCGGTGCGTGGCCCAGCGCCTTGGCCATGTCGCGGATCGCCGACTTCGCCCGGTACGTGATGACGTTGGCCACCTGCGCCGTGTGGTGCCGACCGTGCTTGCCGTAGAGGTACTGGATGACCTCCTCGCGGCGGTCGCTCTCGATGTCGATGTCGATGTCCGGTGGGCCATCGCGCTCTGGCGACAGGAAGCGCTCGAACAGCAGGCCGAGCGACACGGCGTCGGCGTTGGTGACGCCGAGGGCGTAGCAGACGGCCGAGTTGGCCGCGCTCCCCCGGCCCTGGCAGTAGATGTCGGTCTGCTTGCAGAACCGCACGAGGTCCCACACGACGAGGAAGTAGCCGGCGAACCCGAGCTGCTCGATGATCGCCAGCTCGTGGTCGATCGTGTGCCACGCCCTGGCCCGCAGGGACAGGTCCTCGACCACCCCGTTCGTCATGGCTTCGGGCCGCTCGCCGTAACGGTGGTGGGCGCCCTCGTCGACGAGGTGGCGGAGGTACTGCATCTCGGTGAGCTGGTCGGGGCACGGGAACGGTGGCAGCGACGGCGCCACGAGCGACAGGTCGAAGGCGGCGGCGCGACCGACCTCGGCGGCCAGCTCGACGACGCCTGGGTAGCGGGCGAAGCGACGGCGCTGCTCGGCGCCGGAACGCAGGTGGGCGCCGGCCGCCGCCGGCAGCCACGGGTCCAGCTCGCCGAGGCTGCGCCTGGCCCGCACCGCAGCGAGGGCCGTGGCCAGGCGGCGCTGGCCCGGCGTGGCGTAGTGGGCGTTGGTCGTAGCGACGCACCCGACGTCGTGACGGGCGGCCAGCTCGGCCAGGGCGTCGTTGCGGGCCGAGTCGAGCGGGTCGCCGTGGTCCCACAGCTCGACCAGGACGCGGTCGCGCCCGAACGTCTCGATCAGCTGGTGCAACTGGCGCCGGGCCGCCGCCGGGCCGTCGTCGACGAGCGCCCGCGGCACCGATCCCTTGCGACAGCCCGTCAGCGCCCACACGTGGCCGGCGGTGTGGCGGGCGACGTCGGCCAGCGTGAACTGCGGCGCCCCCTTCTCCCCCGCCAGGTGGCCGAGGCTCAGCGTGCGGGCGAGGTGGCCATAGCCCGATGGACCGTCAGCGAGCAGCAGGAGGTGGTCCCCGTGCGGGTCGGGGGCGTGGTGATCCGGCACCTGGCCGGTGGCGATCTGGGTCAGCGTGTGCTGCTCGTCGAGCGCCACCCGCTGGTCGGGGGTGAGGCCGGCGGTCAGGGTGATCTCGGCGCCGAACACCGTCGGCAGGCCGACGGCGCGGGCCGCCTCGGCGAAGCGCACGATGCCGTAGAAGCCGTCGTGGTCGGTCAGGGCGAGGGCATCCAGCCCGAGCCGGGCGGCCTCGGTGGCCAGCTCCTCCGGGTGCGAGGCGCCGTCGAGGAACGAGAAGTTGGAGTGGCAGTGCAGCTCGGCGTAGGG
>JBPCJW010000171.1:0-11299 GCA_051004915.1 Ilumatobacteraceae bacterium
CATGCCCGTCGTCGTCAACGCCATCACCGCCGCCACGAACCCGACCGTCACACCCGCCAACTACGCTCAGGTCGCCTGAGCAAGTTCGGGATCACCGCCGAACTTCAACAGACAGCGGGACATCCTCGTCTGGCGTCGGTGTAGGTGTTGATGGTGCGGTCGAACCGGGCGCCGACCGGCGACCGGCGTCATGCCGGACCCACGCGCCGGGTGCGGGACGAGCGGTGACAGCATTCGGCATCGTCGGACAGCGGCCACACCGCGTTTGTGCGGCCGCCGTCGTTCCACGCGCACCCTGCGAACAAACGCGGCTTCCGTCCCGTGGTGGTCGTGCCGGGCGGCTCCGGACTTGCTGCGTTTGTGCGGTGGGGCCCCGCCCGGCGATCGTTGGTGCGCGAACGCGGTTGTTGGGCTAAAGGTATTGGCCTGTTGCGACGCGTTCGATGGCTCGGCCACCCATGGGGTCGTCGCTGCGGCCCTCGTTGACGAGGGTCCGGATGAACACGATGCGTTCGCCCTTCTTGCCGGAGATCTTCGCCCAGTCGTCGGGGTTCGTCGTGTTCGGCAGATCCTCGTGTTCCTTGTACTCCTGCTTGATCGACGCCAGCAGGTCCTCGAGCCGCACCCCTCGCTCACCACCACCGATGACGCGCTTGATCGCCAGCTTCTTCGCCCGCCGGACGATGTTCTCGATCATCGCGCCCGACGCGAAGTCCTTGTAGTACAGGATCTCCTTGTCGCCGTTGGCGTACGTGACCTCGAGGAATCGATTGGCGTCGTCCTCCCGGTACATCTCTGCAACCGTCGACTCGATCATCTCAGGAACCGACTCCCCCGGGGCGATCGGGATCTCGTCGGTCAGGTATTGGGCGAAGACCTGCGCGGCCGCAACGCCGTTCGGCCGCTCGATCTTGATCTTCACGTCGAGGCGCCCCGGCCGCAGGATCGCGGGATCGATCAGGTCCTCCCTGTTCGTCGCGCCGATCACGATGACGTTGCGCAAACCCTCGACCCCGTCGATCTCGGCCAGCAATTGCGGCACGATCGTCGACTCCATGTCCGAGCTGATGCCCGACCCACGGGTCCGGAACATCGAGTCCATCTCGTCGAAGAACACGATGACCGGCCACCCCTCCTCGCTCTTCTCCCTGGCTCGCTGGAACACCAGCCGGATCTGCCGCTCGGTCTCGCCGACGTACTTGTTGAGCAGCTCAGGGCCCTTGATGTTGATGAAGTAGCTGCGGCCCTTCTCGTCGCCGGTCGACGCTGCCACCTTCTTGGCCAGGCTGTTGGCAACCGCCTTGGCGATCAGGGTCTTGCCGCACCCCGGCGGCCCGTACAGCAGGATCCCCTTCGGCGCCGGCAGGCGGTGCTCGGCGAACAGGTCCTGGTGCAGGAACGGCAGCTCGACGGCATCGGCGATCTGCTCGATCTGATCATCGAGCCCGCCAATGTCGGCGTACGAGATGTCCGGCACCTCCTCCAGCAGCAGGTCCTCGACCTCCGGCCGGGGCAGCTTCTCGAGCAGCAGGTTGGAGCGCGGATCGAGGCGCATGCTGTCGCCGGCCCGCAGATGCACGCCGCGCAGCACATCGGCCAGCTCGCACACGCGCTCCTCGTCGGCGCGGCCGATCACGAGCGCCCGGATGCCGTCGTCCATGACGTCCTTGACGGTGACCACTTCTCCGGTGCCCTCGGGATGGCGAGCGAGCACGACGTTGAAGCTCTCGTTGAGCACGACCTCGCTCCCCCGGTCCAGCTCGTCGAGGTCGATGTCGGGATGGGTCGCGACCTTCATCTTCCGACCGCTCGTCAGGATGTCGACCGTGCCGTCCTCGTTCTTGCCGACGACCACGCCGTACGCGGACGGCGGTTGGGTGAGCTTGTCGACTTCGTCGCGCAACGTGGCGATGTGCTCCCGCGCCTCCCGCAGCGTGTAGCTGAGCTTCTCGTTCTGGGCGACCGCCTGCGCCAGCTGGCCCTTCGTCTCGAGCAGCCGCTCCTCGAGCGCCCGCACTCGCTTGGGGGCATCCGCCAGCCGGGCACGCAGGTGGGCGATCTCCTCCAGCAGCGCGTCGACCTGGGCGGCCTCCGGGGACTCGTCGGGCACGCTGCCTCCTTCCGGATCGATCACGATCGAACTGCGGGCGACGCTACACGCAGCGGTCGGCACAAAGTCGGAGGCTTCGATGATGGCGTTTCCACGCCGCGGACCGTGTAAAGTACTTCGTCATGAAGGTGTGGATCGACCAGGATCTGTGCACGGGCGACGGCCTCTGCGAGGAGATCGCCCCTGACGTGTTCACGTTGCTCGATGACGGGCTGGCGTACGTCCAGGAGAAGGACACGATCTTCGCCACGGCCAAGGGCAACCCGCAGGGTGCCGAGGGGTTGGCCGAGGTCCCTGATGGGCAGCTCGACGCCGTCATCGAGTCGGCCGAGGAGTGCCCCGGAGAGTGCATCTACATCGAACCGTGAGCAGCATCGCAGGCCCGTGATCGTCTCGGTGTTCGTGCGCCGCTTGCGCGAGGGCTACACGTTCGAGGACTGACTTCGAGGCCGCCTGGCAAGCCGAGCGAGGCTTTGGCGCGCCGACCCGCCTGTTCAACGCAGAACAACTCGACGATCCCGGCACCATCATCTCGGTCGGCTTTTGTCGACGTCGACGTCGAACTCCTCGCCGGCGGGATCGCTGCGTCGGCCGGGGCCGAGACCGTCCGCCACGAACGGATCGACGAGGTCATCGAGTCGACCACCGTGGGGGCGATGTTCGAGCTGCGTTCCGAGCACGACCTCACGCTCAATCCTCGACGCATCGCGATCGGGTCGCCGGAAAGCCTGCTCGCAGCGCTCGTCACCGGTTGACGACCGCCGTTCAACGCCCCAGGAACCGCGCCACCGTCAGGAAGCCCGTGTGGGCGACCATGCGGTGGTCCGGGCGTACCGCCGCCCCTTCCACGTGCCACGTGCGGTGCAGCACCTCGACTGTCCGGGCGTCGATCCACTTGCCCCTCAGCACCTCGCGCATCTGGGCGACCTGGATGATCGACGGCGTGTAGGCGACGAGGATGCCGCCGGCGCGCAGCACGCCCTCGGCGTGGTCGACGACACGCCACGGTTCGGGCAGGTCGAGCAGAACTCGGTCGAACTCCCCGGCTGCGCCGTCGATGCCCTCGTAGCTGTCGCGCAGCTCGACATGGTAGCGCTCCAGCGCTTGCTCGCCGAGAAAGCTGCGGACGTTCGTCTTGGCCCGGTTGGCGAAGTCCTCGCGCAGCTCGTACCCAACGATCTCGGCGCCGGCGCGCAGCATCGTCATCGAGAGCGCGCCGGAGCCGACCCCCGACTCGAATACCCGCGCCCCCGGGGCGATGTCGGCGAGCATGCAGATCGGGGCGAGGTCCTTCGGGTAGATGACCTGTGCGCCGCGCGGCATCTCCAGCACGAAGTCCTCAAGCGTTGGGCGCAGCACCGTGTACTCAGCGCCGCGGGTTGAGCGCACCACGGTCCCCTCGTCGCACCCGACGATGTCGCCGTGGCGGACGTACCCGGCGTGGCTGTGGAACTCGCCGCCCTCGCTCAACTGCACGAGGTAACGGCGGCGTTTGACGTCGAGCAGGAGGACACGTTCGCCCACCCGCAAGACCGTCGCCGAAGCCGACGCCGTCACGCCGAGCCCGGCTCCCGTGCCCGTGCTGACGGGCGATGAGCGTTCTGCGCCGCATGACCACTCATCGCTCATCGCTCATCGCCTGCGGCCGGCGTCACTTCTTGAGCCGGACGCCCGTCACGATGATTCGCTCGCCGGGATTCAGCCGTTCGACGGCGACGGTCTCGCCGTCGGACCGCATGATCTTGCGCAGCACCGTGCGCCCGAAGACGATGACGCCGATCACCTGCCACATGCGGCTGTCACCGAAGATCCCCTGGCCGATCGCCTTGCGCCGGAGGAGCAGGCCGGGCGACAGCAGTGGAAAGCGCCGAGCGATCGGACCCACGGATCAGACCCGGCGAATCTCGACGAGCGTGTTCTTCTTCCGACCGCTGCGGCGGCCGAGGAGGAACAGAACGAGGGCGACCACGATGCCGGCGCCCGCCGCCGCCATCACCAGCTTGCTGCGCTGCTCGTCGACCTTGTCCTTGACACCGCCCTGGAGTGATCGGAAGTTGCGTTCGAGGTCGTCGCGCGTGACCTTCGTCTGCGGCGGTGCGGACCGCTTGGCCATCAGCTCACTCCTTGTTCAGGCTGTCGCGGTTGATGCGTTTGAGCACGAGGAAGAGCAGCACGACGGTGACGATCAGCACGAGCAGGTACGCCAGCCACGACAGTGCCCCGGTGGCTGCCCGCTCCCACTCGGTCTGGATCAACCGCAACACGCCCAGCAGCATGATGACGAGGCCGAGCCCGAGCAGCACCGCTCCGGCCGCACCCAACCCGAGCCACCGGCCGGCGCCCTTCAGCGGACCGAGCGTCTCTTGCTTGGCGTAGGTCTTGACGAGATCGACGACGTCGCCGATCGACGGCTGCTCCTCGCGCCGCATGGCCGCGGCCGGCTTCACGGGTGTGCCGTCCGCCGCGGCGCGATCCGTCGGCGGGCGATCGGTCGTCGTCACGCCGCGATTTCTATCACGACTGGCGCGATGCGCCGTCGTGACGACCTGGTCAGCACCGCACGATCACGTGAGGCGGAACTGGTACATCGCCTCGGCGTCGTCGAGCGCGGCGGCGAGTCCGTCGAACCGCGCCGCCGGAGACGGGGCAACGAGCAGCCGGTACCGGTCGGCGGGGCCGAGCGGTGCCTGCGCCGACAGGTGGTAGGACGCGAGCATCGGTTCGTCGCTGATCTGGAGGTCAGGGACGGTGGCCAGCATCCCGGCCTTGACGGCGAGCTCGAGCACCGCCCGCAAGCGCGCGGTCAGCTCGCCGGCCCGCTCGCCGAGGCCGGCGGCATCGGCATCCACGTCGGGCCAGTCCTCGATGTCGGCCAGCGGATAGGGGTCGTCGGGCAGCCAGCTATTGACCCGGAACCGCCGAGTCCCGACGGCGACCAATGCGTAGCGCTGCTCGTCGAGGGCCTCGACCTGCACCATCCGGGCGACGACACCGACGTCGGCACGCGTGTCGCCGCCGCCGACCTCCCAGCCCCGCTCGATCATCGTGACGCCGAACTCCGGGGCACCGTCGTCGTCGGCGAGGCAGTCGATCACGAGTTGGCGATATCGGGGCTCGAAGACGTGCAGCGGCAGGAGCCCGCCGGGCAGGAGGACGCCACCCAACGGGAACATCCGCAGCACGGTCACCAGCTCAAGGTATGGGTCGTCCGGACGAATCACCCGTGGGATCGACGAGCAGTCTCCGGTGGCGCTGGACAGAAGCCGCGTTTGTTCGTAGACGATCGGCCGGCCGACGGCCATCGAACAAACGCGCTGCTGGGTCGGTCGGCGGGGGCAAGCCCCTCGGGGGTGGGGGCCGTCGGGGTATGTCGCCAGGACGTCGGCGAGGTCGTCCCACATCGAGAGGTAGGAGGACGGGGCGGTCAGGTCACCCTGGCTGTTGAGGAACACGGCGAAATCCGCAGCGCTGCGTCCCTCGACCGGGAGGTACCGCCGAGCGCCTTGACGGCGGGCGGGTCAGCACCGGTCGGTGCGTCGCCGGGCGTCCCCGTCCTGGCTCGCAGACGCCCGGTCACCCGGCGAGTCCGTCAGCACGTCGGCCAGCGTGCCGGTTTGGCCGGCGACGGGGAGGCCGGCGCCGAGAGTCCGTCCAGCTTCGCGCCAGCACGGCGACCAGCGCGTCGCAGGTCAACGGGTCCTTTTGCTCAGCCCCGATCCGTCGGCGAGGACGAAACCGGCCGTCGGCCACTCCCCCAGCGTGCGGCGGGTCACCTCCAGCCCGGCCTGACGCGTCCCACCCGTGCCGGCGACTGCGCCGAGCTCCTTGAGCTCGGCGGTGTTGTCGCGGACATCGGCGCCGACGCATCCGAGGCAATAGGTCGTCCGCCACGACTCCTGCCTCGATCGGGCCAGCCTGCACCTCGGTCTGCAGCGTGGCCTCCGGGCCGAGGACCTCCAGCCCAACTGCACCGACGCCCACCTTGTCGTTGGCCGGGGTCACCGGACGATCCAGCACCGCCGCCGGCGCAGCGATGACGGTCGACGGGGCGCGGCGTCCGCCCGGCCGCCCAGCGCCGGGACGAGGGCGACGAGGACCAGCGAGACGGCCGACCGCCAACGCGGAGTCCGAGCTCACGGACGGGACGCGCGCCGCTGGCGGTAACGGGCGTCTCGGTACAGGTGGCCCAGCGCGGCGACGGCCCTGTTGCCGCTCGGGTAGCAAAGGCGACCCGTCGCTCGCACCGCCGCCGGGCCGGCGTTGGACGGGTCGGCGACCGCCAGCTCGGTGGCCGTCAGGATCGGCTTGCCGGTCGCCCTGCTCAGCTCGTCGGCGGCCTCTGCGAACCGGGTGTCCTGACGCTCGTGGTAGGCGACGATCCGCTCCAACCCATGGTCGGGGAAGAAGGGCCCGTCGCGCATCATCCGGGCCTGGTTCGATTGGATCCCGAGGCCCAGATAGACGACTGCGTCGACGGCCGGGTGCTCGGCGATCAGCCGCAGCACCTCGGGGATGGTGTCTCGTGTCTCACCGCCCGCGCAGTCGACCGGGTTGTTGCGGCTCCAGCGCGGCGGGAGGAGTTCGTCGATTGCCGCTTCCAGCTCGGCAGGCAACGGCAGCAGCCGGAGATCGCCGTCGCGGGCGACGGCATCGGCGGTGACGACACCCCACCCTCCGGCGGTGGTCAGGATCACCACGTTCGGTCCAGCCGGCGCCGCTTGGGTGGCGAAGGTGGCCGCAGCCTCGAACGCTTCCTCGACCGTGACGGCCCGAGTGATGCCGGCGGCCCGGCAGGCGCCGTCGAAGATCTTGTCGTCCGCCGCGAGAGCACCGGTGTGGCTGGCCGCGGCGCGCGCTCCGCTCTCGGTCGTCCCACCCTTGACCACCACGAGCGGCTTGCTCGCAGCGGCATGGCCGAGCTGCGCCAGCAGCGAGCGGCCGTCGGTGATGCCCTCGACGTAGACCAGCCCGACGGCGGTCGCGGGATCGTGGGCGAAGTGGTCGAGGTAGTCGGCGACCGACACGGCCGCCGCGTTGCCGGCGGACACGGCGCGGCTGATGCCGACCCCGGTCGCTCGGGCGTAGTTGAGGAAGCTCGACACGAAGTTGCCGCTTTGGCTGGCGACGGCGATTCGGCCCGCTGGCGGGTATGGGGCGACGATCTGGGCGCACAGCGAGACCGGGGTGCTGACGATGCCCTGCCCGTTCGGACCGGCGAGAAGGATTCCCAGCTCGTCGGCCAAGGCGACCAGCTCGGCTTCCGCTCGCCGGCCGTCCTCTCCCGCTTCGCCGTAGCCGGCCGACGTGAGGAACGCCGCCGTGATGCCCTTGGCGGCGCAGGCCCGCAGCAGGGCGGCGTTGGCCGACGCCGGGGTGCACACGAACACGAGGTCGATCACGCCGGCGGGCAGCGCGTCGATGTCGGCGACCGTGCGGACGCCGAGCACTTCCTCACCCTGCAGGTTCGTCCCCTCGACCCGACCGGCGTAGCCGCCAGCGAGCAAGTTGTGCAGGGAGACGAACCCGAACTTGCCCGGATGGCTGGAGGCGCCGGCAACGAGCACGCCGCGTGGCTCGAAGAGAGCGCGGAACTGCTCGGGCGTCGGTCTCGTCCGGGTCGCGACCGTGGTCTCGCCGTCATCTGGCTCGCTGCCGAGCTCGACCAGGGCGTCGACGGCGACGGGCCGACCGGTGCGATCGATGAGCAGCGGATTGACGTCCACGCTGGCGATGTCGGACCGCTCGACGGCCAGCCGTCCCAGGCCGACGAGGGTGTCGGCGAGCGCGTCGCGGTCGACCGCTGCCTCGCCACGGAAGTCGGCGAGCAGGCGCTGACTGGCCAGCTGATCGACCATCTCCTGCGCCGTGACGCGGTCGACCGGTGCCGGCCGGAACACGACGTCACCGATGGCCTCCGCCAGGATCCCGCCGAGGCCGAGCATGACAGTCGGCCCGAACTGCTCGTCGCGCAGAGTGCCGACGATGAGCTCGCGATGGCCGGCGATCATCGGCGCCACGAGGACGGTCACGGCACCGTCCTGCGGCTCGGCGGCGGCGAGCAGTTCCGAGGCGGCGATCCGGACCGCATCGGCGTCCGGCAGCTGCAACCGCACAAGGCCGCGCTCGGTCTTGTGGGCGATCCCGTCACCGTTCAGCTTGGCGACGACCGGATAGCCGATGGCCTCCGCAGCAGCCACGGCCGCATCGGCGGTCGCGGCGAGGCGGGCCTCGACCATCGGGACGTCGAACGCCGCCAGCAACTCCTTGGAGTCCCCCTCCGAGAGCGTGCGACCACCCATGGCGCAATGATGGCCTCCATACGCTTCCAAGACTGCGCTCCTCGGCTGGGTCGGACAAGCGCCTCGTCGGCTCAGCCGAAGGCGGCTTCGCTGGTGCGCTCGTAGACGCCGCGTTGTGAGCGCCAGATGAGACGGCGCGTCGTCGGGGCGTAGGCGGCGACCTGTTGGCGCTCGGCCTCGTCGATGTGGGCGTAGAGCCAGGCCAGGGAGAAGCGGACCGGCCCGCCCGCCACCCGGCGCATCGCCTCGTGGCGCAGGATGTCGCACTCTCCGGCGGACAATCGATGCGCGACGAGCGGGGTCAGTTGGCGCTGCTCACGCTCGAGTTGCCCGTCGACGGCGTGGCGCAGAGCCATCGCCAGATCGACCGACCGACGCACCCAGTGCTCCTCGTCGCCGAGACCGAACGACAACACGCCGAGGGCGTCGCCGAGATCCCCGAGCAGCTGATCGATCCAGGCATGGTCGGCGGCGAGGACGTCGAGCGCCCGCTGGTCGAGCGCGCCGCGCCCGGCGAG
Source organism: Ilumatobacteraceae bacterium (assembly GCA_051004915.1). Lineage (GTDB taxonomy): Bacteria > Actinomycetota > Acidimicrobiia > Acidimicrobiales > Ilumatobacteraceae > JALZMG01. Next base: position 8,928 of record JBPCJW010000171.1, read on the forward strand.
GGCCGGCACGACCAGCGTGTCGATCAGATCGTGGTGGCGGCGCAGTTGGGCGGCGAACCCGGCGAACCAGCGGTCGAGGGCTCGTTGGCGCCGACGCTCGTCCGGTCGCAGCTCGGCCAGCGCCCGCTCGAGGTCGGCCGCGCTGGTCCGCAGCGCCGTGCGCACGTGCCCGACGACGTCGGGGAGGTCGTGCGTCGTATCGTCGGTTGTGCGGGGTGCGGTGATGCTCATGGTCGCTCCCTCGTCGGTCTCTTGCTCATGACCCTCGTCCGTGCTCGGCGTGAGGATGACTTCATCCTCGGTGCGCCCACATGACGCCCACATGACGAGCGCATGAAGCCCCGCGTGATACGTGCTCACGACCGTAAGGTCGCCCGATCGGCTACCCGGCGCGGCGCACGTTGTACGTGAGGATGCTGGTCGCCGCCAGCTCACCGGTCTCCGCGCCCCGGGCTTCGCTCTGGCCGAAGACGGTGCGCTTGCCGCGGCGCACCACCCATCCTTCGGCCACGACGTCCTCCTCGCGGATTGGCCGGAGGTACTGGACGTGGAGGTCGACGGTCGAGAAGTCGTCGTCCGGACCGAGCGGGCCGCCGATCGCCGGGACGAGCACGGTGTCGAGCAGCGCGGCCAGCGCGCCACCATGGATCACCCCACCGGCTTGCAGCAACTCCGGCCGGAAGCCGAGACGCATCCGGCAGTAGTCCAGCCGAACCTCTTCGACTTCCAGTCCGAGGTACTGGGGGAACCACACCTGGTCGGATTGCCCGAAGCGCTGCCAGCGCTCGAGCGCCTCCGGCTCGAGCGGGGCGTACTGCTCCGCCCTCGAGCCGGGGACGCTCACCGGTCGACGCTCATGTAACAACCTCGCCGTAGGCGGTCACGCCGGGAAGGAGCGCAACAGGTACTCGGCCATCAGCGGGACGACCGTGCTGCTGATTCGCTCGGTCGGAGACTCCCTCGCTCATCGGACAGCACCGGACGACGTGTCGGCGGACGAGGTGCGAGACGCGGCCGCGCCGGCGACGGGCTCGTTCATGACGCGACATGGGCGTGGAGCAGGCGGGCGACGTCGGCGGGCAGCTCCTGGGTCACGATGTGGCCGGCCGGGAGGACTTCCAGGCGGGCGCCGCTGATCGCCTCGGCCAGCGAGCGGGAGTGCGAGACGTCGACCCAGCGATCGTCCTCGGCACCGATGATCAGCGTCGGCGCCGTGATGTCACCGAGCAGGCCGGTGATGTCGAGAGCGATGTCGAGATCGAGCTGTGCCGCCGAACCGGGAGCGATCGCCGCCACGCCGAGCGCGATGACGTCACCGAGCATCGGTTCCATGGCTCCGATCGCCGGGGCCGTGAAACCGTCGGCCACGGCGTAGCGGACGAACAGCTCTCGGTCGGCGTCGATGAGCCGCTTCCAGAGGTCGAACGTAAAGATCATGCGAGGGTCCGACAGCGCCCATCCGCACAGGCTCGTCGCCGTGAGCACCCTGGTGCCGCCCGTGGCGGCGGTGGCGAGGGCGGCGACGGCGCCGAGCGAGTAGCCGGCGACGTGGAAGCTGTCGTGGCCGAGGTGGTCCATCACGGCCAACCCGCCGTCTACCAGTTGGTCGACGGTCAATGGGCCTGCCGGCATCGACGACTCTCCGGAACCAGGGAACTCGACCTTGACGAACCGCAGGTCGTGGTCCTCGGGCAGCGCGGCCAGCACGAAGTCCCAGGCCGCCCGGTCCTGCGTGGTGCCGTGGTACAGCAGCACGACGGGTCCATTGCCGTCGCCGACCGTGTCGTATCCGAGGAGATCCTGACCGAGCTGCAGCGTTGCCATCGGGCGGTGATGGTAGGCGCGCGCCCCGCCGAGGCCCCGGTCCGAGCCGCTACGGCACCAGGGGGACCGGAAGAACGCCAGCACGTGGTCGAGGCGCTGCTCCAGCGCCCGCGGGTCGAGCGGGTCGATGTCGAGCAGCCCCTCCAGGAACGGCGCGTCCGAGAAGTAGCTGAGCAAGGCGCCGTACCCGTGATCACCAGCTGCTCGCGGTCCTGCTGGCGAAAGATCCAGCTGCCATCTCCCGGGGGAAGTAGTCGACGGAGAGAGGTCGTACATCGGACGCAGCACTGCGGCGACGTCGATGCCGAGGTGGGCGCCACCGTCGATCGCCTCGCGCCGGACGAGGCGGACGTCGGCCTGGTTGTGGCTACTGGAGTTGACCGGATAGGCAATACGGGAAGTGGTGCAGCAAGCTAGATGCCAAAATCCAAGGGGTCTCAGTGATCGTAAGCAACGAGCGATCGGAGCACCGGCTGGCGGCTGTGGTGGTTGTGCCAGATCGCTGCGGTGAGTGCGAGGAGTCGTTGCAGCACTCGGACGGTGACGCC
>JBPCJW010000172.1:0-28084 GCA_051004915.1 Ilumatobacteraceae bacterium
CGCCGAGACGGTTCGAGGGCGCCGCCGACGCGACCTACGATCGGCGTCGATGGCCACACCGAACTGGGTCGTCCGACGTGACGAGAGCGCCCACGAGATCCTTGCCGAAGACGGCAGTTGGGGGACGATGGACGACGCTCGCTGGTTCGACGACCAAGCCGAGGCGTTGCAGGCGACCGTGCCCGAGGGTACGACGGGCACGCCGGTGCAGGTCCACCCCGAGACACCGCCGACATCGCCGACATCGCCGACATCGTGACGGGTCAGGCCGTCCGGTCCCAACGCATCTGGGCGCAGGCTTCTCATTCACCCTTCTTGGCGCGGACGTTCCCAGGACCGAGAACGTCCGCCCAGATCGCTCGCTGAGAGCACTACGCGCGGTACCCCGGGTCGCTCGGCCAGTTGGGTTGGAACAGGTGCCACTGCGACGGGGCGCGACGGATCAGCCACTCGAGCTCGGTCGTCAGGGTCTGCGTGACCCTGGCCACGTCGTCGCGCAGCCTTCCGTCACGTGTCATCGACACCGGCGGGCGGACGATGGCGTGATGTCCGTTGCGCTGCGGCGTGAAGTACACCCCGACCGGCAGCAGCGGCGCATCGGCGCGCAGCGCGATGGTCGCCGGGCCGGCCGGGAGCGTCGTGTGCTCCCCGAAGAACTCGACATCGACCCCGCCGCTGCCGCCGATGTGCCGGTCGCAGAGCAGGCACACGATCTCATTGCCCGCCAACGCCCGCAGCACGGCACGCCCGGCGTCAGGCCCGAGCGGCACCACCGTCATCCCGAGGTCGTTGCGCAGGCGGGCAAACCAGTCGAACAGCTCGGGGGGATCGATCTGCTCGACGATCGCCGTGACCCGGTTGCCGTTGTCGGCGAGCCACCGGCCGGCCCACTCCCACCCGCCGAGGTGGGGGAGGGCGAGGATCACACCGCGCCGCCGCGCCAGTCCCTGCGTGATGTGTTCGTAACCCTCGACGGAGAACCCTGCGTCGACGATGCGCGCCGACGTCCTCGGCAGGCGGAAGCTCTCGATCCAGTACCGGGCGTACGAGTCGAACGCCTGCTGCACCGCCTGACGCAGCTGCCATCCATCCAGCGACGGGTCGACCCGCCGGAGGTGCCGCTCGATCGTCTCGCGCCGTGCCCGCCGCAGCACGTTGGCGCCGAAGCCGATCGGCCTGGCGAAGTCGTCCGAGACGAACCCCGGCAGCGCCCGGGAGAAACCCGACGCGGCGCGAAACGCGGCAAACGTCATCGCGTTCGACATGCGGTGGCGGGCGGGCTGGACCCGCCCTCCGTTCGCTGGCGGCACCGTCAGGGACGGCGCCGGGGCACGCGCGTGCGACGCCGCTCCGTGCGGGCAACGCGACGGCTCTGGCGGCGCGATCGACGCAGCTCGATGCGAGCCAGCGTCACCGGCGCCACCTGGGCCTGACGCCACACCTTGACGAACCGCTGCCCTGCGGTGATCGTCGTGAGGGCGAGCAGCAGCCACAGCACGGGCACGAGCAGCGGCTCGAACAGCAGGCCGATGCACAGGAGCGTGACTCGCTCGGCCCGCTCCATCAACCCACCCTTGGCCTCCAACCCCAGCGACTCGGCCTTCGCCCGCTGGTAGGAGATGAGCGATGAGATGGCCATGATGGCGAACGGCAGCAACGTCAGATGGGCCGACTCGTTGCTCGCCAGGTACCACGCCACTCCGCCGAGCAGGAGCGCGTCGGTGATGCGGTCGACCGTCGAATCGAAGAACGCGCCACGTTGGCTGGCCGTCCCGGACGCCTTGGCCAACGCGCCGTCGAGCAGATCGGGCAGCGCCGCGAGCACGACGAGGACCAGCCCGAGGCGGAGGTAGCCGAAGCCGATGGCGACCGCTGCGCCCGCGCCGACGACCATTCCGGCGATGGTGAGGTGGTCGGGTGTCAGCTTGGTGCGACGGAGCAAGGCCCCGATCGGCTTGACGGCGAGATCGATCGGCTTGCGGAACCTGCCGTCGAACACCTCCGGCAGGATATCCGCCATTGTTGCGGTGGCGCGGGAGCCTGCCAGGCTGGCGTGATGCCAGCCACGACACCAGCCGATCTCGCCGTCGCCTTCCGCTCGCTGGCCCGGCGCAGTCGCGAGGCGATCGGTGATGCCAATCCGGCCTCGGTCGGCGGGCTGGTCGCGGAGCTGCAGCGCCACGTCGACGCGGCCGCAGCCGCGATCGGTGCAGCGAACGACGCCTCGGCGGTGGCCGCCGCCATCGAGGCACGGCCGTTCGACACATGGGACGAGCCGACGCTCGACGAGCTGCGGCGGGAGGCGCTGGACGCCGGCGCCGTGCTGCGCCGCATCGCCGGCGCGGCCGAGGGCGAGGCTGAGCAAGCGTGACGGCATCATCGACGAAAAGCGGCGTCTCGGCATCCTCCTCGGCAGAACTCGGCGCCGCGCCGGCCGGCGACGACCTGGCGCACCGCCAACCGTGGTGGCGCAGCGCCGTGATCTACCAGATCTATCCCCGCAGCTTTGCCGACGCCAATGGCGACGGGATGGGCGACCTGGCCGGGGTCCGGTCACGGCTGGAGTACCTTCACCGGCTCGGTGTCGATGCCGTGTGGTTGACGCCCTTCTATCCCTCTCCGCAGGCCGATGCCGGCTACGACGTGGCCGACTACCGCGACGTCGATCCGTTGTTCGGCGACTTGGCCGACGCGGACGGCCTGATCGCCGACGCCCACGGCCTCGGGATACGGGTGATCGTCGACATCGTGCCCAACCACACGTCGAGCGCCCACGCCTGGTTCCAGGCGGCTCTCGCCGCTGGTCCGGGCAGCCGCGAGCGAGCCCGCTACCTGTTCCGCGACGGGCGCGGTCTCGACGGCGCCGAGCCGCCGAACGATTGGGGCAGCACCTTCGGCGGTCCGGGGTGGACGAGGGTCCTCGAGGCCGACGGGTCACCCGGGCAGTGGTACCTGCACCTGTTCGACGAGGCGCAGCCCGACCTCGACTGGATAAACGACGAGGTGCGGGCGGAGTTCGAGTCCGTCCTGCGGTTCTGGCTCGACCGAGACGTCGACGGGTTCCGCATCGACGTCGCCCACGGCCTCGCCAAGGATCCGGCGATGCCCGACCTCGCCGGCCGGTTCGAACGGGGTCCGGCACCGAGTGGGCATCCCCACTGGGACCAGGACGAGGTCCACGACGTGTATCGGGCGTGGCGGCGGATCACCGACTCGTACCCCGGCGATCGCATCTTCGTCGGCGAGGTCTGGCTGCACACTCCCGAGCAAGTCGCCCGGTACGTGCGCCCCGACGAGTTGCACACCGCCTTCAACTTCCACTTCCTGCTTGCGCCATGGGATGCCACGGCGATGCGAACGGCGATCGATGAGAGCATGGGCCCGCTCGTCGCCGTGGGAGCACCCCCGACCTGGGTGCTGTCCAACCACGACGTGACCCGGCACGTGACCCGCTATGGCGGCGGGCCGACCGGCCGGCGGCGGGCCAGAGCGGCGGCGCTGCTGATGTTGGCGCTCCCTGGCGGCGCGTACGTGTACCAGGGTGAGGAGCTCGGCCTCGACGAGGTCGAGGACCTGCCCGACGAGCTCCGCCAGGACCCGACGTTCCTGCGCACCGAAGGGCGGCGCAAGGGACGCGACGGTTGCCGGGTGCCGATCCCGTGGGGCGGTTCGGTGGCGCCGTTCGACTTCGGACCCGGACCGACGACGTGGCTGCCGCAACCGGCCGAGTGGGCCGAGCTGACGGCGGCGGCGCAGGACAGTGACCCGACATCGATGCTCGAGCTGTACCGGCGGGCGCTCGCCGCCCGCCGTCACCTGCCCGCACTCGGCGATGGCGAACTGCAGTGGGTCGACGCGGCGCCCGAGATGTTGGCGTTCCGCCGCCCGCCCGGGTTCAGCTGCCTCGTCAACTTCGGCGCCGCGACGGCGGACATCCCCGCCGAGCTGCTGGCAGGGACCGGCGTACTTCTGGCGAGCGACGGTCTCGACGACGACGGCCGCCTCCCACCCGACACGGCCGTCTGGCTCGGATCGCCGGCCGGTTGCTGACCCGCGTCACAGACGACCATGAGGTCGCGTCGGGGGCCCTCTAGTTCTGCGTGAGCGAAGACGTCGTCCTGCCGTCGTCTTCCCTCACGCAGAACGCCGCAGAGGCGCAGACCGGGTTACAGATCCGTGCGCAGCACGACGGGGCCGTCGACCGCTCTCGTCATCGTCTCGCTGACCGCGTCGTCGGGCAGCCCGGTCGTCGAACAGGCGCCGCCGAGAGAACCCGAACAGGTTGCGGCGGGCGGCCGCAGCCCCACGGTCGTGCCGTTGCGCACCGAGCTGTAGATCTCGAAGCCGACGGCGCCCGTGGCGTCGACGAGCAGCTTGCCCGTTGCCGCCAGCTGGCCGGAGTTGGCCGGCGACTGGATGACCGTTTGGTCCCGGTTGCCGCCCGTGTCGATGTCGAACAGCGTGGTGCCAGTGTTGGCGTCGCCGTCGTTGTTCGTGTACGCCGCGCCGATCACGCTGGTGGCGGTGGCTGGCGGGTTCCCACCGTCAGCGGGTGTCGACGTTCGTCTCGCTGGTCTGGACGTTGACGCCCAGGTTCTGGCCGGTGTCGGAGATGATCCGGAGCCGGTCGACCGCCGGGTTGAAGTCGACGCCGAACAACGTCCCCTCGAGCGCCACGGCAACCTGGGCCGGTGACGGCACCGATCAGCGTGGTGCGGTTGGGGCGGTCGTCCCGGAAGCAGACGAGCGTGCCGTCGACGACGAGCCCGACGACGGCGAGGCTCTCACCGCGTGGGTAGCGCTTCGCGCAGTCGTTGTTGCGGTCGTTGCTGTCCGGCGCACAGTCGGTCATCGGACCGAGCGCACCGATCGAGAGCGCAGCGGCGATGGCGGGCAGGGCCAAGTTCTTCTGCACGGGGTCCTCCTTTGGGCCTCGGCACCGTGCCGCGCCTCCATCCCCATGCAGTTGGCTCCCGGGTTGTCACAAGAAAATGGTCGCCGGGGCTACCCGTTGCCGTAGTCCGGGCTGATCGCTCCGTCGATCGGTGGGGTCGCTGGCGCCGCCGGGTGATCCGACGAAGGAGGGCGAGCCTCCGGGTTCTCCTCGGCCAGGTGCTCGATGACGTGGCCGTCGACGGCGTCGACGAGCACGAGTCCCCGACGCAGCGGGGGATCCTCGACCGAGTAGCACAGCACGCGCCACGTCGGGCGGCTGCGCAGCCCGCGCCACACCTGCTGGGCCGATGCGTGACCAACCGGGAAGCCGACGGCCTGCTGGGCGGCGACCAAGGCCGCACGTTCGTCGACGTGCATCCGCCAGCCTGACGTGACCGACACCGCGCCGAGCACGGTCAGCGCCCCGGCGGCCCACAGCCATCCGACGTTGACGACCGGCGAAGAGTCGCGGCCGAGGATCCAGACCAGCACGGAGGCGGCGGCGATGACGAGGTAGATGACGCCGGGGATGCGCCGCCGAGAGTTGTCCGGAAAGCGGTACGGCCCGACGTACCCCGTCGCGTCGAGATCGACGGGGAGCTCGTCGCGATGCTCCTGCGTGGCCATCGCGGTCAGGCTACGAGGCGCCCCCGGTGACCGTCCGCCCGACCTGCGATGAGCGATGAGTGCCGTAGTGGCGCAGATCGCTCATCCGCGGGCGCTGACCGGCGCTCATCGCTCATCGCCCCGATCCGGTCGGGGGGTCAGCCGGCGCGGCGGAGGCGACGCAGTGGTGGGTCCGACTTCGGCGGCTGGCGACGAGCGGGCAGGGTCGCCAGCAACTCGGTCGTGGCGTCGGTGACGGCGCGCACCGCCCGCTCGAAGGCCTCCTCGTTGGCCGCGGAGACCGCCTGCACGCCGCTCACCTTGCGCACGTACTGGCGCGCCGCGGCCCCGATCTCCTCTGGCGTCGCTGCCGGCTGGAGGCCGCGCAGCGTCGTGATGTTGCGACACATGCGACCATCCAACCACCCGGGGGCGCCCCGGACCGCACTCGGCGTGTCGGGCGCGCTTCGGCCCGACCGCAGGGATTGGCACAGTCCGGCCGGCCGTGCCGGGCAGCGGCGGAGCGAGCCCACCTACGCGGTGGCCATGGCTGGGACGAGCCCCGGCCAGGCCAGCTCGGAGCCGGCCATCGTGCCGAACGCCCGCTCGTAGCGGGGCCGCCACCACAGCCGGTGGAGCAGGCGCAGCGACGACGGCACCTGCGACCTGGCGACGTCCGACGCCCCGGTCGGCGCGGTGTCGAGCAACCAGGAGATCATCAGGCCGGCGTCACGCAGCGGCGTCGAACGGCGCAGGCGCTCGGCGAACTGCTCGTGCTCGCGGCGGGTGAAGGCATCCAGCCAGATCGGCAGGATCTGCGCCTCCTCGGCCGCGAGATGAGCGTCGATCAGTCGCCTCGTGTCGGTGATCGAGTCGACGTCGTCGACCAGCCGGGCGAGCGCCACGTCGAGCTCGAGGTGCTGGCGTTCCAGCTCCTCGGTGGTCGTCGCAGCACCGGGCAGGCGGGCGGCCAGCGCCGGGAACAGCACCGTGTCCTCGGCGCGATGGTGGTGGTGGAGCACCGTCGCCAGGAGGTCGGCGCGGCGGGCGGCGTCGGGTCGTTCGCCGTCGGCGAGCAGGCGCTGCACGTGGGCGGCCTCGGCGCGCAGGCCGAGGTGCACGCCGACGAAGCCGAGGACGGCGCGTGGCAGGTCGACCGGGAACATGCCCCAAGTGAGCGTGTGGAGGTATGAGAACCCCATGAGGTCGACGTGGACACCGTTTCACGCGCCTCGTCCCAGCTCAGCTCGCATCGGAGGACGTGCCGAGGGCGCGAGCCGCCCGCAACGAGCCGGCGACCTGGCGGACCACGGCGGCACTGCGCTGAACGCGGGTCCTGCCCAAGCCAAGGTCGTCGAGCACGGCGCGGGCGCACAACCGACCGGGGACGCCGCTGAGACCGCCTCCCGGGTGGGTGCCGGCCCCGGTCAGGTAGATGCCATCGACCGGAGTGCGGTGGTGGCCGAAGCCGAGTGCCGGCCTGGCACCGAGCAGCTGGCCGGGGATGGGCGCGATGTGGTTCCCCGCGTTCTCGGCCCCGTTCTTGGCCGTCAGGTCGTCGGGCGTCGTCACCACCTCGTGGCGCACGTGGTCGTGTAGGCCCGGCAGGCACGACTCGATCGTGCGCCACACGGCGTCACTCGCTTCGCTTCGTGCCCGCGTCCACGGCCGCCCGTGAAGCCGGCGGGCGACGAACGAGTCGGCCCACATCGTCGCCCGACCGGGTGGAGCCGCAGCCGGGTCGGCGACGCTCGGAAACGTGACGAGGGTGGCGGGAGCGGAGGGCAGCTGGCCGATCAGCGCCGCGGTGTAGGCCTCGGTCACCGCGGCCGGCTCCGCCAGCAGCCACATCGTGCCGGCGTCCAGCTCGGGCCGGCCGAACGCCGGAAGGCACGAATCGTCGTCGATCGCCGCCGCCAACGTCAGCTGGCTGACGTTGTCGACCACCTCCTGCATGTGCTCGACCCGCCGGCGCGGCCGGGGGGTGAGCGCGCCGCGCAGGATGTCGAGCAGGAACGGGCGGGGCGCCATCGCCGAAACGACACCACGCCGTGCGACCACCGAACCACCCCCAGTCGTGTGCACCCGCCACGACCCGCCGGACCGCCGAAGCGCGTCGACCGTCACACCGCAGAGCACGATCGCGCCGGCGTCGAGGGCGCTGGCGGTGAGCGCCTGGACGAAGGCCCGCGAGCCCCCGACAGGGCGGCCCAGGCGTCGCCCATGGCCGGCCACCGTCAGCAGGAACGCGGCCGCCGAGCCCGGCGCCCATGGAGCGAGGCTGGAGAAGGCGGCGCGAAACATGACCATCGCGCGCACCGCGGGGTGCTCGAACCAGCGCTGCGCCAGCTCGGCGACGGACATGCGGGTCAGGTCGATCAGCGCGCCGGCGCGCCGGCCGCCGACGGCTCTGGCGAACCCCGTCGCCACCTGCGGCGGGGGGATCCAGCCGTCGGACGCCAGCGCGTCGGCGCGCAGCAGCGGCGCGGCGATCTCGGCCAACTCCTCCCAGGCTCGGCCGTCGGCGGCGGACAGCTGGCCGACGGATGCCGCCGTCGCCTCGGCCGTCTCCTCGATGACGATGCGCGTACCGTCACCGAACAGGTGGATCGCGGCGACCGACCTCGTCCGGTACGCCAGGCCGTGACGCGCCAGGTCGAGGTCCTGGACGATGCCGCTGGTCAGCACCGCGGTGTGCTCGACTGCGCCCCGCTCGAGTTGATGCCCTTGCCAGTCGATCCACCACAGCGCGCCGCCCGGCCGATCGGACTGCTCGAGCACGATGACGTCGAGACCAGCGCGAGCGAGGTACGCCGCGCAGACCAACCCGTTGTGGCCGGCCCCGATGATGACGATGTCGGCGGTGCCAGCCGTGTCGGCCGTCAGGGCGAACGTCGCATCTGGGCGGGATCTGTCTCGGGGCGCGATCTGTCTCACCCCGTGGGACGGATCCCGCCCGGGTACGGATCCCGCCCAGGTTGCAGACCCGGCGCCAGCCAGGCGCGGCGCAACTTGGCGGCGCTGTCGGGCAGCGACTCGGGGATCGTGCGGGTGTTGGCCAGCGCAGTCATGAAGTTCGAGTCGCCGGTCCAGCGCGGCACGACGTGCACGTGGAGGTGGTCGCTGACGCTGCCCCCTGCCGGCTTGCCGAGGTTGACGCCGACGTTGATCCCTTCCGGCCGGTAGGCGTGCTTGACCGCCACGACGGCGTCGGTGACCGTCGCCCACAGCTCGGCGGTCTCGCGCGGCGAGAGTGCTTCGAGGTCGGCGACCTCCCGGTACGGCAGCACGAGCAGGTGCCCGGGCGCGTACGGGAAGGCGTTGAGGATGACGAAGACGTGCTCGCCGCGATGGACGATGTGCGTCTCGTCGTCGGAAAGGCCGGAGGCGAGGATGCGCGTGAAGACGCTGCCCCGACCCTCGGTCACATCGTCCGGGGAGACGCCACCCGCGGCGCCACTGCTCGAGACGTACGCGTTGCGCCACCCGTTCCACAGTCGTTCCAGCATCAGTGAACCCGTCGCAGGATGCAAGCGACCGAGCGCCAGCGAGGGAGCGGCCAGCTGCGGCCTGCGTGGCCGGGGAACGCAGTCACGACCGCGTCAGGCGTCGAGCGCTTCATTCGTCGCCAGCGCCACCTCGTCGGCGAAGCGCTCGACGAAGACGGCGAGGTCAACGCCCCGTTCCGGTCGCTCGCTCCCCCGCCGATTCACGCCGACCGTTCCGGCAGCCAGGTCCTCGTCGCCGACGACGAGGAGGTACGGGATCTTCTCCAGCTTGCCGGCGCGGATGCGCTTGCCAAGCTGTTCCCCCGCGCCGGCCAGGTCGACGCGACCGCCGGCGGCGCGGATCCGGTCGACCACCTTCTCGGCGTACTCCTCGTGCGCTGTCGCCACGGGTAACACGCGGACCTGCACCGGGGCCAGCCACGTCGGGAAGTTGCCGGCGTAGTGCTCGAGCAGCACGCCGAAGAATCGCTCGACGGACCCGAACAAGGCGCGGTGCAGCATGATCGGGCGGTGCCGGGCGTTGTCCGCGCCGACGTACTCCAGGCCGAACCGCTCGGGCAGGGTGAAGTCGAACTGGATCGTCGACAGCTGCCAGGTACGACCGATCGCATCGCGCACGTCGATGTCGATCTTCGGTCCGTAGAACGCGGCGTCGCCATCCTTGATCTCGTACTCCAGCCCATGGCGTTCAAGGGCGAGGCGCAGCGAATCCGTGGCTTCCACCCAGCCCTCGTCGCTGCCGACGTACTTCTCCGGATCCTTCGTCGACAGGTTGAACGTGAAGTCGTCGAAGCCGAAGGCGCGCAGCACGGACAGCACGAAGTCGAGCGCGGACGCGATCTCGTCGGGTGCCTGCTGGCGTGTGCAGTAGATGTGACTGTCGTCCTGCGTGAAGCCGCGGATGCGCATCAGCCCGTGCAGCGTGCCGGCCCGCTCGTAGCGGTAGACGGTGCCGAGCTCGAACAGCCGCAGCGGCAGCTCGCGGTAGCTGCGTTGCCGTGACCCGAAGATCAGGCAGTGCATCGGGCAGTTCATCGGCTTCATGTAGTACGTGCCGTTGTCCATCTCCATCGGCGGGTACATGCCGTCGGCGTACCAACTGAGGTGCCCGCTGGTCTCGAACAGACCGGCCTTGGACAGGTGCGGCGTGTACACGAACTCGTAGCCGCCCGTCTCGTGACGCTGCCGACTGTAGTCCTCCATCAGCTTGCGGACGATGGCGCCCTTCGGATGCCACACGGCGAGCCCGCCACCGAGCTCGTTGGGGAAGCTGAGCAGGTCGAGCTCGTTCGCCAACCGGCGGTGGTCGCGCAGCTCGGCCTCGGCCAGCTGCTCGAGGTGGGCGCGCAGCGCGGCGTCGGACTCCCACGCCGTGCCGTAGATGCGCTGCAGCATCTGGGCCCGCTCGTCGCCCCGCCAGTACGCGCCGGCGACCTTCTGCAGCTTGAAGTGCCCGAGCCGTCCGGTGGACGGGACGTGCGGACCCTTGCACAGGTCGACGAACTCGGGCGTGTTGCGGTAGATGCTGATCGTGTCCCCCGCAGCTACCTCACCGGCGTCGAGGTCGTCGCCCGCTTCGGCAACGCGCACGCGCTCGATGATCTCGCGCTTGTACGGCTGGTCGGCGAACACCTCGAGCGCTTCGTCGGCGGACAGCTCCGAGCGCACGAAGGTCTGGTCGGCGCGGATGATCTCGCGCATCCGCTCGTCGATCGCCGTCAGGTCGTCGTCGCTGAACGTCCGCCCTTCGGGCAGATCGAAGTCGTAGTAGAAGCCGTTGTCGATCGCCGGGCCGATGGAGAACTTGGCGCCTGGGATGAGCTGCGTGACGGCCTGCGCCATGACGTGCGCCGTCGAGTGGCGCACCACGTGACGCCCCGCTTCGGTGTCATCGGTGACGATGGCCACCCGGTCGCCGTCGGCGAGCGGACGAGTGAGATCCACCTCGCTGCTCGGCTCGCCGTCGTGGGTGACGACGGCGGCGACAGCGGCTTTGGCCAGACGCCGACCGATCGACGATGCCACGTCCCCGGCCGTCGTCCCGGCCGGGTACTCCCGCGCCGAGCCGTCCGGTAGGGAGATCGTGACCACGTCGGACATAGTCCGATGAGTCTACGAGCAGCCCGTCGGCGTGCCGGAGGCGGTTCCGGCCGGCCGCAGTCGCCGCAGAGCAGCGGACGAGGGAGAACGAGCACCCAGCGCCATCCTCGCCGGTGACCAGTGGGGTCACGGGTGTGACCGGGACGCCCGCCGGATCTCCGTAGCATCGGTCCATGACGTCGTACCTCCGCGAGCCAGTGGACGACCTGCCGTTCGGGAGCGACGCCAAGGCGCGGCGCTACGCCACCGAGCGATACGTCGGTGCGGTCGGTCGCAACTGGTACGGGTGTGATCCGTCGTTGCAGCTGCTGATGCATCGGTACCTCGGTCCCGACGGGCTGCGGTGGGCCGAGCCCCGCCTCCACGAGCTCGGCGCGCTGATCGGAGGACGGGTCGCGGAGCGGGCCGAGGAGACCGACCGCCATCCGCCGCGACTGGAGAAGTTCGACCGCTGGGGACGCGACATCAGCCAGGTCGTGATGCCAGCGACGTTCGACGCGTCGCGTCGTGACCTGATCGAGCACAACTTCAGTTCGCCTGCGTTCCGAGACGAGGCCCAACGAGCAGGGGTCGATCCGGCCCCGCTCTCAACGGCGTGGGCCTACCTGCTCGACCAGGCCGAGATCGGGATGATGTGTGCGCTCGGCACCGGCGGTGACATGGTCGTGCGGCTGGCCGAGGAGTTCGCCCCCGACGACGTCAAGGCGCGAGTCCGAACGTTGTTCGCGGCCGGAGAGTTCGCCGGCGAGGCAGCCCAGATGCTGACCGAGCGCACCGGCGGCTCGGACCTCGCCATGCTCGAGACGACGGCGACGCCCGACGGCGACGGGTGGCGGCTGTCAGGCTTCAAGTGGTTCGCCTCCAACGCCAACGGCTCGGCGTTCGTCGTGCTGGCCAAGCCGATCGGCGCGCCTGACAGCATTCGAGGCATTGCGCCGTTCCTCGTGCTGCGCGAGCGTCGGGACGGCAGCCGCAATGGCGTGCGCATTCGTCGGCTCAAGGACAAGCTGGGCACCAAGGCCGTCGCGTCGGGCGAGGTCGAGTTCGACGGCGCCGAGGCGTTTCTGCTCGCTTCCTCGGGTCAGCGGGGCGGTGACGGTGGCGGGGCGTCGGGTGGGATCGATGACGGACGCGGCATGGCCCGGATGATGGCGCTGACCAACGGCGCCCGGCTCGGGATCGCCATGATGGGCCTCGGTTGCGCCAGGCGGGCACTGGTCGAGTCGCTCTGCTACGCCACGGCGCGAGAGGCGTTCGGCCACGAGCTCGTGCACCATCCGCTGATGCAGCGCAAGTTGGCCGAGCTGATCGTCGAGGTCGAGGCGGCCCAAGGTCTTGTGTTCGACGGGTACCTCGGGCCGCGCCTGCGCATCGTCGCTCCGTTGATCAAGCTGCGGGTCGCCCGTCTCGGGATCACCGCTGCCAGTGACGCCATCGAGATCCATGGCGGCAACGGCTACATCGAGCAGTGGCCGGTGGCCCGGCTGCTGCGCGACGCGCAGGTCAACACGGTGTGGGAAGGGCCCGACAACATCCTCTGCCTCGACGTGCGCAGAGCGATGGAGCGTGACGGCGCCGAGCAACCCTTCCTCGACCGGTTGCGCGAGGCGGTGAGCAAGGCGCCGAGCGGCGACCCGACCACCACGGAGCTGGTGGCCGCCCGCGTCGACGATCTGGCGGGCGCCGTCGACGCATGGCGATCGCTCGACCGCACGACAGGTGAGGCCCGCTTGTACGCGTTGGCCCAGTTCATGGTCGACGTGTACGCCGCCGCCCTGCTGCTGGAACAAGCCGGATGGGAAGAGGCCGAGCTCGGCACCGACCGCAAGCAGCTCGTCGCCCGGCTGTACGTCCGCGACCACCTCGCCGACCGTGGCCCGCTGCGGGGCATCGACGCCGCGCCCGAAGAGCTGCAGCGGTTCAAGGACCTCGTCGACGGCGCCTTCGTCGACGAGCGCTGACGTCGACGCCGGTTCCGGCTCAGCGCGGGGTCAGGCGGAAGTTGGGGTCGTGGCGCAGGATCTCGCGCCGGGCGATGGTCATCTTGTGCACCTCGTCGGGGCCGTCGGCGATGCGCAGCGTGCGCATGTGGGCGTACATGCTGGCGAGCGGCGTGAACTGCGTGACGCCGGCGGCACCGTGGACCTGGATGGCACGGTCGATGACCTTCAGCGCCATGTTCGGGACAGCGACCTTGATGCCCGAGATCTCCGTCGCCGCTGCCTTGTTGCCGACGGTGTCCATCAGGTGGGCCGTGCGGAGCACGTACTCGCGGCACATGTCGATCTCGATGCGGGACTCGGCGATCCAGTCCTGGATCAATCCCTTGTGGGCGACCGACGAACCGAAGGTCGAGCGATGCAGCGCACGCTCGACCATCAGGCCGAGGGCTCGTTCGGCGACACCGATCGAGCGCATGCAGTGGTGGATGCGGCCGGGACCGAGGCGGGCCTGCGACATGGCGAACCCGCCGCCCTCTTCGCCGAGCAGGTTGTCGGCCGGGACGCGGGCATCTTCGAAGATGATCTCCGGGTGGCCTCCGGCGTGGTCGTAGCCGAAGACGTGCGGCGTGCGGCCGATCGTCACGCCCGGCGTGTCCTTGGCCACGGCGATCATCGACTGCTGCAGGTGACGCGACGCGTTCGGGTCGGTCTTGCCCATCACGATGAACAACATGCAGCGCGCCCGCAGCGCGCCGGAGGAGAACCACTTGCGCCCGTTGAGCACGTACTCGTCACCGTCGCGCTCGATGCGCAGCCCGATGTTGGTGGCGTCGGACGACGCCACGTCCGGCTCGGTCATCGAGAACGCCGAGCGCATCTCGCCTTCCAGCAGCGGCGCGAGGAAATCACGCTTGACGGTCTCGGAGGCGTAGGCGTTGAGGATCTCCATGTTGCCGGTGTCGGGTGCCGCGCAGTTCAGTGCCTCGGAGGCGAACCCGACCTTGCCGAGCTGCTCCGAGATCGGCGCGTAGTCGAGGTTGGAGAGCTTGGTGCCGGGCGCGTCGGGCGCGAGGTGCGGCAGGAACAGGTTCCACAGGCCTCGCTCGCGAGCGGCCGCTTTCAGCTTGTCGAGGATCGGCGGGTCACCGTCGTGACCGAGCTCGTGGGCTTGCTCCTCGTACTCCGCCTCGTGCGGGTAGATGTGATCGTCCATGAAGGACACGACGTCGGCGAGCAGCGCCTCGCCCTGTGGGGTGTACTGGTACGGCATCGCCGCCGATCTTCGCAGCAACGGACCAACGAGCGCGAAGTGTGGTCGAGCGTTGTGGCGCCGATCGTCTCGAGATGAGCGATGAGCGATGAGCGGTGCAGGGGCGCACAACGCTCACCGCACGTCCGCACGCACGTGGTCAGCGGCGCCGAAGCAGCACTTCCTGGGCGACGGTCGCGACGAGCTGGCCGCGCTGGGTGCGGATCGTGCCGAGCGACAGTCCCCGCCCGCCGCCGGTCGCCATCGGCACCAGCTCGATGAGCAGCCACCCGTTGACGTCGACCGGCCGATGGAACCAGACGCTGTGGTCGAGCGAGACGGACTGCCGGCGGGCTGGATCATCGAGGTCGGCGTGGGGCGCACGGGCGGCGCGGGTCGGGCCGTGATCGCTGACGTAGGCGACCGATTGCAGGTGCAGTGCCGGGTCGGCGGGGACGGCGGCTGCGGCGCGGAACCATGAGCGGCGGGTGTGGGGGATGACATCGGCGACCGCCTCGATCGGCACGTCGCGAGATTCGAACCACGACGTCTCGTACCGCCCCGGCGGCAGGTCGTCGGGCTGCGGGATGCCGGGCGTCGCCGGTGCCTCGTACTCCACGCCGTCTTCGTCGCGCTGGAAGTCGGCCGTCATCACGAACACGGTGCCGTGGTCCTGCTCGGCCACGACGCGGCGGGTGGCGAAGTTCCCGCCGTCACGCGTTCGCTCGACGGCGTAGCGGATGGGCTCGCCACCTGCCCCAGCCACGACGAACGAGGCGTGGAGGGCATGAGCGGTGCGGTCAGAAGGGACCGTCAAGGCGGCGGCGCGTAGCGCCTGACCGATCAGCAGGCCGCCGAAGACGTGGCGCGGGTTGGGAGCCCGATGGCTGACGAATCGGTCCGTGGCGAGCTCGTCGAGGGCTAAGCGGTCGGCCATGTTCGGTGGCGCCGAGGCGGCGCGTGCCTCGCTGGCGCTCGGCGGGACCGTGTCACGCTCGCTGCGGTCGGGGGCCGAAGCGGACTGCGTTGGTGGCGCCGAAGCGGCGCGTGCCGAGCTAACGCTCGGCGCGAGGGCCTCGCGCTCACTGCGGTCGGGGGCCGAAGCTGTCACGATCTCAGGTGACGGCGTGCAGGAAGTCGATCAGCGCGGTGTTGACCTCCTCCGGGCGCTCCTGCTGCGTCCAGTGGCCGCAGCCCTCGAGGATCAGGGAGCGGTGCAACTTGGGCAGCGTCATGTCGAAGCGGTCGATAGCCGGCCGGCCCCAGACCGTCGGCCCATCGCGGTCGCCGCCGATGAACAGCGCAGGCACCTCGATCGAGTGGTGCCGGTAGACGGAGAGCTCCTCGAAGTCGCGGTCGACGTTGCGGTAGCGGTTGAGGCCACCGGTGAATCCCGTGCGCTCGAACTCACCGGCGTACACGTCGAGGTCGTCCTCCAACAGCCACGACGGCATCGCGTCGGGATAGCGAAAGCGGTCCGACATGTGGGTGCCATGCGCGATCGTCGCCACGGTGCGACCGCCATCGGGTGGCGGCGCATCGCCGGACGCCGTGAAGTAGAAGCCGAGCAGCCACCGCCGGACGTCAGCCTCGATCTCGGCCTCGGCCCGCCCCGGCTGCTGGAAGTACTCGATGTAGAACTCCTCCTCTCCGCCCATCGCCCGGAACGCGTCAGACGGGCGGGTGTCGCTGGGCGGCGAGAACGGGACGGACAAGCCGGCGACGGCGCGGAACATGTCCGGCCGCAGCAGCGCCGAGTTCCACGCGATCGGTGCGCCCCAGTCGTGACCGACGATCACGGCCTGCGTCTCGCCGAGCGCCTCGACGAGGGCGACGTTGTCGGCCACGAGGCAGAGCATCCGGTACTCCTCGATCGGCATCGGCTTGGACGAGCGGCCGTACCCGCGCACGTCGATGGCGACCGCTCGGTGGCCCGCGTCGGCCAGTGCCGGGAGCTGATGGCGCCACGAGTACCACGACTCCGGAAACCCGTGGACGAGCAGGACGAGCGGCCCCTCCCCCACCTCCACGGTGTGCAGCCGGATGTCGCCGACCTGGTGGACCCGATGCGCAAGCTGCGGTGTCATGCGGCGCAGCTTCGCACCACGGGCGACGCCACCTTCATCTCGCGTGTGGTGTCGGTCGTGCGGCGAGAACGAATCCGCCGGTCTCTGCGCGGACCAGCATCCTGTCGCCGCCTCCGGAACATGCCGTGCGTCACCACGGCATCGATCCAAGGCTCGGGCTGCCGGACCTTGACAGGAAACCAAATGGTTCCCTATATTGCTGGGTGTGGAGACGGTGTTCCGAGCGCTTGCCGATCCGACTCGACGAGCCCTCCTCGATGCGCTGTTCGAGCGAGACGGTCAGACCTTGGTCGCGTTGACGGCGCGACATCACATGTCGCGGATCGCCGTGGCCAAGCACCTGCGACTGCTCGAAGGCGCCGGCCTGGTGGTCAGCCGCCGGCGGGGTCGAGAAAAGTTGCACTACCTCAACCCGGTCCCGATCCGTCTCGTCCATGACCGGTGGGTGAGCAAGTACACGGAGCCATGGGCGGCCGGACTGGCCGGCCTCAAAGATGAACTGGAGCACCCGATGGAGAAGATCTTCGAGATCTACATCCGCACGACGCCGGATCGTCTGTGGGAAGCGATCACCGACCCGCAGATCCGTGCCAGGTACCACTTCGGTGCCGGCATCGAGTCCGACTGGACGCCGGGATCGCGCTACGTCCTTGGGCATCCCGGTGCCGACGGCCCGCTCGCCGAGGGCGAGAACCTCGTCGTGGAACCCCAACATCGACTCGTGCAATCGATGCGCACGATGTGGAGCGAAGACGCCGAACGCGAAGGTACGTCGCGGGTGACGTGGGAGATCGAACCGGTCGGCGATTCGTGTCGCCTGACCGTGATCCACGACCAGCTCAGCGACACGGCGCCCCCCGAGCTGTACGGCGGCTGGCCGATGATCCTGTCCGGCTTGAAGACGTGGCTGGAGACCGGCCAGTCCCTCACCACCCCCGGCTCTCTGATGTACGGCGAGCCCTGACCCAACCAAGGAGACACCATGCCATCGACCAGCATCACCGACGTCCGAACCATCGGGGTCAACGTGACGAACCAGGACGACGCCATCGGGTTCTACGTCGACACCCTCGGCTTTGAGAAACGACTCGACGCACCGATCAGTCCCACCATGCGGTGGATCGAGGTCGCACCGCCGGGCGCCGCCACCTCGATCGCCCTGAACGCCAACGACGCCGTGACCGTTGCAACAGATACCGGCATCCGGTTCACCGTTCCCGATGCCGTAGTCGAGCACGCCGCCATGAGCGAACGGGGCGTCGACGTCGGCGACCTCATGCGATGGGACGGTGTCCCGGCGATGTACACCTTCGACGACCCTGACGGAAATCGGTTCTACATCGTCGAGGAGTTCCGCTGATGACGAACACGGACACTCACGCCACCGACGACGGCAACCTCGACACGAGATTCACCGCCGTCTTGCGGAAGAGCCCCGCCAAAGGGGGCTGGACGTTTGTCGTGACTGACTGGACCGCCGAGTTCTTCGGCACCCGCAGCCTGATCAAGGTCGCCGGAACCGTCGACGGGCACCCCTTCCGCGGTTCGTTCATGGCGCTCGGCGACGGCACCCACAAGCTGCCCATCAGGGCCGACCTGCGCCGGCTCGTCGACAAGCAGGCGGGTGACACCGTCACCATCCACCTCACCGAACGCATCGCACGATGAGGCAAGCCGGACGCGGTCCGTGTCAGCGAACACGTCGTCTACCGGCGTGTGTGCTCACACAGACGGCCGGGCCATGATGACGAGCGTGTTCGAGGACCTGCGGTTCGAGGTCGACGATCACCTCGGCGTGCTCACGCTCGACAGGCCCAGCGCGCGCAACGCGCTGCGCCGCCAGACCTACCGGGAGCTGACGGAGGTCGTCCGTGGGCTGGGCGACGCCGGTGTGCGCTGCCTGGTGATCACCGGCGCCGACCCTGCGTTCTGCTCGGGTGACGACGTCAAGCTGATCATGGCCGGACCGGAGGCCCCGGGCGAGGAGCTGGCGACGGCGCCGCGCCTCACGCCCGCTGCCGACGCGCTGCTGCACACCGACGTCCCCGTCATCGCCGCCGTCAACGGCGCCGCGGTCGGGTGGGGGATGGAGCTTGCCCTGATGGCGGACGTTCGAGTGGCGTCGGACCGGGCGAGGTTCGGCGAGCTGTTCGTCCTGCGTGGGCTTGTCTCTGACGCGCCGGGGCTCGGTCGGCTGGCGCAACTGGTCGGGCGAGAGCGGGCGGCCGAGCTGCTGTTCACCGGCGACGTGATCGACGCGTCGACCGCACACCAGATCGGGCTCGTCTCACGGGTGGTCGCGCACGAGGAGCTGCTCACCGAGTCGCTCGGGCTGGCGCGGCGCATCGCAGCCAACCCGCCGCTCGCCGTGCAGGCGCTCAAACACGGCCTGCGCGACGCCCTCGACCCCGACTGGAACGAGCTCGGAGCGTGGGTGTCGGCCAAACTGGCGCGCCTGTTCCGCACCGCCGATCATCGAGAGGGTGTCGCCGCCTTCCTGGAGAAGCGGCCAGCCGACTACACCGGTCGCTGACGCGTCAGGACGCGACGCCGACGAGCTCGCGTCTGCGCTCGGGAAGGTGCACCGGGTCGAGCACGCTGGCGGGGCGTGCGGTGACCGGCGCCTCGACGACTTCGGCCGGCTTGCCGGCGTAGGTGTTGCGGTAGTCCTGGCCGGTCATGTCGCAGATCTCGAACATGACCTCGTCGATCATCGATCGCCACGCGAGGTGCGGCTCGGACCGGTTGCGATAGCGCTCGGGACGAACCGGCCGACCGATCTGGATGGAGCACGAGCGGAACAACTTCGGCATCTTGGCGTCGGGTGGCTGGATGTCGGCCGTGCCACTGATGCCGACCGGGAAGATGGGGCAGCCGACCTCCATCGCCAACCGCGCTGCGCCGGTGCGGCCCTTGTGCAAGACCCCGTCGCGGCTGCGCGTGCCCTCCGGGAACATGCCGAACAGCTCGCCGCGCTCCAGCACGCTGGCCGCGGCGTCGAGCGCCGACTGCGACTTGGCCCCGCCGGAGCGATCGATCGGGATCATGCCCATCAGCGGGAAGAGGAACTTGGTCTTCCACGAGTCCATGTACTCGGCCTTGCCGACGAAGCTGATGTTGCGCGGGACGCTGAGCATGAGGAAGGCGGAGTCGAGGAACGAGATGTGGTTGGGACAGAGGATCGCCGGGCCGTCCGCCGGAAGCCGGTCGAACCCGGTGGTGTCGATCGTCCACAGCCGCCGTGCGATCGGCGCGACGACGCGACGCGATCGCGCCTGCGCCCGTCCGGCCCCTACGTCGCTCGTCATGGCCGGCATCGTACGCCCCCCGTGTTACGACCGATCGCACAAGATGTCACGAGCCGGTGAACGGCGTGCGCACGAACGGCGGGCCGACCTGCGCGAGGAGCGATGAGTGGCGTCAGGACGCAGATCGCTCATCGCGTCGCCAGGCCGATCGGCGCGATGAGCGATGTGCGTCGCATGACCACTCATCGCTCATCGCGTTGCCGGGCCGCGGGCGGGGATGCGCCGGGCCCGGGCCGGGCACCCGCCGGGGGCGGGTCAGAGGACGACGCCGAGGAGGGCGGCGGCGTCCGTGACGTCATGACCTCGCCCCGCCACCTCGTCGATGGCGGCAAACGCCCCGGGGGTGTCGAGGTCGTCGTCGAGTCGTTGGCGCACGTCCTCCACGACCGGATCGGGCCGGCCGCCGATCGCCGCCCGCCACGTCTCCAGCCGGGCGGTGGCCAGCGGCATCGCGTCGTCGTCCCACTCCCATGGCGTGCGGTAGTGATGGCTGGTCAACGCGATGCGGATCGCCATCGGATCCCACTCCTTGCGCAGCGCGTCGACGAACACGAGGTTGCCGAGGCTCTTCGACATCTTCTCCCCGTCCTTGCCGATCAGTGCCGTGTGCATCCAGTGGCGCACGAACGGCTCCCCCGTCGCAGCCTCTGACTGCGCTCGCTCAGACTCGTGGTGCGGGAAAATCAGGTCGGACCCTCCGCCGTGCAGGTCGATCGTCGTGCCCAGCTCGCGCAACGCCAACGCACTGCACTCGATGTGCCAGCCCGGGCGTCCCGGCCCCCACAGCGTGTCCCACGACGGCTCGTCCGGCGCCGACGGTTGCCACAGCACGAAGTCCAACGGGTGGCGCTTGTCGGGGTTGTCCACGTCGCCGCCTCCGTCGCGGGCGCGGGCCATCATCTCCTCCGGCGTCAGGTGGCTGACGGACCCGAACGAATCGAACGACGAGACGTCGAAGTACACCGCCCCCCCGGCCTGGTAGGCGTGGCCACGATCGAGGACCATCCCGATGAAGCCGCGGATGTCGGGGATGGCCGACGACGCCCGCGGCGTCGACGACACCGGCAACGCGTTCAACGCCTCCATGTCCGCCTCGAAGCGGGCCTCCTCGCCCGCTGCCAGGTCGAGGTAGTGGATGCCGAGCTGGCGCGCCTTGGCGAACAGCGGATCGTCGACATCGGTCACGTTGCGCACGCACGTGACGGTGTAGCCGCGATCGATCAGCCGCCGCTGCAGGACGTCGTAAGCGAGGAACGTGGCGGCGTGACCGGCGTGGGTGGCGTCATACGGCGTGATCCCGCACGTGTACATCAAGACGTGCGGCGGAGGCTCGAACGGCACGACCGCCTGGCGAGCCGTGTCGTGCAGCTGCATCGGCAGTTCCGCGGTCACGCTGACGCGACCTCAGCTTGACGCGTCGCGGGCGTCGAGCTTGATGCCGGTCAGCTTCGGCGCGACACGGGTGCGGTAGCGCACGTTGAGTTGCAACAGGACGGCGGTGAACGCCTCGATGGCGGTGGCGTTCGACAGCTCACCGGCGTCGAGCGGCCGGCATCCCGGGATCTTCGCCACGATCTCGCTGACGATGCCGACGGCGTCGGGGTCGTCTCCGCAGATCAGCACGTCGGAGTCGATCGGCTGACCGAGGTGGCCGAGCTCCTTGGCGGGCAGGTGGTGCAGCGCGGCGACCACTCGGCAGCCCGGCACGGCGGCTTGGACGTGGGCGGCGACGCTCCCCCGCGGCGGGACCAACGGTTGGAACTCGTGCCCGACCCGCACCAGCGCGTTGGCCATGCTCACGACGACCTTGCCGGCGAGCGCGTCGGCGTGCTCCTGCGCCGTGGTCGCCGCCGAGTCCCACGGCGTGGCGATCACGACCACCTCGCAGTCCGCGGCCGCCTCGTTGTCGCCATAGCCGAGCAGCTCGCTGAGGTCCGGCCAGGGCTCGACGAGTCGATCCCTGGCCTCCATCGCCCGGTACTTCGAACGCGATCCGATCACGACGGCGTACCCGATGCTGGCCAGGCGCGCGGCGAGGCTGCTGCCGGCCGGACCCGTGCCGCCGAGGATGCCGATGCGCATGAGCGGGGAGCCTACGCAGCCGGTGTCGCCGGCCTCCTGCCCGCCGCCGCCGGACCGGCCGGCCCGCGACGGCGGCTACGTTCGCCCCGATGGGGCTCCTCGACGGCAAGCAGATCGTCATCACGGGGGTGCTGACCGACGCCTCGCTGGCCTTTGCCGTGGCCAAGTTGGCGCAGGAGGAGGGCGCCGAGATCGTGCTCACGGGCGCCGGTCGTGGCGTGAGCCTGACGCAGCGCACTGCCCGCAAGCTGTCGCGCGACGTCGAGGTGTACGAGCTCGACGTGACGGTTCCGGAGCACCTCGTCACCGTGCGCGAAGCGCTGCGTGAGCGATGGGGGCACGTCGATGGCGTGCTGCACGCCATCGGCTTCGCGCCCGAGGTGTGCCTCGGCGACGACTTCCTCGCCGCTGGATGGGACGACGTGGCCGTCGCGCTGCACATCTCGACCTACTCGCTGAAGGCGTTGGCCGACGCCTTCCTGCCGTTGATGTCGCGAGGCGGCTCCTTCGTCGGGCTGGACTTCGACAACAGCGTCGCCTGGCCCGCCTACAACTGGATGGGCGTCGCCAAGTCGGCGTTGCAGAGCGTCAATCGCTACCTCGCCAAGGAGGTCGGCCCGCGAGGCATCCGCTGCAACCTCGTGGCCGCCGGGCCGTTGAAGACGATGGCGGCCCGGAGCATCCCCGGGTTCCGCCAGTTCGAGGACATCTGGGACGACCGGGCCCCGCTCGGATGGTCCGTCGACGACGCCACGCCGGTGGCACGAGCGTGCGTCGCCCTCCTGTCGGACTGGTTCCCCGCCACGACCGGTGAGATCGTCCACGTCGACGGCGGTTTCCACGCCGTCGGGGCGTGATCGACGCAGCCACCCAGCAACAGCATTGACGGTTCGGCCCCCGTCCGCAGTTGGTCGTGACACAGTCCCGTCGAGCGACAGCGAGACACGGCGCCGCCTCGGCGCCACCAGCCCGTAGCGTCCCGCCCGTGAACCGACTGGGTGCGGAGACGTCGCCGTACCTGCGCCAGCATCGGGACAACCCGGTCGACTGGTGGGCGTGGGGGCCTGACGCCTTCACCGAGGCGCGGCGGCGCGATGTCCCGATCCTGCTGTCCGTCGGCTACTCGGCGTGCCATTGGTGCCACGTCATGGCGCATGAGTCCTTCGAGGACGACGAGGTGGCCACCGAGATGAACCAGCGCTTCGTCAACGTCAAAGTCGATCGGGAAGAACGGCCGGACGTCGACGCCGTCTACATGGACGCCGTGCAGGCGATGACCGGGCGCGGCGGCTGGCCGATGACTGTCTTCATGACGCCCTCCGGCGAGCCGTTCTACGGCGGCACCTACTTCCCCAAGCCGACCTTCCTGCAACTCGTGGCGGCGATCACCGAGGCGTGGACGAACCGTCGCGCCGACCTCGCCAAGAACACCAGCGCGCTGCGCGAGGCGATCTCCCGCACGGCTCGGCTGCAGCCGAGCGACGACCTACCCGGCGAGCTGCAGGTGGCGGGTGCCGTGCGGTCGCTGGCCTCCGGCTTCGACCGGGAGTGGGGCGGCTTTGGCGCCGCCCCGAAGTTCCCGTCGACGATGAGCCTCGACCTGGTGCTGGCATCCTGGCTGCGCACCGGCGACGACACCGCTCGGGAGATCGTCACGACGTCCCTCGACGCCATGGCCTCCGGCGGGATGTACGACCACATCGGCGGCGGGTTCGCTCGGTACTCGGTCGATCGGGAATGGCTCGTGCCGCACTTCGAGAAGATGCTCTACGACCAGGCGCTGCTGGTGCGCGTCTACGCCCACGCCGCCGTCACCCTCGACCACCTGCAGCCTGCGCAGCGCTGGCGCCAGGTCGTCACGGAGACCATCGAGTACGTCCTGCGCGATCTGCGCCAGCCGGCCGGCGGGTTCAGCTCGGCCGAGGACGCCGACTCCCCCGGGCCCGACGGCCACGGGCACGAGGGCCTGTTCCACACGTGGACCGTCGACGAGGTGCGCGCTGTGCTCGACGCCGACGCCGACGCCGCGCTCGCCTGGTACGCGGTCACGCCGGGGGGAAACTTCGAGGGCCGGTCGATCCCCAACCGGCTGCACGCCCGCGGGCAGTTCGACCGCCCGCCCGCCATCGAACACGCCCGCCAGCGGCTGTTCGCCGCACGGGAGCAGCGGTCGCGCCCCGGGCTGGACGACAAGGTGCTAACGGAGTGGAACGCGCTGATGATCTCCTCGTTGGCCGAGGCCGGCGCACTGCTCGGCCGTCCCGACTGGATCGAGGCCGCGGCGGCGGCTGGCGACTTCCTGCGCCTCGAGCTGCGCCGACCGGACGGCCGCTGGTTCCGATCGTGGCACGCCGACGGCGACCCGCCGGCCCGCCACGACGCGCTGGCCGCCGACCATGCCGCGCTCATCGACGCCTACACCCGCCTCGCCGAAGCGACCGGAGAGGCGCGCTGGGTCGCCGAGGCCGTCGCCGTCGCCGACGTGTTGCTCGACCACTTCTGGGACGTCGACCTCGGAGGGCTGTTCACGACACCCGATGACGGCGAGGTCCTCGTCGCCCGCCAGAAAGACCTGTTCGACAACGCCACGCCGTCGGCCAACTCGACGGCAGCCGTGGCCCTCATTCGACTGGCTGCGCTGACCGGCGAGACACGCTACGCACACCACGCCGACCGCATCCTGCGGCTCGTGCGGGCCGTCGTCGAGCAGGCACCGGGCGCCTTCTCCAACGCCCTCGCGGCGGCCGATCTGCGCCACGCCGGCATCACCGAGGTCGCCGTCGTCGGCGACCGACCGGATCTCGTCGCCGTGGTCGCCGAGCGGTGGCGACCATCGGTCGTGCTGGCGTGGGGCGAGCCCTACGATTCGCCGCTGTGGAGCGGACGCACGGCCGGCCTTGCCTACGTGTGCCGCGACTACGCCTGCCAAGCGCCCCAGGACACCGCCGACGGCCTGCGGACCCAACTGCGATCACCTGACGTCCCCCAACCGTAAGGGCGTCGGCAACGAAGGAGCGTCATGAGCGCGATGTCGTCCTCTCCATCCGTCAACGACGGGACGGAGGGTCGTCCCGCCGGCACGGCCGCCCGCCTGGCCGCCGCGGTCGCCGTCTTCCTCACCGGCCTCGTCCACCTCCAGCTCTACCTCGACGGCTATCGCGACATCCCGGACTCGCAGATCGGCGTGGCGTTCCTGCTCAACACGATCGCCGCCGTCGTCATCGCGGCCGCCCTGCTGCTGCGCCGCGACCTCGTGCTGCGCGCCGCCGCAGCCGCGCTGCTCGCCGGCACGCTGCTCGGCTTCCTCCTCACTCACAACGGCGTTCGCCTGCTCGGCTTCGAGGGGCAGGGGCTCGAACCGTCGCCGCAAGCCGCGCTCGCGCTCGTCCTGGAGATCCTCGGCCTCGTCCTGCTCGTCGCGACGCTCCTGCCGGCGATCGGCGCGGGCGACGACCTGCCGCCGGCGGCCGCCATGGCCGGCGCCGGGGTGCTGGTCGTCCTGGCGATCGCGGGCGGGCTGCTGTGGAACCGCGAGGAGTCGGTGACGACCGCGCCGACCACGACGGTTGCGGAGACCACCGCGCCACCGACTACGGCTGCCCCCACCACGGCTGCCCCCACCACGACGGCCGCCGTGACCACCACCAGTTCTGCGAACGGATCGACGACGACCGGTGGCGACGCGGCGAGCACCACGGCGGCCCCGACGACCGCGCTGACCCCGACCACAGCACCGGCGACGACCACAGCACCGGCGACGACCACCGCGCCGGCGACGACCGCCGGCAGCGGCGTGATGACCGTTTCGATCGTCGATTTCGCGTTCGACGCGCCGACGTTGGAGATCCCCGTCGGCACCACCGTCGAGTGGGTCAACAACGATTCCTTCGCCCACACCGTCGTCGCCAACGACCAGAGCTTCATGAGCGAGCGACTCGAAGCGGGCGACACGTTCGCGTTCACGTTCACGACGGCCGGAGAGTTCCCGTACGTCTGCGGCATCCACCCGTCGATGATGGGGACGATCGTCGTCACCGGCTAGCGCGCATGCCCGGACGTTTGATCGCGGGCCGCAACGGATAACCGCACCCCACTCGGCGGTGGATGGCGAGGGGCGTGGGCCTCCGCTGACAAAATTCCAATCCGCAATGCCGGACGCGCCGAACAACTTCGGCGGGAAGCAATCAGTAACCATCCATCCGAAGGGATGAACATGACAGTGAACGACCGAGCCATGCGCTCGCTCGTCGAGGAGTCGCAAGACCTGCAGGTCGACGCTATGCGCAACGTGGAGTTGTGCACCGCCGAGCTGCGTGACGTCGGCGCCTCGCGAGTCGGGCAAGAGATCGACCAGGACGAGATCCGGGCGTACGCCCTCGGGCGGCGCAAGCTGCTCAAGGCCGGCGGCTTCGGGATCGGGGTGCTGGCCTCCAGCGGCCTGCTGGCCACCGGCTTCGGCCAACGTGTCGCGGCCATCGTCAACCGCCCGACGCAGGCCGGCACGCCCGTCGACATCCAGATCTTCCAGACGGCCTCGTCGCTGGAGAACCTGGCCGTCGCCACCTACGGCGCGGCCTTGCAGCTGCCCTTCATCCAAGAGCAGGCCGTCATCAAGACGTTCGCCGAAACGACGATGATGCAGCACGCCGAGCACAGCGCAGCCTTCAACGCGCAGACCGAAGCGCTCGGTGGGCAGCGCCAGGACGGCACCAACCCCAAGTTCACCCCGGTCGTCGAGGACGCTAAGCCCACGTTGACCGATGCGTTGGCCGTGGCCAAACTGGCGGCGACCCTGGAAGAGCAGGCCCAGGACACGTACCTGGCCAACCTGACGCTGGTCAGCGACGGGCAGAAGCGCCTCCTGTTTGCCAGCGTGATGGGCGTCGAAACCCAGCACCTCGCCACGCTGCGGGCGGTGATCGCGCTGATCGAAGGTGGTGCGCCACAGCTCATCGCCATCCCCACCGACCTCGCCGCTCTCCCGGCAGCTGCCGGCAGCGCGGCCTTCCCTGCCGCTTTCGAGGAGCCAAACCTGGCCAGCCCGCCAGAGGAAGGAGCGCTGTCATGAGCGTCGAACCAACCGAACAGCACAACGATGCGACCGTCATGGAGCGCGACGATCAGACCGGCTCACGTCGGGGGATGTTCGCCATCGCCGCCGGCGGCCTCGCCGCCGCTGCACTGGCCGCCTGCGGGCGTCCGCAGCGCGAGACGATCAGTGGTGCGGCGCCAGCCGCAGGTGCGGCCGCCGCGCCAGCGGCCCGACCCGTGCCGCGCCAGGCTGCCCCGCCACCCGGCGACCTCGACATCGCGGCGGTTGCCGCGTCACTCGAGCAGCTCGCCGTGGACACCTACGGCGCGGCGCTCGACGCCGCCGGCAGCGGCGCACTCGGAGAGGTCCCACCCGCCGTTGGCGAGTTCGTCACGGTTGTCGGCCAGCAGCACCAGGAGCACCTCGACGCGTGGAACGGTGTCCTGACCGCCGCCGGCCGGGCTGCCGTCAGCGCACCGCCGGCGGATCTCGCGGCGTCCGTCAACGCCCAGTTCGGCATGGTCAAAGACGCCACCGGTGCCGCCCAGTTGGCCCTGCAGCTCGAGCAGGTGGCAGCCGCCACCTACCTCGATGCGATCGGCAAGCTGCAGTCCCCCGATGCCATCATGTTGGCCGGGTCCATCCAGCCGATCGATCGCCAGCACATCTCGGTGCTGCTGTTCGCCCTCGGCATGTACCCCGTGCCGGAGGTGTTCGCCACCACGGCGATGGCCTATTCGGGCAGCGGCCCGATGCCGGGTGCGCCGATGATGCCGGAGACCCGCTGACCACATCACCGTGCCAGCCGGTGCCGCCGTCCCTCCGGCGGCACCGGCTGGCTCGTGGTCGATACCGTTGTTCAGTCATGAGCATGCCCCGCAATCTTCACCGCGCCCGCTGGCAGACCGTCGCTGCAGCGCTCGTCGTCGCGCTCGGCCTCACCGTCAATGGGTGCGGCAGCACTGACGATCCCGCCGGCGGTGCGTCAGCGACCAGCGTTGCGGAGGGCGCGCCACCAACGGTGTCCGAGCCGACAGCACCGGTCGCAACATCGGCGGTCACACCGACCACCGCCTCCCCGACGGCCACCTCGTCGACCGGCGTCGCCCCGACGACGAGCCCACCGACGACGGTCACGACGCCGGCAACGACGGCGGTCGTCCCGACCACCGTTGCGCTCCCGCAGCCGATTGCTCCACCGCTCGACGCCGAGGCCGAGGAGCCGGTGGTCGA
>JBPCJW010000173.1:0-13567 GCA_051004915.1 Ilumatobacteraceae bacterium
TTCGACGCCGACGAGGTGGCTCGCCAGGTCGGCGACCTCGCCTGGGCCGGCCTGCGCGGCATCCGCCGCCAAGCCTGAGCGCGCCCCTCCATCTGGGGGTGAATCGTTCCTGGGCGGGATCCGTCCCAAGGGGGGAGACAGATCACGCCCAGAGACGGATCGGCCGGCCGGTCAGATGGCAGCCTCAGCGGCCTGTGAAGACGAGGCCGCGGTAGCCATCGGTGTAGCCGGCGGCCTTGGCCGCTGCCGTGACCTCGGCGACGACGCGCGAGGTGACCAACGGCTCGCCGTCGACCTTACGCACCTCGACCTTGCGCAGGCGTCCCGCACGCGCCTCGTCGGCCAGCGCCTCGGCCCACGACCGGTCCGTGTGCGTGGGCGGGAACGTGACCAGGTGGTGCGAACGGCGGTCATACCAGGCGATCGGCGCGCCGTCGTGCAACACGACCAGCGCCGAGCCCGTGCGGGCTGGCCGACCGTCCGAGTGCGGCCATGCCAGGGTGGCCCCGTACGGCTGCGCTGGGTCGGTGGCAGCGAGCACGATTGGCGCCGGCGGCGGCTCGGTGTTGCCAATCCGCTCCTCCGCCGATTCGCGCACTTGGCGCAGCCGGTCGACGGCACCAGGGAGGGCAAACTGCGCCGCCCCGAGCCCGCTGACGAAGTAGCCACGCCGCACCTGCCCGCGCTCCTCGAGCACCTTCAACACACCGTACACGGAGGCATACCCGCCGACGACACCCTCGGCCAGCACGGCCTCGCGCGTCACGACGCCGTGGCGCTCGACGAGCTGGCGGGCCGTGGCGTGGGCCGACTCGGTGGGCGTCGGCGCCGGAACCAACAATGGTGCGACGAGCGACCACCTGCCCGCACCGGCGGGAGGTCCGAGCCGCTGCAACCGTCCAGGGCGAGGGCGGCCGCGTGCGGCTCCACCGCGTGGCGCGCGGCTTCCGCCACCGCGACCCGTGAACGCCCGCAGCGGCGCCAGCGAGTCGTTGGTCACCTCGCCGGACCAGACGAGATCCCACAACGCGGGCAGCAGCTCCTCGTCGCTGGCCCCCGGCGCGCCGGTGCGCAGCTGGTTCCAGAAGCTCGCTCCGCGCTCGGCCAGCACCGTGCGCACCGCGTCGTGCAACTTCCCGTCCGGCACCTCCTGGGTCTCCCACCCCGCGGCAAGCAGAGGCAGCTGGTCGACGAAGCACAGCCGGACCCGCCCGTCGGAGGAGCCGATCGCACCGGCGCCGACCCACAGCACGTCGCCCGACGTGCACAGCTCGTCGAGCAGTGACGGCCGGTAGTCGCGCACCCGTGCGGCGAGCACGTCGGTCTCCAGAGTCGAGGCGACGATCGGCGCACCAGCGAGCAGGCCCAGCGCCTCGACGACCGCATCGACGCCACGGCGTTCGGCAGGGACTCCGTGCCACACGGGCAGGAAGCGGGCCAACGCCTCCGGCTCGACCGGTTCGACCTCGCGCCGCAGCGAAGCCAACGACCGCCGGCGGAGCTGGCGCAGAACGTCCGCCTCGCACCACTCCCTTCGCACGCCCTCGGGACGGAACTCACCGCGCACCACGCGTCCGTCGTCCTCCAGCGCGACCAGCGCGCCGACTGCCCTGGCCTCCGGGACGCCGAGGCGTGTGGCGACCTCGCGCTCGGTGAACGGCCCGTGCGATCGGGCGTACCTGGCGACGAGGTCCTCCAACGGACGTGGCACGGGGTCGGTGAACGCGGCGGGGAGCCCGAGCGGCAATGCGCACCCGAGCGCATCGCGGTACCGCGCCGCGTCGTCGGCTGCGACGAAGCGCTGCTCTCCGCCGACCACGACCTGGATCGCCCGCTTCTCGCCGAGCAGCTCGCGCAACCACGCGTCCGGCGGGTCCTCGCACCGCAAGCCGACCTCGGTCGCGCTGAGATCGCCAACGCGTCGCAGCACGTCGTGCAGCTCGTCGGCGCTGCGGGCGCGCCGTCCGTCAGACAAGCGCTGCAGGTCCAGCTCGACGTCGGCCAGCACACCCGGGTCGAGCAGCTCACGCAGCTCCTCCGCACCGAGCAGGTCACGCAGCAGATCACGGTCGAGGGAGAGGGCAGCGGCTCGCCGCTCCGCCAACGGCGCGTCGCCCTCGTACATGTAGGCGGCGATCCAGTTGAACAGCAGGCTCTGGGCCATCGGACTCGGCTTCATGGTGTCGACGTTGACGACGCGCACCGCTCGGCTGCGCAACTGGCCCAGCACCTCGCGCAGCGCCGGGACGTCGAAGACGTCCTGCAGGCACTCCCGCGACGCCTCGAGGAGGATCGGGAACGTCGGGTACTTGGCGGCGACGGCGAGGAGGTCGGCGGCTCGCTGACGCTGCTGCCAGAGCGGTGTGCGCTGGTCGGGTCGGCGGCGGGGCAGTAGCAGCGCCCGCCCGGCACACTCGCGGAACCGTGCCGAGAACAGCGCCGTCTGCGGCAACGTCGAAACGACCAGCTCCTCGATGTCCTCCGGTTCGATGAGCAGGGCCTCGAGCGGCAGCTCGTCGGCGGCCTCCGGCAGCCGCAGCACGATCCCGTCGTCGCCCCACATCGACTCGACCGGCAGATCGAACTGGTCGCTGAGACGCCGCTCGATGGCCATCGCCCACGGGGCGTGGACGGGGTTGCCGAACGGGCTGAGGATGCAGATCCGCCAATCGCCGATCTCGTCGCGGAACCGTTCGACGACCACGGTGCGGTCATCCGGAACGACGCCCGTCGCCTCGGCCTGCTCGGCGAGGTACTGCGTGAGGTTGGCGGCGGCGAGCTCGTCGAGGGCGTAGTCCGTACGCAGTGTGGTGATGGCGTCGGCGGCGGGAAGCTCGCGCAGCTCGCGCACGAAGGCGCCGAGGGCGCGACCCAGCTCGAGGGGACGGCCCGGGCGGTCGCCGTGCCAGAACGGCATCTTTCCGGGCTCGCCGGGGGCCGGGGTGACCGTGACCCGCTCGAACGTGATGTCCTCGATGCGCCACGTCGATGCGCCGAGGATGAACGTCTCGCCGGGCCGGCTCTCGTAGACCATCTCCTCGTCGAGCTCGCCGACACGTGTGCCGTCCGGCAGGAACACGCCGAACAGGCCGCGATCGGGGATGGTGCCGCCGGACGTGACGGCCAGCCGCTTGGAGCCGTCGCGGGCGCGCACCGTGTCGCTGACCCGGTTCCAGACCACACGCGGCCGCAGCTCGGAGAACTCGTCGCTGGGGTATCGACCGGCCAACAGGTCGAGCGTGTTGGCGAACTGCTCGTCGGACAGTTCGGCGAAGTTGGCGGTGCGCCGAGCCAGCGCGGCGAGGTCGGCCACCGGCAGCTCGCCCCGCGCCGCGGTGTGGGCGACGATCTGCTGTGCCAGCACGTCGAGCGGGTTGCGCAGGTACCTCGTCGACTCGATCTGGCCGTCGAGCATGCGCCGCACGACGACGGCCGCCTCCACCAGGTCGCCGCGATGCTTGGGGTAGATCGAACCACGGCTCGGCTCGCCGACCTGGTGGCCGGCTCGGCCGATGCGCTGCAGGCCGCGGCTGACGGCACCGGGGGACTCAACCTGGATGACGAGGTCGACGGCGCCCATGTCGATGCCCAGCTCGAGGCTGCTGGTGGCGACGATGCCGCGCAGGGTGCCGCGCTTCAGGTCGTCTTCCACGACGACGCGCTGCTCACGAGCCAACGAGCCGTGGTGCGCCTTGACCAGGTCCTCACGCAGCCGACCGGTCTCCGGGTCGACGTTGATGCCGCGCTCCTCGGCCAGTTCGTTGAGCTTGGCCGCCAGCCGTTCGGCCTGCCGGCGGGCGTTGCAGAAGATGATCGTGGAGCGGTGCTCGAGGATCTGATCGAGGATGCGCGGGTAGATGCTCGGCCAGATGCTCGACCGCCGTGGCGACGCCGCCACGGCTCCGCCTGACAGCTCGATGGGTTGCGGCGGCGCGCCGGCGGAGAGGTCACCCATGTCCTCGACGGGGATGACGACCTCGATGTCGAGCGCCTTGCGCATGCCGGCGTCGACGATGTTCACGGGCCGCGGTTCGTTGGGCGCGGCGTAGCCGCCGAGGAACCGGGCGACCTCCTCCAGCGGGCGCTGCGTGGCCGACAGCCCGATGCGCTGCGGCGGGCGAGCGGTCAGCTCTTCGAGGCGCTCGAGCGACAGCGCGAGGTGGGCGCCGCGCTTGGTCGGCGCCATGGCGTGGATCTCGTCGACGATGACGGTCTCGACGCCGGTCAAGGTCTCCGCCGCCGACGACGTGAGCATGAGGTAGAGGCTCTCGGGCGTGGTGATCAGGAGGTCGGCGGGTCGGCGGATCAGCTGCTGGCGCTCGCGTGACGGTGTGTCGCCGGTGCGCATGGCGACCTCCGGCACGACGCACGGCACCTCCAGCCGCTCGGCGGCCAGCGCGATGCCGGCGAGCGGGGCACGCAGGTTCTTCTCGACGTCGAACGCCAGTGCCCGCAGCGGCGAGAGGTAGAGGACGCGGGTGCGCCTGGTGCGGTCCTCGGGGCGGGGGGTGGTGACGAGCGTGTCGATGGCCGAGAGGAAGGCGGCGAGGGTCTTGCCGCTCCCCGTCGGCGCGCAGATCAGGGTGTGCGCGCCGGACGAGATGGACGGCCATCCCTGCACCTGGGCCGCTGTCGGCTCGGGGAACGACGCGCCGAACCACGCCCGCACAGCGGGCGAGAACCCCTCCAGCACCGGGTGGTCAGCGATGGGTCGAGGCTACCGAAGGGGTGTCATGGCCTCCCCGGGCGACCGGCCCGGGCGTCGCTGGCCGGCCATCCAGTCCGAGGGTTTCGCGTCATCCGAGGGTGTGCCGCCCGGGGGGTGGGCCGGAAACCCTCGGACCCGGAGCTGGGGCGGTGGCTCGGCGGTGTCAGCGCAGGCCGAGTCGGCGGGCGCAGGTGGGCCAGGCGTCCCAGCCCTGGGAGTCGAGGACCCGCTCGGCGACGATGATCTGCTCGGCGCGGCTGGCTTGGTGGGCGTACTCGGCGTACTGCTGGCCGCCGAAGCCCTTCCACGTGCTGTGGGCGAACTGCAGGCCGCCGTAGTAGCCGTTGCCGGTGTTGATGCTCCAGTTGCCGCCGGACTCGCACTGCGCGATCTGATCCCACACGCCGTTCGATGGGTTGCTCGGCTGCTGGGCGGCCAGGTTGGCCGCGAAGGCTTCGGCGCCCTGCGGGTCCTGGGCGTGCCAGGCCTGCCACATGCGTACCTCGTCCGGCGTGCAGGCAGCTCCCACGCTGAGCGTGGCGAGCACGCCGATCACAGCAAGTCGTCGTCGCACGTCGT
The DNA here is from genome assembly GCA_051004915.1 of Ilumatobacteraceae bacterium. GTDB lineage: Bacteria > Actinomycetota > Acidimicrobiia > Acidimicrobiales > Ilumatobacteraceae > JALZMG01. The sequence goes on from JBPCJW010000173.1 coordinate 5,288, forward strand.
TCTCCGATCCAACTGGGAACGACAACCGTAACCAGACCGTCGCCATTTTGCAATGACCGGCCGCCAAGGGCGCTCAACGCGCGACGAGATCCGGGGTGAGGTCCGAGACGGTGCTCGCCCCGACCAGCGTCATGGTCCGACGAACGTCCTCGTCGAGCAGCCCGAGGACGAGGTCGACGCCGGGCTCCCCGGCCGCGCCGAGCCCGTACAGCCACGCTCGCCCGACCATGCATGCCGCCGCCCCGAGCGCCACCGCCTTGACGATGTCGCTGCCCCGTCGCACGCCGCCGTCGCAGATGATCTCGCTGCGTCCGCCCACTGCGTCGGCGACGGGGGCGACGAGGTCGATCGGCGCCGGCGCACCGTCGAGCTGTCGACCGCCGTGGTTGGACAGCGCGATGGCCTCGACGCCACGCTCGGCCGCCAACACGGCGTCGGCGACCGTCTGCACCCCCTTGATGACGATCGGTCCCGACCACCGCTCCCGCAGCCAGTCGACGTCGTCCCACGACAGGTTGGCGTCGAACTGGCTGTTCGTGAACGTCGCCAGCGACACCGGGTCGGTGCCGTCGCTCGGCCCGCCCGGCCCCCGACCGACGACGTTGGCGAACCGGATCGGGTCCGACCGCACGAACGCCCACGTCCACCCGGGGTGCACGGCGCCGTCGAGCAGCGTGCCGATCCCCAGCTTCGGCGGCATCTCGAACCCGCGCCGGACGTCACGCTCGCGGCGACCGAGCACCGCGGTGTCCACGGTCAGGACCAGCGCCTCGTAGCGGGCCGCAGCCGCCCGCTCGACCAGTTCGGCGACGAGTCCACGGTCTCGCCAGGCGTACACCTGGAACCACAGCGGGCCGTCGCTGACCGCCCGCACCTCCTCGATCGAGCGGGTGGCCAGCGTCGAGAGCGTGTAGGGGAGCTCGGCCCGATCGGCGGCGCGGGCCGGCGCCAGCTCGCCGTCGGGGTGGGCGCAGCGCGTGAACCCCGTGGGCGCCAGCACCAGCGGCAGCGGGAGCGGGCGACCGAGCAGCGTCGTCGCCGGATCGACCTCGCCGACGGAACGCAGGACGCGCGGGCGGAAGCCGATGCGGCCGAACGCGTCGCTGTTCTCGGCGAGAGAGCGCTCGTCCTCGGCCCCGCCGTCGATGTAGTCGAACACGCCGTGCGGCAGGCGGCGCTTGGCGATCCGCCGCAGATCGGACACCGAGGCGACCCGCTGCAACCGCCGAGCCACAGGATCGAGCTCGATGCGGCGGAACCGCATGACCGAGCGAAGGGAATCGAGCACGGTCGTCATTCTGGCCTACTCAGCTTGCTATTAAACCTGTTGCACCTGGTCAGGCTGCCTTTTTGATGGCTGGGTGGCGGGTTCTGGGTGGTCCTCGGGTGCCTTTGGGGCGGCCGGGACCGGCTCGGGCAGGTTTGGTGGTCTGGCTGGTGTGCCGATGATTGTGCCAAGTCGTCGAAACCCTCGACGAACTCGTGCCGGGGTGAGCTGGTGCGGTTGGCGGCGTCGTTCCCACGGCAGCCGTTGGTCCTCGACGAGGTGTCGGGGCTCCGCTGGACCAGCACCCTCGGCGGCATCCGCCTAGACGACGAACTGACCGTCGCCCGCACCATCCGCACCCGCCTCGTCGCCATCCCCGGCCGGCTCGTCAATCGTGGCGGCCGCCCCACCTTGCGGCTGCCCACCCGCTGGCCGTGGCGCACCGCCGTCACCGACGCACTGCAGCAACTGCGCGGCCTCACGTTCGCTCCCGGATAGCCACCCCCTCGCGGTCAGGCGCGCCGCACCACATCATCGAGCGCTGACACCCCCAACCGGCCACCACCCGAGGTTCCGCCACGCACCGCCACAAGCGCCCAGGAGCCCAGGAGCCCCCCCCCCGAATCGGCACCTTCACCACCAGCCCACGCCGCTCCGAGCCCGCCACGGCGATCGCCCCAAGCCAAACCGTGGATCGAGGTTTAATCGCAAGCTTGCGGCTCGCTCCGCTCGCGTGCCTCGCTGGCGCTCGGCCTGACGACCATCGCGCACTGCGTCACGAACGCTCGGGAACCGTGTCGAACTACGGTCGGCAGCGCATGAAGATCCACGGGACATGCGATGACCGGTTCGCCGGCGTGCGAAACGCGTTCGAGGCCAACTTCGTCGAGCGCGACGACGGGCTGATCTACGACGACGGGGCGTCGGTGGCGATGACCCTCGACGGCGAGTTGGTCATCGACCTGTGGGGCGGCTCGGTCGACACCGACACTGCGCAGCGGGTGCCGTGGGAGCGCGACACGATCGTCAACGTCTGGTCGACAACGAAGACCGTCTCGGCGCTGGCCTGCCTGGTGCTCGCCGATCGAGGCGAGCTGGACGTCTACAGCCCGGTCGCCAAGTACTGGCCGGAGTTCGCCGCAGCGGGCAAGGGCGACATCGAGGTCCGCCACTTGATGAGCCACACCGCCGGACTGTCCGGGTGGCAGCAGCCGATCGTCATGGAGGATCTCTACGACTGGGAGAAGGTCACGTCCCTGCTCGCCGCCCAGGAGCCGTGGTGGGAGCCAGGGACGGCGTCGGGCTACCACGCCATCACCCAGGGCTACCTGGAGGGCGAAGTGGTTCGGCGCATCACGGGCACGACGATCGGCGAGTTCGTCGCCGCCGAGATCACCGGCCCCCTCGGCGGCGACTTCCACATCGGTACCGCCGCACAGCACGACGCTCGGGTCGCCCACGTCATCCCGCCGACGATGCCGCTGTCGGCGGAGGGCGTCGACGAGAGCTCGCTTGCCCTCCGCACCTTGCTCAACCCGATGCTCGACGCGTCGGCGTCGTCGACGATCCCGTGGCGGCGGGCCGAGATCCCCGCCGCCGGTGGCCACGGCAACGCCCGATCGGTGGCGCTCGTGCACGCCCCGATGGCGTGCGGCGGGACGGCCAATGGGCAGCAGCTGCTGGCTGCCGGCACGATCGACCTGGTGTGGGACGAGCAGTGCTACGGACAGGACCTCGTCTTGCCGATGGTCGTCCGTCACGGCATCGGGTTCGGACTGCCGTGCCCCGAGTTGCCGATCAGCCCGAACGTGCGGGCGTGCTTCTGGGGCGGGTGGGGCGGCTCGCTGGCGATCATCGACCTCGATGCCCGGATGAGCTTCTCCTACGTGATGAACAAGATGGGCGAGGGCACGGTCGGCGACATGCGCGGCGCCAACCTCCTCCTCGCCGCATTCGTAGCCCTCGCCCAGCAGTAGCCGATCTGGGATCCGAGGCTTTCACGGCATCCGAGGGTTTCCGGCCCGGACGGGGTGCGGCAAACCCCCCGGTGACGTGAAGCTCGGATCAGGAGTTGGCGGCGACGAGGGCTCGGACGCGTTCGACCTCGTCAGGGCGGAGGTTGCGGTCGGCGAGGCGGCGCTCGGCGACCACTGGCAGGAGCGCAGCCGCCTCGGCCCGTCCGCAACCGTCGACGAACCGGTCGACCAGTCGCTTGCGGCCGACGCGCACGATCGCCCGCATCCACCACGACCCGTCGGCCGTCGCCGAGGCACTGACGATCCACGCGTCCGCCACGTCGGCGGCCGCCGGGGCGAGTGCCGCGTTGGTCCAGTCAAAGACGACAGGGCCGTGCGCGGTCAACATGATGTTGTCCGGGTGGAAGTCGAGGTGCACGACGGCCTCAGGCGGTCCAAACCGGACGGGGACGCCGTGCTCGGCGAGGTCGCCGACCGGGACGGCGCGCAGCCGGCGATGCAGCGCGGCCCACAGGTCGGCGTAGCGATCGAGGCGCCACGGATGGGCCTCGAGGTCGTCGAGCATCGTCCTGCCCTCGAGCCGTTCCATCACCAGATCGCTGCCGGCCGCGTCGAATACCGCAGGGACCGGGTAGCCGTGGCGCCGCACGTGGTCCATCACCACCGCCTCGCGCTCGGTCGTCCCCGGTGGCGGGGGTCGCCGATAGCGGCGCAGCACTCGCCCGGCGCCCACGTCGTAGACGTCTGCGGCGCGTCCATTGCCGACGAGCGGGCCGGGCTCAACCACCGCCCGACGTCCACGCCAACAGGTCGTCGGCGGACATCGTGTTGATCACCCGCTCCAGCGGCACGTCGCGCTCGGCCGCCCGATCGCACCCGTGCGGCTGCCACTCCAACTGACCGGTGGCGTGGGCATCGGTGTCGATGGAGAACCAACAGCCGTACGCGATCGCCAGATCGATCAGCTCGCGAGGCGGATCCAGTCGCTCCGGCCGGCAGTTGATCTCGACGGCCGTCCCGAACTGCTGGCACGCAGCAAACACGTAGTCGGCATCGAACGTCGACGGCGGCCGCTTGCCGATCATCCGCCCGGTGCAGTGGCCGAGGATGTCGACGTGCGGGTTGGCGACGGCGACGACCATCCGCTCGGTCATCTGCTGGCGTTCCATCCGCAGCTTCGAGTGCACGCTGGCGACGACGACGTCGAGTTCCTCGAGCAGGTCGTCGTCGAGGTCGAGCGCGCCATCCTCGAAGATGTCGACCTCCATCCCGGTGAGGATGCGGAAGTCGTCGCAGTCGGCGTTGAGCTCGGCGATGTCAGCCAGCTGCCGTTCGAGGCGCTCGCGGTTCAATCCGTGGGCGATAGTCAGACGGGCGGAGTGGTCGGTGAGCACCATGTACTCGTGGCCCAGCGCCCGGGCGGTCGCCGCCATCTCCTCGATCTCGGCGCCGCCGTCGCTCCACGTCGAGTGCAGGTGGCAGTCGCCGCGCAGCGCGTCCAGGTACCGCCGGCCCTCGGGCGTGATCGGCACCTGCGTCGCGGATTCGAGTTGGGCAAGGTACCTGGGGACCCCGCCGTCCAGCGCCTCGGTGATCACCCTGGCGGTCGAGTCGCCGACCCCCTCGAGCTTGGTCAGGGTGCCAGCGGCGGCGAGTTCGGCCAGCTCAGCGGCGTCGGTCGCGCGCACGACGTCGCGGGCGCGGACGAACGCCTTGGCCTTGAACCCACCCTCGTGGGCGCGGTCGAGGCAGTGCACGACGCGATCGAGGGCCTCCGCTGGGGTCACACCGGTCAGGGTAGGTCGCCTCGCACCTAGGTTGATGCCGTGACCGACGCCAGATGGCACCTTGCCCAGTTCAACGTCGCGCTGCTCCGCCAGCCACTCGATCATCCCGCCACCGCCGGGTTCATCGATGGCCTCGAGCCGATCAACACGCTCGCCGATTCCGCTCCGGGTTTCGTGTGGCGGTTGCAGGACGACTCCGGGCAGTCGTCCAGCTACGTCAGGGCGTACACCGAGCCGTTGATGATCATCAACCTCTCGGTGTGGGAGACACCTGACGACCTGCGGACCTTCGTGTTCAAGACCGTCCACACCGAGTTCCTGCGCCGCCGGCGGGAGTGGTTCCAGCGGATGAGCGAGGCGTTCCTCGTGTGTTGGTGGATCCCGGCCGGCACCGTGCCGACGGTCGACGAGGCGATGGACCGGCTCGACCGCCTGCGTCGTGACGGCCCCAGTGACGATGCGTTCACGCTGCGCGAGCCGCATCCCGCCTGGGCCCCCGCCGATTCCTGACGCCGCGCCGCATCGCGATTCCGTGGCGCGATCGGTGTGGATTTCCGTACCGATTCATCGTCAGAACCGGTCTTGCGACACGCTGCGGCCGTGACTGCCCACCTCCTGTCCCTTGCGGCCGGCACCGTGCCGGAGTTCTCGCCGGCCGAGACGGTGGCCGCGGCAGCGGCCGCGGGGTTCGACGCCAGCGGTGTGTGGGTCGACCTCACCACGTGGACGCCGGCCGTGGCCGCCGAGGTCCGCACCCGGCTGAACGACACCGGGCTGCGGGCGCTCGACGCCGAGGTGATCCGTCTCGCCGCCGACCGACCGCTCGACGACGCCCGGCGAGTCGTCGACATCGCCGCCGAGGTCGGCGCCGAGTACGCCCTGACGATCAGCCTCGACCCCGACCTCGCCCGTACGGCGTCGCAGTACGCCGAGCTGTGCGCCCACGGCGCATCCGTCGGCGTCCGTCCGGTGCTGGAGTTCATGCGCTTCACGACGGTGCGCACGTTGGCCGATGCGGTCGCCGTGGTGAGCGACGCCGGGCATGCGGCGGGTGCGGTGCTCGTCGACGCGCTCCACCTCGACCGCGGCGCCGGCACCCCCGCCGAGGTCGACGCACTCGACCCCACCCTGCTCCCCTATGCCCAGCTGTGCGACGCGCCGGCCGCGAGACCGCCAGACGACGGGTTGATCGACGAGGCGCTCAACGGCCGGCTACTGCCAGGCGATGGCGACCTGCCGCTCGCCGCGCTGATCGACGCGTTCGCACCTACGACCCCGTTCAGCATGGAGCTGCGCTCGGCGGCGCTGCGCAACGCGTACCCCGACGCGGTGGATCGAGCAGCCGTCGTGCTCACCGCCTCGCGCGCCATGCTCGCCGACCACTGACCCTCGGTAACCTCGACCGCCCTATGGAGCGGTTCGGGCTGGTCGGCCTCCCTAACGCCGGCAAGAGCTCCTTGTACAACGCCCTCACCGGCGGCGGCGCGCTGGCCGCCCCGTACGCCTTCGCCACGAAGGACCCGAACATCGGTGTCGCCAGGGTGCCCGACGAGCGTCTCGACCGGCTGGCGGCCATGTCGAGCAGCCGCAACGTCGTCCACGCCGCGGTCGAGGTCGTCGACATCGGCGGTCTCGTCGAAGGGGCGAGCAGGGGCGAAGGCTTGGGCAACCGCTTCCTGGCCAACATCCGCGAGGTCGATGCCGTGGTCTTCGTGCTGCGGGCGTTCGAGGACGACGACGTGTCCGGCCCGACCGATCCGCTGGAGCACCTCCGGGTCGTCGAGCTGGAGCTCGCGCTGGCCGACCTGGAAACGGTCGAGAAGCGGCTCCGCCAGGTCGAGCGGCAGTCCAAGTTGGACCGCTCGCTGGGCGACGAGCTGGCCGCGCTGCGGGCTGCCGACGCCGCCCTGTCCGATGGGCGCCCGCTCTACCGTGCCGGGTTGCGCGCCGACCAGCGCGCCGCGCTGGCACCGCACTTCCTGCTCACCAACCGGCGGGTGCTGGCGGTCGTCAACGTCGGCGAGGACGACCTCGACTCGATCCCGGAGCTGGAGGAGCGGATACGTGCCGAGCTGACCGAGGCCGGTGACGAGGTCGAGGTGATCGGCATGTGCGTGCAGCTGGAAGCCGAAGCGGCGACGATCGAGGATCCGCTGGAGCGGGCCGAGATGCTGGAAGGGCTCGGGCTGGGCGAGGGCGCGCTGTTCCGGATGGTGCGCAGCGCGTACCACCTCCTTGACCTGCGCACGTTCCTCACGACGGGCGACAAGGAGAGCCGGGCGTGGACGTTCCTCGACGGTTCGACCGCCCCGCAGTGCGCCGGGCGGATCCACACCGACTTCCAGCGCGGGTTCATCAAGGCCGAGGTGATCGACTGGCAGGAGCTGCTCGACATCGGCTCGTGGACGAAGGCCAAGGAGCTGGGCAAGATCCGCCTCGAGGGCAAGGACTACCTCGGCCGCGACGGTGACGTCATGGAGTTCCGCTTCAACGTGTAGTCGGAGTTCTCAACGCTGGAACATCAGGAGCTGGATGCCCTGAACAGGTCTTCTCTGTCCACTCCTATCCAGCGGGTACGCCCGGGTCCGTCGGGTTCGCGGACTTTTCACGGACTAGTAGACCTTCAGGGTCGAGGGATCGGCAGTCTGCTCCTGAGCACCTACTGCCGGCGACTTGATGACGTTGGCTGCTGGCGTACCTGGAGACCGACAGGCCCGAGAACGTCCGGCTGTACGAGCGGTTCGGCTTCGAAGTGACGGCCGAGGCCGAGGTGATCGAAGTTGAGAACTGGTTCATGACACGCGAAGTGCTCTCGTCGAGGAGCGATTGATCGCAACGCGGTAACACCGGCTCTCATTGCGACGGCGGGGCCCGCGTGTGGGGAGGAAGCAGCTGGGGGCTGCCTCACTCCCCACGCCAACGCGAGTCGCGGCGATCGCGCAGACTAGATGTCTGATGCACTTAGATCAACGGGGCGGCGATGTTGCGGTGGCGAAGTCGGTCACCGCTTCGTCATGCGGTTGCAGAATCGCTGCCCGGACGTAGGACATACTGGCGACGGATGGACGCGGGACGCGACGGGGCGCCATCGCACGGCGAAGTGACACGGCGGACCGATGGCCGGATGCGTCGGCGCGCTGGGAGGATCGGATCGTACGCCGTGACCATCGCCTTCCTCATCGTGCTCAACTTCTTCCTCCCTCGCGCGATGCCGGGCGACCCGATCGATGCGATGGTCGCTCAGAGCGCG
>JBPCJW010000174.1:0-15242 GCA_051004915.1 Ilumatobacteraceae bacterium
CGGGCCGGTGGTCGGCGAGCCACGCCAGCGCAGCGGTGCCGTCACCGACCTCGTGCACGTTGTGGCCGTCTCGCTGCAGGTATTGGGCGACGACCTCGCGCACCATCGGTTCGTCGTCGACGACGAGGACGAGCGGCGTGGGCACGGCCTCGACAGTACGGCTGCCGTTGGAAGGCCGGACGAAGGGTGGCCGTGAGTTTCTGGATCGTTTCGCGTTTGGTGCGCGCCGCGCGATCAGGCGGGGCGTACCGTCGTCGGGCATGGCGGCGATCGACCCTCGAGCCGCGACCGTCAGTGGCGCCGTGGCGGCGGGGGTGGCGCTCGGCGTCGGCGAGCTCGTGTCGGGCACCGCCGGCACCGGACCGACCCTCGTCAGCGCCGTCGGCACGCAGTTCATCGACCGTTTCGCGGCGTCACTGAAGGACCTCGCCGTCGCGATGTTCGGCACGAACGACAAGACCGCGCTGATCGTCGGCATCGTGATCGTGTCGCTGCTCCTCGGCGCCTTGTTCGGTCGAATCTCCGTGCGCCACCGCTGGGTCGGCGTGGCCGGGTTCGTCGCCTTCGGTCTGGTCGGCTTGTTGTCCTTCCTCAGCGATCCGCAGGGCACCACGTCGACCGGCGTCATCGCATCGATCCTCGCCGTGCTCGCCGGCTCGCTGGCGTTGGTCGCGCTGCTCCGCGTAGCGCCGCGCACGCGGGTCCCGATAGCTGCCGGACCTGGCACCGGACTCGACGCTGGACCCGTGGGCCGACCTGGCGCCGGCGTGCCGTCGACGACCAGCAGGCGGACCTTCGTCATGACCGCCGGGGTGCTCGCCGCCGGCGCCGCCGGCGTGGCGGTGCTGGGCCGGCGGCTCGGCACCAGCGACGTGGTCGACACGGCACGGAGCAGCACCGTGCTGCCCCGGGCGAGGGCACTGAACACGGTCCCCTCCACGGTCGTCGCGCCGGACACCACCGGTGCGCCACCCGGCACCACCGCACCCGCACCGGGGACGACCGGCGCGCCGATGACCGAGGGCACCCCGCCCACCGACGTGATGCTGACCATCGCCGGCCTCTCGCCCTATGTCACGCCGACGGCGAACTTCTACCGCATCGACACCGCTCTCTCGATGCCGCAGATCGACGTCGCCACGTGGCAGCTCACCTTCACGGGCATGGTCGACCGGCCGTTCTCGATCTCCTACGACGAGCTGCTCTCGCTCGACGCGGTGGAGGACGTGGTGACGCTGCAGTGCGTGTCGAACGAGGTCGGCGGAAGCCTCGTTGGCAACGCGGTGTGGCAAGGGGTGCCGCTGTCGGTCCTGCTCGATCGGGCCGGCGTGCAGCAGGGCGCCACCCAGATCGTCGGCCGGTCCGTCGACGGGTTCACCGCCGGCTTCCCGACCGAGGTCGCGCTCGACGGTCGGACGGTCCTCGTCGTGTACGGGATGAACGGCGAGCCCCTGCGCGCCCGCCACGGGTTCCCTGCCCGCCTGGTCGTCGCCGGGTTGTACGGGTACGTCTCGGCGACGAAGTGGCTGAGCGAGATCGAGCTGGCGACCTGGGAGGGCTTCGACGGCTACTGGGTGCCGCGCGGCTGGTCGAAGGAGGGCCCGATCAAGCCGCAGTCGCGCATCGACGTCCCCCGTAGCGGGTCCGACCTGATCGCCGGGACGCAACCGATCGCGGGGGTGGCGTGGGCGCCGATCGAGGGGATCGCCCGGGTCGAGGTACAGGTCGACGCAGGTGAGTGGCGCGAGGCGACGCTGGGTGACGCGTCCAGCGGCAACACTTGGGTGCAGTGGTGGCTCGACTGGGATGCCGCGCCCGGCGAGCACCAGATCCAGGTGCGCGCCACCACCGCGGGCGGTGCGACCCAGACGGAGGAGCGCCGCCCGCCGGCACCCGACGGCGCCACCGGGTGGCATCGCCGCACGGTCAGCGTGGCGTGACGACCCGCTGCTCGACGCAACGCAGACGAGGTGGCCGAGATGATCGACGTTCCCGCCGTCCTGGCCTGGGGGATGCCGCAGCTGAGCGACCTGCCCTGGCGTGCGACCCGCGACCCGTGGGCGATCCTCGTCGCCGAGGTGATGCTGCAACAGACCCAGACCGCCCGCGTTGCACCGAGGTGGGAGTCGTTCCTCGCTCGCTTTGCGACGCCGGCCGGCTGCGTGGCGGCCTCGCTCGGCGACGTGCTGCAAGAGTGGCATGGCCTGGGCTACCCGCGCCGGGCGCGCAACCTCCACCTCGCCGCCGAGCAGATCGTCGGACGACACGGCGGTCGGGTGCCCGACGAGCTGGCGTCGCTACTCGCGCTGCCCGGTGTCGGCCCGTACACGGCCAGAGCCGTACTGGCGTTCGCCTTCGGGCACGACGTGGGCGTGGTCGACACGAACATCGCCCGGGTGCTGGCCCGCGCCGGCGAGATGCGATTGACGCCGGTGGCGGCGCAGCGGCTCGCCGATTCCCTCGTCCCTCGGGGTCAGGGCTGGGCATGGAACCAGGTGCTGATGGATCTTGGCGCCAGGGCCTGCCGTCCTCTGCCGCAGTGCGCCGGGTGTCCGGTCGCCAGCACCTGCTCATGGCACCTTTCCGGTCATCCTCCGCCTGACCCGGCGATCGGGTCGGCCAGCGTGAGCACGTCCCAGCCGCCGTACGAGGGAAGCGACCGTCAGGCGCGCGGCGCCGTGTTGCACGCCCTGCTCGGGGGCCGACGGCCGGCCAGCGACTTCCGTCCGACGATCGTCGACGGTCTCGTCGCCGACGGTCTCGTCGAGCGGGCCGGGGATGAGCTGAGGCTCCCGACGTGACGATTGCGCGTGCCTCGAGCCCCTGGTCAGCGGCATCAGCAGGGTGCCTGGGTCACCGAGCGTGGGTGGAACGTTCCGATTCCACGAGTCGTGGAGCAACGTTGTGGGACGCGCGTCGGACGCCCGAACGGTGGACTGCGAACAAACACGACGGCGGTTCGGTTCGCCGAGCGGTTCCCTCCTGCGGCACAGCATGGAGGGGGAAGAGATCGGAGGTGGAGGTCTGTCCGCCCTTCACCTACGGTCTGCGCTCATCGGAACAACCTCGTCACGACGACGGCGGGACGTGATCACCTCCGCCAGAGGTCAACGGTCGCCGCCCGCGCCGGGAGCCTCGACTGGAGGAGATCTCGGTCCGGACAGCGCGGGGGCACGTCCGCCCTCCGCGAGACCGGACCGAGGGATCGCGCACCGCCGTCGTCAACTGCGTGGCGCTGCCTGATGGCACTGTTCGACCGGGACGACCTCACCCGGGCGGTGGAAGTCGTGCGCCGCCACGTGCCGGCCACGCCGAGCTACCCGTGGCCGCTCCTGGCCGGCGAGCTGGGCACGGCCGTGTGGGTGAAGCACGAGAACCACACGCCGACTGGCGCGTTCAAGGTGCGTGGAGGGCTGGTCTACGTCGACCGACTGGTCACGAGCCGGCCCGTCGTCACCGGCATCGTCAGCGCCACGCGAGGCAACCACGGCCAGAGCCTGGCGTTCGCCGGCCGGGCGCACGGGCTGCCCGTCGTGATCGTCGTCCCGCACGGCAACAGCGTGGAGAAGAACGCCGCGATGCGCGGCCTCGGTGCTCGGCTCATCGTCCACGGTGACGACTTTCAGGCCGCCCGCGAGCACGCCGCCGAGGTCGCTGCCGACGAAGGGCTCGAGCTGGTGGACTCGTTCCATCCGGACCTCGTCCTCGGCGTCGCGACGTACGCCCTCGAGCTGTTCGAGGAGGTAGCTGACCTGGATGTGGTGTACGTCCCGATCGGGATGGGTTCCGGGATCTGCGGGTTGATCGGCGTGCGCGACCTGCTCGGGCTGTCGACCGAGTTCATCGGCGTGGTCGCCGAGGGGGCGCCGGCCATGCTCCGCTCGTTCGAGGAGGGTCGGCCGGTCAGCACGGAGTTCGCCGATACGTTCGTCGACGGCGTCGCCTGCCGGGTGCCCGACCCGACGGCCGTCGACCAGATCGCCGCCGGCGCAGCGGGCATCGTGGCGGTCAGCGACGACGAGACCCGCGAGGCGATGCGTTGCCTGCACCGGTGTACACACTCGGCGACCGAACCGGCGGGTGCCATCGCGCTGGCCGGCGCGCTGCGCCACCGCCAGAAGCTGGCAGGCAAGCGCGTCGGGGTGATCCTGACCGGTGCCAACGCCGATGCCGATCTCGTCGCCGGCGTCCTCGCATCGTCAGCGCTTGAGTGATCGTTCGAGGACCGTGATGGCCACGGTCACCCCGACGGCGAGCGCAGCGAAGACGCTCAGGTTGAAGGCTGCGCTGTGTTCTCGCGGGGTGAGCAGCGCGCCCTGCGCGACGGCCGCTGCGAACAGACCGAACAGGTAGACCCACAGGGGGGCGAAGCGGCGGCGGCCGACCGGCATGAGGGCCAGTCTGCTGCGGTCAGCGATTTCGACGGACCTGGGTCTTGGGCAGCGTCGGCCTCCGTAACCTTTCGCCGTGCGTCCCCCGAAGGACTTCTTCCGCCCCCTCGCCGTCGGCGCCCCTGATCCGGTTCGCGAGATCCCGTTCCGCCCGTCGCGGATGATCCACTTCCTCCCGGCATCGAACCCGAAGATGGTGGCCAAGGTGCCGACCATGGCCCCGACCGTGGACGTCCTGCTCGCCAACCTCGAGGACGGGGTGCCGGCCGCCGACAAGGAGGCGGCACGGGCCGGGCTCGTCGCGATCGCCGAGGCGTGGGACAGCCCGGACACCCAGCTGTGGACGCGGGTCAACTCGCTCGATTCGCCGTGGGGTCTCGACGACCTGACCTCCGCCGTGACCGAGGCCGGGTCGGTGCTCGACGTGATCATGATCCCCAAGGTCGAGGGACCCGAGGACATCCACTACGTCGACCGGCTGCTCGCCCAGCTGGAAGCCAAGGCAGGGCTGACCCGCCCGTTGCTCGTCCATGCGATCTTGGAGACGGCGCGCGGCGTCGCCAGCGTGGAGGAGATCTGCGCCGCCTCGCCGCGCATGCAGGGTCTTTCGCTGGGACCAGCCGACCTGGCCGCCAACCGGCGGATGAAGACCACGCGCGTCGGCGGCGGCCACCCGGGCTACCTCGTCCGGGAGGATCCCGATGCCGACGATCCAGGTGCCCGGCGCCCGACGTACCAGCAGGACCTGTGGCACTACACGCTGGCCCGGATGGTCGATGCGTGCGTCACGTACGGCGTGCTGCCGTACTACGGCCCGTTCGGCGACATCGCCGACTCGGTGGCGTGCGAGGACCAGTTCCGCAACGCCTATCTGCTCGGCTGCGTGGGGGCGTGGAGCCTGCACCCGAGCCAGATCGACATCGCCCGGCGGGTGTTCAGCCCCGACCCGGCCGACGTCGCCCACGCCCAGCGGGTGATCGAGGCGATGGGCGACGGCACCGGGGCCGTGCTGCTCGACGGGAAGATGGAGGACGACGCCTCCGTCAAGCAGTGCAAGGTCGTCGTCGGGCTGGCCCGCCAGCTGGCCGCCCGCGACCCCGAGTTGGCCGCCGTGTACGGGTTGGCGTCATGACGGACGAGCGGCCGCGGCGGTCGGTGCTGTACATGCCGGCAGCCAACGCACGGGCGCTGGAAAAGGCCAAGCAGCTGCCGTGCGACGCGATCATCTTTGACCTCGAAGACGCCGTCGCGCCCGACTCCAAACCGCTGGCTCGCGAGCAGGCGGTCGCCGCCGTCACCTCGGGCGACTACGGATCGCGGGAGCTGACGATCCGCTGCAACGGGCTCGACACCGAGTGGGGCGGCGACGACCTCGCCGCGGCCGGTGCCGCCGGTCCCGCTGCGGTCGTCATCCCCAAGGTCGGCTCGACCCAGCAGCTCGACGACGTGGCCGTTCGGCTCGACGCTGCAGGCGGGACCGACACGATGATCTGGGCGATGATCGAGACGCCGACGGCGATCCTCGACGTCCGCCAGCTCGCCGCCCACCCGCGCGTCGCCGCGCTCGTGATCGGCACCAACGACCTGGCCCGCGAGATCCGTGCGCCGCTGATCCCCGGGCGCCGCAACCTGCTGTCGTACCTGGCGACGTCGGTGCTTGCGGCGCGCGAGGCGGGGAAGGTCGTGCTGGACGGGGTGTACAACGACGTGCGCGACGCCGACGGCTTCGCCGCCGAGTGCCGTCAGGGCGTCGAGCTGGGCTTCGACGGCAAGACGCTGGTCCACCCGAGCCAGGTCGAGCCGGCCAACGAGGCGTGGTCACCGACCGACGAGGAGGTCGAGCTGGCCCGCCGGGTGATCGAGGCCTACGCGGCAGCCGAGGCGGAGGGTCGTGGCGTGGTCACCGTCGACGGCCGGATGGTCGAACACCTCCACGTCGTCAACGCCCACCGCACCCTCGCCCTCGCCGAGGCTAGGTTCTGACGAAACCCCATGCTGGATTTCCAGCATGATCGCGCCAAACAGTTGCAAGCACTTCGCTGTCGGTCAGTTTCGTGGCGCGTTCGTGCTGGTTTCCCGGTCCGTTGCTTCGTCAGAACTCGATCAGGCGGGGGTGTGTGGGGCGGTGATGGCGGCGACGATCTCGGCGTAGGCGGTTTCGGCGTAGGCCCGCATCTCGTCGTCGGTGCGGTCCTGGATCGGGTGGGGGGTGAAGACCCTGGCCATGGTGGCGAAGCCGAGGGACGTCGACTGCGCGTCAGCCGCCTGGACGAACTCGGCCGACGCGACGAACACGGCGGGAACGCCCCGCAGTTCGAGGTCATTGATGTCGTGCACACTGCACGACGTGCAGCTGCCTCAATCGGCGAGCGCCTCGATGACCAGGTCGCACTGGGTGGAGATCTCGTGACGCAGGTCGACCGGCGCCGGCTTGGTGAAGGTCGGCTTCCTGTAGCGCTGCACCTTTGCCCCGGCGTCCGTGAGCATCGTCTCCAGGTGATCGAGGAACACGTCGCCGCGCGGCTTGGAGATGTCGAGCAGCCCGACGCGCAGCCCGGCGATCGTCGCCGGCCGGTCGAGCCGCTGGCGCTCGGCGACGGAGCGCTCGCCGGTCGGATCGAGCACGAACCGCGTCGCGGTCATCGCTGATCCATCTCACAGATGCGAGCGACTGAGCGCCAGCGAGGGAGCGGCCAGCAACGGCCTGCGTGGCCGAGGAACGCAATTGCGGTCATGGCACCACCTCTTTCGTCGTGGGCTGCGAGCCGATCTCTCCGTTGGCCCAGCCCCCGATCATGGCCGAGAACAACCCGGCGCCGCCACCCGCGCAGGCGAGCAAGATCCCGCCGGGTCGGAACTTCGGCAGCGTGGCGTCGGTGAACCTCTCCGGCAGGCCCTCCTCGATGCCACCGGCGCCGCGCACCAGCTCCGAACCCGGCACCAGCAGGCACCCGTCGAGCTCGGCGATGACGCGTTGGCGGTCCCAGCCCGCGTCGGCGAACACCCGGGCGTGCTCTGGCCCGAGCACGAGGATGGCGTCGAAGCCGAGCACCAGCTTGGGGTGGTGCAACGTGCGCAGGCAGGCGGCGAGCGATTTCGCCAGGCTCTCCGGGGTGCGCGAGATCTGGTCGACGATGCAGCGCGGCCCCTCGCCGGGGAACACCGTGATCGCGTCGGCACCGGCCGGTGCGCCGCGGCTCTCGGCCAGGGTGTCGAACGGCGAGTCGGGACGCTCGGCGAAGCAGCACGACAGCTTGCCCGGGTTGCCGTGCGTCGCTCGGTCGACCCCGCCGGGCCTTCCGCCGCCGACGTTGCGCACCACGAGTTGCACCGCCCGCCCGATCGTCGAGTTGGCCCGGTTGCCCTGACCGAGCGCGTTGACGCCGCTGTTCATCCCGATCGCCACCGTGCCCGGCCCGCTGCACACGATCACCGGACCGACCGGCATCGTGGTGGCCAACACGCCGTGGATGTTGAACTCGTCGGTGCAGATCGCCTCGACGATCGTCAGCACCCACGGCAGGTACTCGGGCCGGCACCCGGCCATCACGGCCGAGATGGCGACTTTCTCCACGGAGACCTCGACGAGGTCCGGCGGCACGGTGGCGACGATCTCGTCGGCCGCCCGCGTCGTGCCCTCGAGCATCGCCAGCACGCGCCCCTCGGTCGGCGGGACGACCGGCAGCCCGTCGCTCCAGCCCCTCGTGAACATCGCTTCGATGTCGTCCTCCATCTCGGCCAGCTCGACCCGGCGCGATCGCAGCCGACCGCCCTCGAAGCGCACGCGCAGCGCGTCGACACGATCCGGGTCGACGCTCAGCGAGCCGCAGCCGGGTCGCATCACGGGCAGCTCGGCACCGAGGTCGTCGACGCCGGTGAACCGCCGCCACTCGGCCCGCTGCCACCCGACAGTGCGCTCGACCTCCTCACCGTCGACGACCCGGATGAGGGTCGGCACCGTCTCGATCTCGTAGTGCCAGCTGATCGCCAGCGCGTCGTCCGAGATGGCATCGACGCCGGGCGGGAACGCCGAATCGTCCTGCGTGTACACGGTCAGCGCGCGGCGCGCGGCGAGCGTCGGCAGCAGCGGGGCGACCATCTGGCACGTCGCGCACTCCTCCTTGACCACGACGACGAGCCCGTCAGGGAGCACCGGCGCTGCGCTCATGCCAGGAACTCGATGATGCGGTCGTTGACCTCATCGGGGCGCTCGAGCTGGAGGAAGTGGCCGCAGCCGTCGAGCACCTCGATCGTCACGTGGTCGTTGCCGGCGGACATCGCGGCCGCCGCCTCAGCAACCTCTGCGCCCACGCAGCCGTCGTCGAGACCGTGGAGGTACAGGGTGGGTTGCGGCGGCACCTCGTTCGTCGCCGCTTGGATCGCGTCGAGGCGCGAGTCGCGCTTGCCGTCCCCGAGGGCCGCCCGGTAGTAGCCGAGGGCGGCGCCCAAGTTGGCCGGATCGGCGAGCGACACGCGGACGTGGGCGACGTCCTCGGCTGCCGGGTAGCCGGGCGACCACTGCGCCCACAGCCGATCGATGAACGCGAAGTCGTTTGCCGCCACGACCGGGTCGGCCAGCGGGTGCTGGAAGAAGAACATGTACCAGCTGCGTTGCAGCTGGTCGAGGTTCGAGACGATGGCTGCGGCCGTCACCGGGCCGGGCGGCACGGCCAGCCCCACCACCCGCGCCCAGCGGTCCGGCTCGTGGCCCGCTGCGCCGTAGGTGCTGACGGCGCCCCAGTCGTGGCCGATGATCACGGCGTCGCCGTGACCGCCGAGCGCCTCGTGCAGCGCGTTGGCGTCGGCGGCCAGCGCGCCGGTCTGGTACAGGCCGTCGGTTGGCACGGCGGTCGGCGCGTACCCGCGGGTGAACGGAGCGACGGCACGGAACCCGGCGCCGGCAAGTCGCGGCAGGAGGTGGCGCCATGTGTGGGCCGTGTCCGGGAACCCGTGCAGGCAGAGGGCGAGCGGGCCATCGGACGGGCCGTCGGGCGACGTCAGATAGGCGACGTCGTGGTCGCCGATGCGGACATGCTCCACGAGCGCTGACCGTAGTGCCGTGCGACGCACGTCACCTGCTCCTGCCTTCGCGTTCACCTGCCGGGAGGCGTAAGTTTTCCCGATCGCGATCGGGGGGTTGACGAACACGTTGGCGGTCACGTTCCACGGCGTGCGCGGGTCGACGCCGTGCCACGGCGACGAAGTGGCGCGCTACGGCGGAAACACGTCGTGCGTGTCGATCGACGTCGCGGGCGAACGTCCGCTGCTGTTCGACATGGGCACGGGGCTGCGCTACTTCGGGTTGAAGCAGCCGACCGACCGCCCGTTCAAGGGCACGTGCCTCGTCAGCCACCTCCACTGGGATCACGTCCAGGGGCTCCCGTTCTTCGGGCCGCTGCAGCACGAGGAGGCCGAGCTGGTCGTGTACGCGCCCGCCCAGCACGACGGTTGCACGCCCTCCGAGGTGCTGTCGCGATCGATCTGCCCACCGTTGTTCCCGGTCGGCCTCGACGCCTTCCCGGGCGCGATCGACGTCCGCCATCCGCCGCCGCGCTTCGAGGTCGGCGGGTTCCGCGTCGAATCGGCGCCCGTCCCGCACGTCGGCGAGACCGTCGGCTACCGCATCACCCACAGCGGCGTCAGCGTGGCGTACGTCAGCGACCACCAGCAGCCGCAGGGCGCCCGCATCGCCGACAGTGTGCGCGGGCTGTGCGCCGATGTCGACCTGCTGATCCACGACGCCCAGTACACGCCGGCGGAGTTCAAGGCGAAGCGTGACTGGGGCCACTGCACGGTCGAGTACGCCGTGTGGCTCGCCGGCGAGGTGGGGGCCAAACGGCTGGCGCTGTACCACCACGACCCGAGCCACGACGACGACACCATCGACCGGCTGTCGGCGGTGGCGGCGATGTGTGGGCGAGACCTCGGGGTCGAGGTGTTCGCGGCGTCCGAAGGGATGACCGTCACGCTCGGCGCCGGCTGATGGGCGCCATCGGCACCGTCGCGGCGGTCGTGCTCGGCGCCGTCTTCGTCGTCGCCGCCGGGTCGAAGTTGGCGGCCGGCGCGGCGTGGCCGGCGCAGGCGCGCTCGCTCGGCGCTCCGCCCCCGGTCGCCGTGGCACTTCCCGGCATCGAGCTCGTGGTGGGGGCGTTGCTGATCACGACGATCGCCATGCCCGTCCCGGCCGTCCTGGCGATCGTCCTGCTGATCGGGTTCAGCGTGCTCATCGCCCGCCAGCTCGTCAACGGGCGCCATCCGCCGTGCGCCTGCTTCGGGGCGTGGTCCAGTCGCCCGCTCGACGAGTCGCACCTCGTGCGCAACGCCGCCCTCGTGATGCTCGCCGTCATCGCCCTCTGGGCCCGCTGAGGCGCTCAGTGGCTCGCTTCGCTCGCGTGTCTCCCTGGCGGTCGACCTGACCATTCACGCGCGCTGCGGTCGGGGGCCAAAGCGTGCCCGTCCCAGGTCCGAGGGTTTCAGGTCACCCGAGGCTTTCCGGACCGGCAGGGGCGCAGCAAACCCTCGGAAGGTCGGGCCGACCCAGCAAGCGGAGCGAGCCGCTCAGAGCGTGCTGAGCAGGAACGTGAGGGTGCGCGCTTCGTCGCGCCAGGTCTCGTAGCGGCCGCTCGGGCCGGCGTGGCCGGCGCCCAGCTCGGTGCGCAGCAGCAACGGTCGCACCGTCCCGGCGCCGACGGCGCGCAGCCTGGCCACCCACTTCGCCGGCTCGTGGTAGCTGACCCGCGGGTCGTTCAACCCGGCGGTGACGTACAGGGCCGGATGATCCGCGGCATCGAGCGCCACGGTGTTGTCGTACGGGCTGTAGCTCAGGATGTACGACGCGTACGGCTCCTCCCGCGGGTCGCCCCACTCGTCCCACTCGGTCACCGTCAAGGGCAACGACGGGTCGCTCATCGTCGACACGATGTCGACGAACGGCACCTCGGCGACGGCGCTGGCGAACAGATCGGGTCGTTGCACGACGCACGCCCCGACCAGCAGGCCCCCGGCACTGGCGCCGCGGATCGCCGTGCGGTCCGTGGCCGCCCACCCGCCGTCCATCAGGTGCTCGACGCTGCTGATCGTGTCCGTGAACGTGTTGCGCTTGTTGAGCAGCCTGCCGTCGATGTACCACGAGCGGCCGAGCTCGCCGCCGCCGCGAGGATGGACCACCGCCCACGTCACACCCCGGTCGAGCAGCGACAGCCGGGCGACGGAGAACCACGGCGCCAACGCCAGCTCGTAGGACCCGTAGCCGTACACGACGGCGGGAGCCGAGCCATCGGCCGGGGTGTCGACGTGGCGCACGATGTCGACCGGCACCGAGGTGCCGTCGCCCGCCGTTGCCCACGTCCGCTCAGAGACGTAGTCGGCGAGGTCGACGTTCGGTGTCGGCGTCTGCTTGCGCAAGATCCGTTCGCCGGTGACCACATCGTGGTCGTACACGCTGGCCGGCGTCGTCAGCGACTGGTAGGCGACGCGCAGCGCGCTGGTGTCCCACTCCGGGTTGGCGCCGAGCTCGACGTCGTGCGGTTCGGGACCGAAGTCGACGGTCTCCTCGCGACCGTCGACGAAGAGCAGGCGCACCGTCGGCTGTGCATCGCTCCACTCGTGCAGCACGAGGTGTCCGGCGAACGGCTCGGCCGCCGTGAAGCGTCGACCGGCGACGTGGGGCAGTAGCTCGGCCCACTCATCAGGCGCGTCGAGTGGCGCCGTCATCACCCGGAAGTCGGGAGCGTCGAGGTTCGTCAGCACGACGAAGCGGTCGCCCCAGTGGTCGATCGAGTACTCGACGTCGGCGGCCCGAGGCCGCACGATCCGCAGCTCGCCAGTCGGATCGTCGGCGGGCAGCAGCCATTCCTCCGAGCTCGTCTTGCTGTTGATCGCCACCACGATCCACCGCTCGCTGCGGGTGCTCGAGACGTTGAGGTAGAAGCGCTCGTCCGACTCCTCGCAGACCAGCAGGTCGTCGGCCGCCGGCGTGCCAAGACGGTGGCGCCAGATCTGGAAGGGACGCATCTGCTCGTCGGGGCGGGCGTAGAACAGGTGCTGGCCGTCGCTCGACCACGCCAGCCCGCCCCACGACGACGTACCGGTCAGGGTGTCGTCGAGGTCGACGTTGGTGGCGAGGTCGCGGACCCGCAGCGTGTACCGCTCGCCGCCGTCGACGTCGCTGGACCACGCCAGCAACCGGTGATCGAGCGATGGCGACACGGCGTGCACGTCGAAGAACTCGTGACCTGCGGCTTCGGCGTTGCTGTCGAGGATCACCGTGGAGCCGGCTGCTTCCAGCGAGCTGCCGCGACAGAAGATCGGGTACGACTGGCCTTCCAGGGTGCGCGTCACGTACCACCACGGTCCGTGGCGGGCGGGCACGGACTGGTCGGTCTCCTGGACGCGTGACTTGATCTCCTGGAAGATCGTCTCGACCAGCTCGCTGTGCTCGGCGAAGTACGCGTCGGCGTAGACGTTCTCGGCTTCGAGGTAGGCCAGCGTGTCGGGGTCCTCGCGTTGGCGCAGCCACGCCCACGGGTCGTCCGCCGCCCCGGTTGGCCGGCTCCAGGTGTGCGGCTTGGTCGGCGCGGTCGGGGTCGGTACCGCCGACCGCGTGGCGTGGCGGTTGATCGGCCCCCCGTCCATGGCGGTCAGAGCGTAGGGGCAGCGCGGCCGCTACCGTCGATGACGCCATGCGCGTCTGGATCGACCAAGACCTCTGCACCGGTGACGGGCTGTGCGTGGACCACTGCCCGGACGTCTTCGTCCAGCTCGAAGACGGGATCGCCTACGTGCGGGAGGCGGGCACGACGCTCAACGACCCGGGCGGTTCCGGCTCGCTGGCACCAGTCCCGCTGCGCCTCGTGCAGCAGGCGATCAACGCCGCCGAGGCTTGTCCGGGCGAGTGCATCTTCATCGAGATCGATCCGCCCGTCGACGCCGAGCTCGACGTGACGATCGACGGCCGCATCGCGGCCAGGGTCGAGCTGCGCACGGACGCCGCGTAGCGCCGTCGCGACCGGCTTGCCGCCGGTTCCGTGGCGCGATCGATGTCGTTTGCGACATCGGATCTTCGTCAGAACCGGTGCCGGCGGGTGAAGGCCTGAGCGAATTGTTACTATGCAGATAGTGCAAATTCGCCATGAACTCGTGAGGCCCCGATGACCACGTTCGACCTGGATCTCAGCAAGTACCAACTCGGCTGGAGCGACGAGGTCGAGTACGCCTTCACGCCCGAGAAGGGCATCAACGAGGGCGTCGTCGAACAGATCTCGTGGTGGAAGGGCGAGCCGCGGTGGATGACCAACATGCGCCTGCGCAGCCTCAAGCTCTTCGAGCGCAAGCCGATGGCCGAGTGGTTCGCCGTCAACATGCCCGACATCGACTTCCAGGACATCTACTACTACCTCCGACCGAGCGGCGAGCAGGTCGACGAGTGGGACGAGCTGCCCGCCCAGATGCAGGCGACCTACGAGAAGCTCGGCATCCCAGAAGCCGAGCGCAAGTACCTCGCCGGCGTCACGGCGCAGTTCGAAAGCGAAGTCGTGTACCACCGCAACCGGGAGGAGCTGGCGGCGCAGGGGATCCTCTTCTGCGACATGGACACCGCGCTGCGCGAGTACCCGGACCTCGTCAAGCAGTACTTCGGCTCGATCATCCCGCCCGGCGACAACAAGTTCGCCGCCCTCAACAGCGCCGTGTGGAGTGGCGGCTCGTTCGTGTACGTCCCGCCGGGCGTCAACTGCGAGATGCCGCTGCAGGCCTACTTCCGCATCAACGCGGAGAACGCTGGCCAGTTCGAGCGCACCCTGATCATCGCCGACGAGGGCTCGCAGGTGCACTACATCGAGGGCTGCTCTGCGCCGGTCTACACCAGCGATTCACTGCACTCGGCGGTCGTCGAGATCGTCGTCAAGCCCCGGGCCAGGGTCACGTACACGACGATCCAGAACTGGAGCCCGAACGTCTACAACCTGGTCACCAAGCGCGCCCGCGTCGAGGAAGAGGGCCACATGGAGTGGATCGACGGCAACATCGGATCCAAGCTCACGATGAAGTACCCGAGCGTGTACCTGGTCGGCCCGCGGGCCACGGGTGAGGTGCTCTCGGTGGCCTACGCCGGCAGCGGTCAGCATCAGGACGCTGGAGCGAAGATGGTCCACGCCGCGCCGGACACCACGTCGAAGATCGTGTCCAAGTCGATCAGCAAGGACGGTGGCATCACCACCTATCGCGGGCTGGTGCGCATCGAGGAGGGCGCCACCGGCTGCAAGTCGCACGTGCAGTGCGACGCGCTGATCCTGGACGAGGACTCCGAGAGCCGCACGCTGCCGTACATGGAGGTCGGCGAGCGGGATGCCGAGATCGGCCACGAGGCCACGGTGTCGAAGGTCGCCGACGAGCAGCTCTTCTACCTGATGAGCCGCGGGCTGTCCGAGGAGCAGGCGATGGGAATGGTCGTCAACGGGTTCATCGAGCCGATCACGCGCACGCTGCCGATGGAGTACGCCGTCGAGTGGAGCCGCCTCATCGAACTGCAGATGGAGGGCTCGGTCGGCTAGGGACCCGCGCGGATCTGGGCGCGGATCGTCGCAGATCTGCAACGAATCGCGCCCAGAAGCATCGATGACACGATCCGCGCCCAGATCGAGGGCTACCCGGCGTCGCACGGGCCGCATCCCCTACCTTCAAGAGCTTCTTCGACCAACCCACGATCAAGGGGCAACGTTGTCCACCAATCCGCGCAGGTCCTCATTCAGCTCGGCACGGCAGCGGCGGGCACGCTTGCGCCGAGACCGGTGACGGCGACGTCGACGCACCGCTCGATGTAGTCGCGGTCGATCTGTTGGCGCTGGATCACCT
>JBPCJW010000175.1:0-22795 GCA_051004915.1 Ilumatobacteraceae bacterium
CGATCAGCGTGGCCGCGTGGACCAGGGCGACCGACCCGATCCCGATGATCTTGCCGACCAGCAGGTGGATGGGCCGGATCACCGCCAGCAGCACCTCCACGACCCGAGACGCCTTCTCCCGGGTCACCGCCGTGAGGACCCAGGCGCCGTACGTCTGGAGCAGAACGAAGAGGAGGATGTTCGTGACGGTCGCGACACCGCTGCCGCTGTTCTCCTGGCCGGGATCGAGCGCCTGCACCGGCGGCGGCGCGGTCGCCCGCACGGCGGCGGCCTGCTGCGGGTCGAGCCCGGCCGCTCGCAACCCGTTCTGCAGCGCGATGTCGGCGCGCAGGGCGTTGACCACCGCGCCGAGTCGACTCGTGCCGTCGACCTCCTCCTTCGTCGCCAACCGGGTGCCTCCGGCGAGGATCGCCACGTCGGCGTCTCCGGCGAGGACGGCCGCTTCGGCGGCGAGGTCGTCGGCGGCCATGATCACCTCGAGTTGGATGCCGATCGCCGCCCCGAGACGCTCGACCGAGTCGACCTGCTCCGCAGGCGAATCACCACCGATGACGACGCGTTCGGCTTCGTCGCCGCTGCCGCCGGAGAGCTCGGCGATGACGATGATCGCAACGAGGACGGCGGCAGTGAGGATCAACGTGATCCAGAACGACTTCATGGCGATCGCCTCGCGGAACTCGCGTCGCGCCACGAGCAGGGTCGGGCGCGGTGCCGCTGACGCGTGCTCAGCCAACGTCGGCTCCCGCTGATTCGACGGTCCGCCCGACCGTTGCCAGGAAGACCTCGGCCAAGGAGCGTCGCTCGAAACCGAAGCGGTTGACCGGACCGGCGCGTCGGGCGGCGTCCAGCACGACTTGTCCGCGTTCGGCCGGCGACTGCTCGCCGGGGTCGAGCTGCAGGCGCACCCGCCCGGTGTTGACCGACAGCACGCGCACGCCGACGAGATCCTTCGCCCACGTTCCGTCGGGGTCGCTCGTCACCTCGATCTCGAGGACCGGGTCGGCGCCGGCGGTGAGCTCGTCGATGGTTCCCTCGGCGACGACACGGCCGCGGTCGACGACGACAGCTCGTTCGCACAGGTCCTCGACGAGATCGAGCTGGTGCGACGAGAACAGCACGGTGGCGCCGCGTCGGGCTTCGGCGACGAGCACCTTCGAAAGCGCGTTCACGGCGACGGGGTCAAGGCCGGAGAACGGCTCGTCGAGCACGAGGACGTTGGGCTGGTGGAGCAGCGACCCGATCAGTTGCACGCGCTGCTGGTTGCCGAGCGACAGGTCTTCCAGCTTGGCGGTCGTTCGATCTCCGAGGCCGAGCTCACCGAGCCAGCGCTCGGCCTCACGCCGCGCCTCGTTGCGGGTGATGCCGCGCAGCTCCCCGAAGAACACGAGCTGCTCGAGGACCTTCATGGTGGGGTACAGCCCGCGCTCCTCCGGGAGGTAGCCGAAGCGGCGGCGGGCGGCGAAGTCGATCGGCCGACCGGCGAAGCGCACCGTGCCGGCGTCGAGCGCCGTGAGTCCGAAGATCGCCCGCATCGCGGTCGTCTTGCCAGCGCCGTTGGGGCCGAGGAAGCCGGTGACCGCGCCGGGCTCGACGCCGAACGTCATGCCGTCGAGCGCTCGCACCGGACCATACGTCCGGACGAGATCGGTCAGTGCGAGCACGCCCGCTCACGGTATCGACGGTCCGTCGGCTCCGGCCGGACGGTTCTGACGAAGATCCAGACTGGAAAACCAGCACGATCGCGCCACAGAACGTGATGGCGTGGGTAGCCGCGCGCGCCGACCCAGCTGCGCGAGCATGCACCGGTGTCGCGCGTGCTCACGGTCGGCGCCGCCCAGCTCGGACCGATCGCTCGTGCTGACCGTCGCAAGGACGTTGTCGAGCGGCTGCTCGCGTTGCTCACCGAGGGTCACGAGCGAAGCTGCGACCTCGTCGTGTATCCCGAGCTGGCGCTGACGACGTTCTTCCCCCGCTGGTTCGTCGATGATCGCAGCGAGTTCGACCACTTCTACGAGACGGCGATGCCGGGCGCGGAGACCCGGCCGCTGTTCGACGAGGCGCGCCGGCTGGGGGTCGGGTTCTGCCTCGGCTACGCCGAGCTGACCGAGCCCGATGCCGATGGGGTGCGCCACCGGTACAACTCCCAGATCCTGGTCGAGCGCGACGGGTCGATCGTCGCCCGGTTCCGCAAGGTGCACATCCCCGGCCACGAGGCGCACGAGCCGGACCGGCCGTTCCAGCACGCCGAGCGGTGGTTCTTCGAGCCGGGGCCGGATGGGTTCGGCGTGTGGCGGGCCTTCGGCGGGTTGGTCGGGATGATGATCTGCAACGACCGGCGGTGGCCGGAGAGCTACCGGGTGTTGGGGTTGCAGGGCGTCGAGCTGGTCCTGTGCGGCTACAACACGCCGATCCACTACGCGCCGGACCCCAGCCAGGACGCGTTGCAGGGGTTCCACAGCGCGCTCGTGATGCAGGCCGGCGCGTACCAGAACGGCACCTGGGTGGTCGGCGTCGCCAAGGGTGGGGTGGAGGAGGGCATCGACTCGCTGGCCCAGTCGATGATCGTGGCGCCGTCCGGCCAGATCGTCGCCCAGGCGTTGACGGCGGGCGACGAGCTTGTGGTCGCCCGCTGCGACCTCGACTGGTGCGCCCGGTATCAGACGACGGTGTTCGATCTCGACCGCTACCGCCGTCCCGAGGTGTACGGGCGGATCACCGCCCAGCGCGGCCCGCAACCACCCCCGTAGAATGCCATCCGCGGAGGGATGGGAAAGCCGTCCGCTCGGGGCATCGGTACGATCGGTGCGGTGAGGGCCGTCGGGTTGGAGGTCGACCCCAAGCTGCTCGGCGCACGCGCCCGTCGCGGCCTCGACCGATGGGACGAGATGTGGGACGGAGAGCTGCGCATGGTGCCGCCAGCGTCGGGGACGCACCAGCGATTCGGGTCAGAGCTCTTGCTCGTCCTCGCGCAACGAGCGAGCGACAACGGGCTCGAGCTCTCCTACGAGACCGGCGTCTTCCATCGTGAGAACGACTACCGAGTCCCTGACCTCGCCGTCTACCGGCCCGATCACCAGCGAGCGCGGCGCGGAGGGTGCAGAGCTGGTCATCGAGATTCGCTCGCCGGGTGACGAGTCGCTGGTCAAGATCCCGTGGTATCTCGCCCACGGCTGCCGGGAGGTGGTGATCATCGACCGCGACGCGCTGGCCGTCGAGCTGCACGGCCCTGGCGGACGCATCGAGCCGACGCACAGCGACGTGCTCGGCTGCACGTTTCGCACCGTCGCTGGCCCGGCTGTCGAGGTCTCCTGGGAGGTCGGCACCGCGATCGTGCGCCACCACTGAACCTGCGGCCTGTCCGCAGCCATGTCGTTGCCGACCTCGCGCCGGCGTGGTCGGCCACACTGAGCGACCGTGGCCACCGGACAGTCCCACCCGCATTCGCATCAACACCCGGCCGGTGAGTTCGCCAGTCGCGACACCGCTCGGGTGCTGCGCCTGCTGGTGATCGCCTGTGGCGTGGCGGTCGTGTTCGGCGCGGCGTTGCTGTGGCCGTCCGGCAGTCGCACCACCGACCCACTCGGCCTGCAGGCCGATCCGGTCGACGCCCATGTCGTCGCTGTCGAGGAGCTGCCGTGCGCGGGCATACCGGATCAGACGTGCGCAGTCGTGTCGTTCGAGCTGCGCAGTGGTCCGCAGGCCGGAACCGCTGGCTCGATGGAGCAGAGCTTGGAGACGACGATCCGTACCGGCGATGACATCCGGGTCGGCGCGGCCGACCTCGGCGGCGGGGGCGGGACAGCGTTCTCGTTCTACGATTTCCAGCGCTCCACCCCCCTGATCCTCCTGGTCCTGCTGTTCGTGGCGGCTGTTGTCGCCCTCGGTCGCTGGCGAGGAGTCGGCGCCATCGTCGGGCTCGCGGCCAGCCTGGTCGTCATCGTGTGGTTCGCCCTGCCGTCGTTGACCGATGGCCACAGCGCCGTCGCGGTCGCCCTTGTCACGGCGGGCGCGGTGGCGATCCTCGCCCTCTACCTCGCCCACGGTTTCGGACCTGCGACGGACGTCGCGCTGCTGTCGACGTTCGCCAGCCTGGCCATCACCGGCGTCCTGGCGTGGATCTTCGTCGAGGCGGCCCGCTTCACTGGTTTGACGGACGACGCCACGTTCGTCCTGCAGAGCCTCGGCACCGTCATCGACCCGCGAGGCATCTTGCTCGCCGGGATCGTCATCGGATCGCTTGGGGTGCTCGACGACGTCACCGTCACCCAGGTCTCGGCCGTGTGGGAGCTGCACGACAGCCGTCCGGACGCACCCCGGCGGGAGCTGTTCACCCGGGCTCTGACGATCGGACGCGACCACATCTCGTCTACCGTCAACACGTTGTTCCTCGCCTACGCCGGTGCCGCGCTGCCCCTCCTCCTGCTGTTCAGCGGAGTCGGCGAGTCGGTCACCGGCGTTGCGACGCGCGAGGTCGTGGCCATCGAGATCGTTCGCGCCCTGGTCGGGTCGATCGGGCTCGTCGCGTCCGTGCCGATCAGTACCGCGCTCGCGGTGCAGGTGGTCGGCACCGCCCGCATCGGTCGCCGGCGCATCGCGCGCTGACCAGATCGCCCGTCTCCGGACAGAACGGGTCGTCAGGCGATGGAACGCGCCATCGACAACTGGACGATCTCTGCGGCGAGTCGGTCAGGGGCGTCGAGCGGGAGGAAGGTCCTGGCGCCGGGCACCTCGACCACCTCGGCGTCGGTGAAGGCGGCGGCGAGCCGACGCGCCAACGCAAGCGTGAAGAACGGATCGGCCGACCCCCACACCATGCGGGCCGGACCGGAGAACCGATGGAGTCGTCCGCCGGCGGCGACCAGATCGTCGGCGTCGACGGCGGAGACGACCCCGCTGACGTCGCGGCGGATGGCCGGATCGGCGAGGGGTTCGATCCAGGCCCGGGTGACCGCAGGGTCGTACGAGCGGGCGAAGGGCCCGAAGCCGAGCCGACTGTGGCGCAGGCGTGTCGATCGCAGAGCTCGGGCCGCGACGGCGAGTGCAGCAGGGTGGCTGAGCAGTGAGACGAACCGGCGCAGCGACTGCGGCGGGAACTCCTCGAAGGCGTCGCAGTTCGTCAACACGATCCGCCCGATGCGCGAGGCGTCCGTGTCGAGCACGAACTGGCTGATCGCGCCGCCGGAGTCGTTGCCCACCAGGGTGACGTTGTCGAGGTTGAGCGCCTCGATGAAATCGAGCACGAGACGGGCCACGCCGCGTGGGGACCGCTCGGCGACGGGGCGCAGCGGTCGACGGTGTGCGCCGAGCGGGAGGTCCGGCGAGAACGAGCGCACGCCCTGGGCGGCCAGCGCGTCAGCCGTCGCCGACCACAGCGTGGCGCCGACCAGTACGCCATGCACGAACACCACTGGGGGAGCGACGGCATCGGGGGGTCCGGCGGTCCGGTAGTCGACGTCTCCTTGTGGCAGCGTGATGGTCGGCATGGGGGGCTCCTCTGAATAGTTGCGTACAGGTAGCACGCAAGTTACATACTGACTGCATGAAAGTCAACGTGCCTTCTGCTGTGGTCGAGGTGGCGGTCCCGTGAGCCCGGCCCGCCGGACCCAGGCCGATCGCTCGGCGGCGACCAGGCGGGCGCTCGTCGATGCCGCCCGTGCCCTCTTCGCGCACCACGGCTACGCCGACGTCGGGACCGAGCGGATCGCCCACGCCGCCGGTGTCACGAGGGGTGCGCTGTACCACCAGTTCGCCGACAAGGTCGAGCTGTTTGCCGCCGTGTTCGAAGAGGTCGAGTCGGAGTTGATGACGGAGTTGGCCACCCTGCTCGCTTCGATGCCGACCGGCGACCCACGGGAGCTCCTGCTCGCCGGTGGCGAGGCCTGGCTGGACGCGTCCACCGAGCCCGAGGTGCAGCGGATCGTGCTGCTCGACGGGCCCTCCGTGCTCGGTTGGGAGCGGTGGCGCGAGATCGGTCTGCGCTACGGCCTCGGGCTGGTCACCTCGGTGCTGGCCGACGCCGTCGCCACGGGAGCGATCTCGCCGCAGCCGGTCGAGCCGCTGGCCCATGCGCTGATGGGCGCCCTCGACGAAGCGGCGCTGTACGTGGCCCGCGCCCCGGACCCAGTCGCCGCACGCACCGACATGGGCCACGTCGTCGACCGCCTCGTGCGTGCCTTGTTGACATGAACGTCCAGGACCGCGGCCTTCGCGGGTGGTCGGTACGATCGGCGTGGTGAGGGCCGTCATGTTGGACGTCGACCCCGAACTGCTCGCCGGACGCGCCCGCCTCGGCCTCGACCGATGGGACGAGATGTGGGACGGGGAGCTGCACATGGTGCCGCCGGCATCAGGCACGCATCAGCGATTCGGGTTCAACTTGGTGTTGGTCCTGAAGTCGCGCGCAGACGAGCGAGGTCTGCTGGTCTCGCCAGAGACGGGCTTGTTCCGAGCCGCTGACGATTACCGCGTGCCCGATTGGGCCGTCTACCGGCCGGATCAGGTCAGCGAGCGCGGTGCAGAAGGCGCCGAGCTGGTGATCGAGATCCGCTCGCCTGGCGACGAGTCGATGGTCAAGATCCCCTGGTACCTGGCGCGGGGCTGTCGGGAGGTGCTGATCGTCGACCGCGACACGCTGGCCGTCGAGCTGCACGGTCCGGCCGGGCGCATCGAGCCGGCCCGCAGCGCAGTGCTCGATTGCACGTTCCGCACCCTCGATGGCCCGGCCGTCGAGGTCGCTTGGCCGGGCGGCAGCGCCGTCGTGCCCCGCCACTGAACCCCTTCTGTCCGGAGCGGACGACTGCATCCGGCCCGTTGCGCCGGACAGGACGAGTCTTCACGCGCGGGAGACGATTGTTTGACAGAATGTAAAGCCAGTGAACGAACGAACCGGCGACACGGCCGAGCGGGTCGAGCTGACCGTCAACGGGACGCCGGTGGCGGTGCGCGCAGACCACCCCCACCTCCTCGCCGCACTGCGCGAGGAGCTCGACATCACCTCGCCGAAGGACGGCTGCTCGCCGTCCGGCCAGTGCGGCTGCTGCACCGTGCTCGTCGACGGCAAGGCGGTCGTCAGCTGCAACCTCGCGCTGAGCAAGGTCGCCGGCTCGTCGATCGTCACGCTGGAGGGCGTCGAAGACGACGAGCGCCAACGCTTCGCCGACGCCTTTGCCGCCTGCGGCGGGCTGCAGTGCGGGTTCTGCGTCCCCGGCATCGTCATGCGGGCCAAGGCGCAAATCGCCAAGAAGGGTGCCGACCTCGACCGGGCGGCCATGGCGCCGCATCTCGGCGCCCACCTGTGCCGGTGCACCGGCTACGTCAAGATCCTCGACGCCATCGAGGCCGTGGCCAAGGGCAAGACGTTCCAGCCGTCGCTCGGCGCGAGCATCGGTGCGTCAGGCGTGAAGTACGAGGCGGCCGAGCTGACCCTCGGCGATCGCGACTACGTCGACGACCTCCGGCTGCCCGGCTTGGTCCACGCCGCGCTGCGCCTCACCGATCACGCCCGCGCCGACGTCACGGCGATCGACACGGCTGCGGCTGCAGCCGCCGAAGGAGTGATCGGTGTGTGCACCGCCGCCGACATCCCCGGCGAGTTGCGCGTGGGCATCATCCACAAGGACTGGCCGATCATGATCCCGATCGGCGGTCGGACCTCGTACGCCGGCGACGTGATGGCGATCGTCGTGGCCGAGACGCGCGAGCTGGCCCGGGCCGCTGCCGAGCTGGTCGACGTCACGTACGAGGTGCTCGCGCCGGTGACCGATCCGCTGGCCGCCATCGAGCCCAACGCCGAGGTCGCCGTGTGGGGTACGGGCGACAACGTGCTGTCGCGCACCACCTACGCCCGTGGCGACGTGGACGACGCCTTGGCGGGCAGCGCGCACACCGTGCACGAGGTGTTCCAGACCCAGCGCATCGAGCACGCCTTCTTGGAGCCCGAGTCGTCGCTCGCCGTGCCGTCGGGTGCAGGTGACACGCGCCGACTGCACGTGTACTCCGGCGGCCAGGGCGTGTGGGACGACCGTGACGACATCTGCCGCGTGCTCGGCGTCGGCACCGACGTGGTCACCGTCGAGCTGGTCTCGAACGGCGGCGCGTTCGGCGGCAAGGAGGACATGGCCAACCAGGCCCACGTGGCGCTGGCGGCGTGGCTGCTCGATCGACCCGTCAAGTGCACGCTGTCGCGCGAAGAGAGCTTGCGCATCCACGCCAAGCGTCACCCCGTCCGACTCGAGTACTGGGTGGGGTGCGACGGCGACGGCACGCTGACCGCTGTCCGCGTGCGGGCGGTCGGCGACTCCGGCGCCTATGCGTCGGTCGGGATGAAGGTGCTCGAGCGGGCGGCCGGTCACGCCACGGGGCCGTACCACGTGCCGGCGGTCGACGTCGAGGCCGTCGCGGCGCGCACCAACAACTTGCTGTGCGGTGCGTTCCGTGGGTTCGGCGCCAACCAGGCACAGTTCGCCATGGACGGCGCGGTCGACCGGTTGGCCGAGCAGGTCGGCATCTCGGGGTGGGAGATGCGCAAGCGCAACGTCATCCGGCCCGGCGCGCTGTGGGGTCCCGGCCAGGTGATGGACGACGGCGCGGCGGGTGCCGAGGTGTGCCTCGACGCGATCAAGCCGGCCTACGACGCGGCGATCGAGGCCGGTAAGGCCGTCGGACTCGGGCTCGGCCTGAAGAACGCCGGCCTCGGCAACGGCCTGCGCGAGGTGTCCGGCGCCGTCATCCGCTTCATGTCCGCCAACGAACGGGTCGAGGTGCGCCACGGCTGGACGGAGATGGGCCAGGGCGTGCACACCGTTGCCCTGCAGGTGGCTGCGCAGGAGCTCGGCATCGACCCGGCCCGCATCGACGTCGTCGTCGACACGACCCGCCAGCTCGGGTTCGGCCAGACCACCGGATCACGCGGCACGCTGATGGCCGCCGGTGCCGTGCAGCGGGCGTGTGCCGCCGCCCTCGCCGACGGGTGCCAGCCCGACGTCGACCACCACGCCGAGCACGTCGTCGACTGGACCGCCAAGCTCGGCGATCCCGAGCAACCGACGCCCACCATCCACGCCGCGTTCAGCTACGCCGCGCAGCTCGTGATCGTCGATCGAGAGTCGGGCAAGATCGAGCGGGTCGTCGCCGTGCACGACGTCGGCCGGGCCGTCAACCCGCTGCTGTGCGAAGGCCAGATCGAGGGCAGCGTGCACATGGGACTCGGCTACGCGCTGACCGAGGACTTCCCGACCGATCCCGAGACCGGGTTCCCGCAGTTCTCGACGCTGCGCCAGCTCGGCATCCTGCGCGCCAAGGACGTGCCGGAGATCGACGTGCAGCTCGTCGAGGTGCCGCAGCCGAGATCCCCGTACGGCATCAAGGGCGTCGGCGAGATCGGCCTCGTGCCGACCGCGCCGGCCGTCGCCGCCGCCCTTCATGACCTCGACGGCGAGTGGCGTGCGACCCTTCCGATGAGAGCCACGGAACGTTCCGGCGACCGATGACACCCAATGGGGTTCCCGAGCGTTCGTGACGCAGTGAGCTTGGATGGTCAGGTCGGCCTTGCCCGCCTTTCGCGAGCGAAGCGAGCTATCTACGCGTCGCCCATGAGGATGCGGGGGCCGGGGCCGGCGACGGCGACGCGGTCGCCGGGGTTGTACAACGCGCAGACCGACAGCGATAGGCACCCGCAGCCGATGCAGCCGTCGAGGTCGTCGCGCAGCCGCTCGAGCCAGGCGATCTGATCCTCGAGGCGCGACCGCCAACGGGCCGACAGGCGTGACCAGTCGCGACGGTTCGGCGTGCGGTTCCCCGGCAGCGTCGCAAGGGCGTCGCGGATCTCGGCCAGCGTCAGCCCGACCCGCTGCGCGGCC
The DNA here is from genome assembly GCA_051004915.1 of Ilumatobacteraceae bacterium. Lineage (GTDB taxonomy): Bacteria > Actinomycetota > Acidimicrobiia > Acidimicrobiales > Ilumatobacteraceae > JALZMG01. The sequence continues at coordinate 9,858 of JBPCJW010000175.1, forward strand.
TGGATGAACGCGACCCGACGCAGAACGTCGGCGTGGTATTGGCGATGGCCCGACGGCGCGCGCTCCGACGAGATCAGCCCCTCGTCCTCGTAGAAACGCAGCGCGGAGGTGGCCACACCGGCCCGGTCCGCGACCGCGCCGATCGACAGGAGCTTGACTTCAACCATGATCGAAGTTCTACCGTCAGCAGACGATGACCACCACCCCCATCGAGCTCGGCCTCAGCGTCGACGACATGCCAGTCGGTTCCATGCGCCTCGCCCGTGCAGACGGTCGGCGGCTCTGCGTCGTGCGGACGTCGAGCGGCGTACACGCCCTCGACCACGGCTGTCCCCACGAGGGCTACGGCCTCACTCAGGGCACGCTCGACGGCGACGTCCTGACCTGCGCGTGGCACAACTGGAAGTTCCGCGTCGACGACGGCACGTGCCTGCTCGGCGAGGAGGACGTCCGCGCCCACCCCGTCGCTGTCGGTGCCGACGGTGCGATCTCGGTCACGATCAACGAACCGCCGCCCGAGGAGCTGCGGGCTCGACTGTTCGCGTCGCTGCGGCGCGGCATCGCCAACGACTACGTCGGACAGGTCAGCCGTGACGTCATCCGGTTGCTGCGCGCCGACGCCAACCCGGGCGAGCTGGTGTGGGAGGCCGTTGCGTACGGCGCGCCGCGTGCCGACTTCGGCTGGGGGCACTCGATCGCCTCGGCCACCGACTGTCTGGCGATGGTCGACCTGTACGAGGGCGACCAGCGCGCCCTGCCGATCGTCCAGGGCATCGCCGGCGTCGCCGAGGTCGAGCGCGATCGACCGGTCAACGAGCTGCCGGACCCGTCCGCCGATCTCGGGTCCGACCCGGCCGCCACGTTCCGCCAGCTGGTCGAGGTCGAGGAACTGGTGTCGGCGCAGGCGCTCGTGCGCGGCGCGATCCACGCCGGGTGGACGGCCGACGACTTGCGGCCGTGGTTCACGGCGGTCGTCAGCGACCACCTGCTGTCCTACGGTCACGGCGCGATCTACGCTCAGAAGGCGTTCCAGCTCCTCGATCGTCTCGGTTGGGAGCGGGCCGACACGGTGCTCCCGCACCTCGTGCCGACGATCGTCTACGGCACGCGTGAGGACACGCTGCCCTACATGCGTCCGTTCACCAAGGCGCTCGCCTCGGTCGATCTCGATGCGCTGTGCGTCGTCGACGTCGATCCGGGGTGGCGCGACGACGGCACGCTGCGGGCAGCCCTGCTCGACGGAGGTGATCGCGCGTCGCCGCTGCGGGCGGCGGTGGGCGCGTTGCGTGACGGCGCGGGCGTGGACGCGGTGCTCGACGTGGTCGTCGGGGCGGTGTCGGCGCGCATGTTGCGCTACGACCCGACCGGCGAGTTCGACTACCACGACGACTTCGGGTGGCTCGACATCACGCACGGCATGACCTACGCCAACGCCGCCCGCTGGCATGCCGGTCACCTGCGTCATCCCGACACGGTGCGCCTGGCGCTGTGGTGCGCATTCCTCGCCCACTGGACCGGTCGGCACGAGTGGCATACGACGGTGGGGGAGGCGCGCCCGGTCGACCTCGGCACGACCGATGCCGTCGCCGCTGGCGAGGCGCTGCAGCGGAGGGCGCTCGACGACATGACGACGGCGTTCATCGTCCACGCCCACGCCGTCAAGACGACACGCGCGGCGAGCGAGGAGGCGGCGCGCACCGGTTCGCTCGTGCCGCTCCAGGCGGCGGCTCGGTTCCTCGACGCCCCGAAGCTCGAACGCTTCGTCGCCGCCACCGTCACCCGCTCGATTGACTTCCTCTCCGGCCGCGTCGAACGCTGACCTGATCCGGCTTTCGACGCATCGGAGGGTCTGCGGCCCGAACGGGGCGCAGCAAACCCTCCGATGACGTGAAAGCCTCCGACCTTCAGGCCTGGGTGTCGTCGTCGGACAGCGCCGCGTCGTCGTCGGACGGGGGTACGGCGAGGACGGCGTAGAGGTCGGTGCGGGTCCGGGTGAGGATCTCCCTCGCCTGGTCGAGCTGGGCGGTCGACCCGAACCGGCCGAGGTGGCGCAGCTGGCCGAAGATCTCCGCCGCCAGGCGGCGGAGGTCTCCGCGCCCGCCCCTGCCGTCGTGCTCCCACGGCATTTCCGTCGCGTCGCCCTGATGCTCGTCGAGCCACGTCTTGCCGGCCTCGGTCAGCTCGAAGCGCTTGCGCCCGTCGTCGTCGGTCGACGTGACGAGGCCCTCGTCGTCGAGGTGGGCGAGCGTCGGGTACACGGATCCAGGGCTCGGCCGCCACCGGCCTCCGGTGCGCTGATCCAGCTCCTGGATCAGCTCGTATCCGTGCATCGGTCGCTCGGCGAGCAGCTGCAGGATGCTGGCTCGGATCGCGCCGCGCCTGGCGCGATGTCGGCCGGGTCCGCCGCCGTGGCCGTGTCGTTGCATGTGTCGCATTCTCATCGTTCTCATGGTGTCTCCATTCATTCGAGATAACGATACATCGCTATGAGTCAAACGACAACTTCCGCCGAGCACTGCACGACTACCGTGCGCCCGTGAGCGCGATCACCCCCGGTCTCGTCTGCGCCCACCACCACCTCTACTCCGCGCTGGCCAGGGGGATGCCCGCTCCGCCCCGGACGCCGCACGACTTCGCCCAGATCCTCGCACAGGTCTGGTGGCGCCTCGACACGGCGCTCGATCTCGACATGGTGCGGGCGTCGGCGCGGCTCGGCGCGCTGGAAGCGCTGCTGTCGGGCACGACGGGCATCGTCGACCACCACGAGAGCCCGTCGGCGATCGATGGCAGCCTCGACGTGATCGCCGCAGCCTGCGCCGAGGTCGGCGTGCGCGTGGTCTGCGCGTACGGCGTCACCGATCGTCACGGACCCGACGGTGCCCGGCGCGGGCTGGCCGAGAGCGAGCGCTTCCTGCGTGCCGGCGGGAGGGGGATGGTCGGGGTTCACGCCGCGTTCACGTGCACGGACGACACACTTGCCGCAGCGGCCGGCCTGGCTGCCGACCTCGGCGTCGGCGTGCACATCCACGCCGCCGAGGGGCCGCCCGACGCCGGGGCCGGCGAGCGACTCGCCGCGTTCGCCCGTGACGACTGGCTCCTCGTCCACTGCGTGCTCCTCGATCGAGAGCTGCCCGGGACGATCGCCCACAACCCGCGCAGCAACATGAACAACGGCGTCGGGTACGCCCGGCCGGCGCGGCGCCCCAACCGCGTCGTGCTCGGCACGGACGGCATCGGCGCCGACATGCTGGAGGAGTTTCGGCTGGCCTACGTCGCCCATCGGGCCGACGACGTCGAGGCATCACCGGAGGTGGCGTGGTCATGGCTGGGCAACGGACATGCCCTCATCCCGGAGTCAGCGGATGATCGGGTGACGTGGACCTACGACCACGTCGACTCCCCGTGGCACGTCGCTTTCACGCCCGGTACCCGAGCGCTCGACGTCGTCACGGGCGACGGCCGCACGCTCGTCGAGGACGGGCGCCCGACCACGGTCGACATCGACGAGGTGCGGGCCCACGCCGACGAGCAGGCCCAACGCCTGTTCTCCCGGCTGTGAGGTGAGAGGTGAGCGCGACACGTGCCCTCACCTCTCACCTCATCAGAGTCACCTGCTGCGATCAGCCGCCGAGGCGCTCGGTCTTGAACACCTCGGCGCCGGCCACCGTGCCGGAGAACTGACCCACCAGCTCTGTCAGGGACGCGCCCGGCAGCTCGCTCGTCGTTCCGGTCAGCATTACGTCCTCGCCCGCCTGCGTCTGCCCTGCGCACGAGATGTTGAGTGCGCTGGCATCATCGGTGGCCGTGGCTTCGCAGGCCAGCCCGGCCTCGGTCAACGGATGGCCAGCCGCCTCGAAGGCGTCCCCGCCCTGCTCGGCAGCGAGGTTGCGGGCAGCCAGTTCGGCGGCGGCATCGACGGCATCACCGGCAGCCTCTTGGGCGTTGGACACGATCGTGTTGGCGGCGTCCTGCACGTCCTGCGCGATCGAGTCGACCGTCTCCCCGAGCTCTTCCTGCTGGCTGTCGGAGCAGGCCACCACACCAAACGCGGCGACGGAGACGATCATGGTCACGGCGATTCGGCGAGGCATGCGGGAGGGGCTACCCGCAGCCGCCATGCCGACAAACCGTCTGCCAGTATGCGTCGATGCCCTCCGGCGGCGACGACCACCCGGTCGCCCTCTACCTGCAGGACGCCCACGACCTGCGCCAGGGCATCCAGCTCGTGCAGCGGGCCGAGGCGCTCGGCTTCGACGCCGTCTGGCAAGCCGACAGTCGCCTCGTCCGTGACGCCGTGGTGCCGATGGCAGCCTTCGCCGCGGCAACGGATCGCATCCGCATCGGCTCCGGCGTGGTCGACATCTGGACGCGCAACGCAGCCCGCCTCGCCAGCACGTTCTCCACGCTCGACGACCTCGCGCCCGGCCGCATCATGTGCGGCCTCGGCGCGTGGTGGGACCCACTGGCGCGCAAGGTGGGCATCGATCGGGCCCGCCCGCTGCGCGCCATGCGCGAGGTCGTCGACGCCGTCCGCCGCCTGCTCGCCGACGAGACGGTGTCACTCCACGGCGTGCACGTGCAGCTCGACGGCGTCGAGCTGGACTACGTGTACCAGGACCGCCGACCGAAGGACGTCCCGATCTACATCGGCGCGACGGGCATGCAGATGATGGAGCTGGCCGGCGAGATCGCCGATGGCGTCGTGCTCAACTATCTCGTCGACCCGGCCTACAACGCCGAGGCCATGGTCGCGCTGGCGCGGGGAGCGGCGCGGGCCGGCCGGACCGTCGACGACATTGATCGCCCGCAGCTCGTCGTGTGCAGCGTCGACCGCCATCGGGCGGCGGCCCTGGACGGCGCCCGTCTGATGGTCACCCAGTACCTCGGCCAGCAGCCGCACATCATGAAAGCGTCCGGCGTGCCACAGGAGCTGCTCGACGAGATCGGGCAGGTGTTGACGTGGCCGGCGACGCACGAGCAGGTGGCGGCCGCGAGCCGCCTCGTCCCCGACGACGTCGTGCAGCGCTGCACCGCCTCCGGCGAACCCGACGAGGTCGTCGCCAAGGTCGCCGAGTACGTGGCCGCCGGCTGCACGTGTCCGATCCTCTACCCGCTCGGCCCCGACGTCGACCTCCTCCTGCAGACGTTCGCGCAACGTTGATGGCTCGCTCCGCTCGCTGGGTCGGGCCAGCCCGACCTGGGCTGTCATGCGGACTGCGTCACGAACGCTCGGGAACCGACCTGTCTACGCTGGAAGTCCCGTGATCGAGATCCGCGACCTGAAGAAGCGCTTCGGGCGCGTCGTCGCTGTCGACGGGTTGAGCTTCGACGTCCACCCGGGTCGTGTCACCGGGTTCCTCGGCCCGAACGGTTCCGGCAAGAGCACGACGATGCGCTGCATGGTGGGCCTCGACCGACCGGAGCAGGGCACCACACGTTTCGACGGCAAGTCGTACGAGTCGATGCGCCAGCCGCTGTTCGAGATCGGCGCCCTGTTCGACGCCGGCTACGTCCATCCCGCCCGCTCCGGCCGCAACCACCTGCGCTGGTTGGCGGCGACGCACAGCATGCCCGTGTCGCGCGTCGACGAGGTGCTCGCGCTGGTTGGGCTCACCGACGTCGCCGGGCGCAAGGTCAAGGGCTACTCGCTGGGCATGCGCCAGCGACTCGGACTGGCCGGTGCGTTGCTCGGCGACGCGCACACCGTGATCCTCGACGAGCCGGCCAACGGCCTCGACCCGGAGGGCATCCGCTGGATCCGCGACGTCTTGGTGCACCTGGCGCGGGGCGGACGGACCGTGCTCGTGAGCAGCCACCTGCTGTCGGAGATCTCGCTGATGGCCGACGACCTCGTCGTCATCGGGCGCGGCCGGCTGATCGAGCAGGGACCGGTCAGCGGGTTCATCGACCGTTACTCGACGCGCTGGGTGCGAGTGCGCACTCCCGAGCCGGCGGCGTTCGCCGCGCACGTCGAGCGTTCCGGCGGTCAGGTGCGCCCGATCGCCCCGGACGCGATGGACATCCACGGCCTGCCGATCGAACGGGTCGGCGAGCTGGCGGCCAACGTCGGCGCCGTGCTGCACGAGCTGTCGCCACAGGTCGAGTCGCTGGAGGACGCCTTCCTGCGGGCCACGGCTGCCGACCAGGAGTACCGGTCGGTGCCCGCGCCGGGAGGGTCACGGTGATCGCCGCCATCCGCAGCGAGTGGATCAAGCTCTCGACGATCCGGGTGACATGGCTCCTGGCCATCGTCGCCGTTGCCTTCCCACTCGTCGTCGCCCTGTTGACCGCGGCACTCGCCGACGACCTGTCGGGCGAGACGTTGGCCGGCACGATCACCGGGACCACGGTCGTGTCGGGGATGTTGCTCGGTGTCGTGGCGGCGATCGGCATCACCGGCGAGTTCAGCCACCAGACGATCCGGCCGACGTTCGCTGCGATGCCCGACCGCTGGCGCCCGCTGGTGGCCAAGCCGATCGTCAACGTCGGCCTGGCCGCCGTGCTGACGGTCGCCGTCGTCGCCGTGTCGTGGCTGGCCGGCCGGGTGATCGCAGGCGACTCGACATCGGAGGACCTGGAGGGCACCGGCGCAGCGCTCGTCGGCGTCGTGCTCCTGGCGATCGGGCTGACACTGCTCGGCTACGGCCTCGGCCTGCTGATCCGCAACACGCCGGCGACGATCTGCGTGCTGCTGCTGTGGCCGCTGATCGCCGAAGGGCTGATCGCCGGGTTGCTCACCGCAGTCGGTGCCGAGAACGCAACGAAGTGGTTGCCGTATTCGGCCGGCATCTCGATGGCGGTCGTCGATGGCGCAGGCGAGGACACGCTCGGACGGGTGGCTGGCGGCGTCTACTTCTTCGTCTGGGTACTGGCGGTCCTCGCCTTCGGCCTGTTCACCGCCAGGCGCCGGGACGCCTGACACCTGACGCCGGGTGTCTTGCGCCGGGCGTAGGTTCGCGGCGATGGACATCACGCTGCGCAGCGGCACCCCGGCGTACACGGCCGTCCCGGACGGGGACGTGTCGATGGGCCTCGTCATCGCGCCGGACATCGGCGGAATGCGGCCGCTGTTCCGCGACCTCGCCGATCGACTGGCGACGGAGTGGTCCATGGCGGTGTGCGCCGTCGAGCCGTTTCCCGGCCAGGACCTCGGGCGGGAGATCGAGCCGCGCATGGCGGCGGTCGGGGGCCTGGACGACCACGACCACCTGCGCGATCTGCTGGAGGGTGCCGAGGCGACGGGACACGAGCGAGTCGGGGTGATCGGCTTCTGCATGGGCGGCATGTACTCGCTGAAGGCGGCCCGGTCCGATCGGTTCGCCCGGCTCGTCGCCTTCTATGGGATGGTCAAGGTGCCCGACGGCTGGCGCAGCGCCGGCCAGGGCGAGCCGCTGGACCACCTCGCGGCTGGACATCCGGATCGGGTGCTGGCGATCATCGGCGAGCGAGACACGTACACGCCGCCGGGCGAGGTAGCCGAGCTGGAGGCGGCGGGCGTGATGGTCGTGCGGTATCCGCAAGGCGAGCACGGGTTCGCCCACGACGCCGACCGCCCCGCCCACCGTGCCGCCGACGCCGAGGATGCATTCGCCCGCGCCAAGGCCTGGTTGCAGGGCTGACCCGATCGTGAGGGCCCAGTTCGAGCCGAGGTGGTCGGACTAGTCGATCGGCGACGGGTCGGGGATGATCGGGTCCGGGACCACGGGGTCAGGCATCGGCGGAGACGGAACGTCAGGGTTGGGGACGATGGGGTCCGGCAGGTCGGGGTCGGGCACGATCGGCGGCGGCATGGTCGGGTCACTCATGATCGCCCGCCTACCCCGTTCTGGCCGGTCGAACGCTCAGCGCGCCCGCAGCTCGAGACGGTCACGGTGGACGATCGTGTACTGGCGGTCGCGCTGGTCCAGCCAGCCGAGGCGGATGAAGCTGGCGATCGCCTTGTTGACCCGCTCGCGCGAGGCGCCGACCATGCCGGCCAGCTCCTCCTGCGTGACGGGCAACGTGAACTGCTCGCTGCCGTCGGCCAGCTCGAGCAGCCGCTTGGCGGTGCGGCCGGTGACGTCGAGGAAGACCGAGTCGGCGAGGGCCTCGTCCATCGCCCGCAGGCGCTGAGCGAGCAGGCGGGTGACGTTCCACAGCAGCTGCGGCTGGGCGTCGAACATCGCCAGCACCGGGCCGTAGGGGAGAGCCATCACCCCCGACGGCTCGAGTGCCCTGGCCATCGCCGAGCGAGGACGGTCGTCGAGCATGCCCAGCTCGCCGAACAGGTCGCCGGGCTCCATCAGCGCGACGACACTCTCGCGCCGATCGATCGGGTTGGCGATGGCGATGGCGATGCGCCCCCTGGTCACGACGTACAGCGCGTCCGGCGGATCGCCTTCTGCGAACAGCGTGTCACCGCGCACGAGCTGGCGTTCGAACCCAGCGGAGGAGAGTGCGTCGAGCGTCGCGCCGTCGGCATCGGCGAAGAAGTCGGTGCCGGCGAGCACCGCTCGGTTGGCGGCATCGTCACGGCCCATCGCCGGCGGAGGGTACTACCCTGCTCGTGTGACCGACGTCGCTGACGCCGGCCCGGCTGGCCGTCTCCCGGAGGCACCGCAACCCGTCCTTGCAACGGTGTGGACCATCGTCGTCGGGGCAGGTGGCGGCACTCGGTTCGGTGCGCGCAAGCAGTACGAGTCGCTCGGTGATGGGCGCGTGCTGGATCGTGCGGCCGCCGTCGCCACCCGCGCCAGCGCGCAGGTCGTGGTCGTCGTGCCGGCCGCCGATGTGGGGCGAGAGGGTGGGGTGGCGGGAGGCACCACGCGCAGCGAGTCGGTGCGCGCCGGGCTGGCCGCCATCCCAGACGACGCCGACATCGTGTGCGTGCACGACGCCGCTCGCCCGCTGGCGTCGGCCCGGCTGTTCGATGTGGTGATCGCTGCGGTTCGCGCCGGAGCGGACGCCGCCGTGCCGGCCGTCGCAGTGACCGACACGATCAAGCTCGTCGACGGCGACGGTGTGGTCGTCGAGACGCCGGACCGCACGCGGCTGGTGGCGGTGCAGACGCCGCAGGCGTTCCGCGCCGACGTCCTGCGCCGGGCCCACGCCGCCGGGGCAGAGGGCACCGACGACGCGACGTTGGTCGAGCTGGCCGGCGGCGTCGTGGTGACCGTGCCCGGCGAAGCGTCGAACCGCAAGATCACGACGCCGGAAGACCTGGAGTGGGCGCGCCGCTGGGTGCTCGAGGACGGCTCGGCGTGACCACGACATCGGCGGGATGGGAGGTGCGCGTCGGGCAGGGTTTCGACGTGCACCGATTGATCGAGGACCCGCAGCGTCCGCTGGTGCTCGGCGGCTGCGAGTTCGCCAGCCCGCTGGCGCTGGAGGGCCACAGCGACGGCGACGCCGTTGCCCACGCCGTGATGGAGGCGCTGCTCGGCGCCGCCGGGCTCGGCGACATCGGCACACGGTTCCCCGACACCGATCCGACGCTTGCCGGTGCCGACTCGCTCGGGCTGTTGCGCGAGGTCGTGGATGCCGTGCGGGCCGAGGGCTGGACGATCGGCAACGTCGATTGCTCAGTTGTCTGCGAGGCGCCCAGACTGGCGCCGATGCGCGACGAGATGCAGTCCCGTCTCTCGGCCGCGGCAGGTGCGTCCGTCACGGTCAAGGGTCGTCGTCCGGAGCAGCTCGGCTCGCTCGGACGCGGCGAGGGGATCGCCTGCTTCGCGGTCGCCGTGCTGACGCGAGGTGCCCCGTGAGTCCTGCCCGACGCCCGGCCGCCGGTGGTGGTGGTGGTCGACCACGCAGGTCGACGCCGGGCAAGGCGGCCGCTCCGCGTGCGGGTGGGTCGCGAAAGGCGGCCGCGCCGCGCCGGGCTTCGGCTTCTCGGGGACCGGTGTCACGTGGCGGTCTGCCTCGCTCTCGAGGTGCGGGCCGAACCGGCCCGCCGCGAAGGGGCGACGGTGATCCGCATCCGGCGAAGCGCGACAAGGGCCTCGGCGGCGAGCAGGTCGAGGGTCGCCAGGCGGTGCGCGAGCTGCTGATCGCCGGGCGTCGACGCGTGCAGGAGCTGTGGGTGTCGACCGAGCTGGTCCACCCGGACGGTTCGGTGGACGACGGCGTGGCCGACCTCGTCGCCCTGGCCGCAGCCAACAGGGTGCCCGTCGCCCATGTCGCCCGTACCAAGCTCGAGGCGCGCGCCAAGACCGAGGCGCCGCAGGGCGTCGTTGCGTTCGCCGCGGCGCTGCCCGATGTCGAGCTGGACGAACTGCTACGACCGAAGCGGGGACGGGCACCGTTCCTCGTCGCCGTCGACGGTGTCACCGACCCCGGCAACCTCGGCGCCATCATCCGCAGCTGCGACGGCGCCGGGGTCGACGGTGTCCTCGTTCCGCGCCACCGAGCGGTGCACGTCACGCCCACAGTGGCCAAGACGTCGGCCGGTGCCGTCGAGCACGTGCCGATCGCGCTGGTCGGGGGCCTACCGACGACGCTGGCCAGGCTGAAGGACAAGGGGATCTGGGTGGTCGGGCTCGACGACGCTGCGGAGCGCTCGCTGTTCGAGCTCGGCGACCTCGCCGATGACGGCATCTGCCTCGTCCTCGGCGCCGAGGGCGTCGGTCTGTCCAGGCTGGTACGCGAGCGATGTGATCTCGTCGTGGCGATCCCCATGCGCGGCCGGGTCGGCTCGCTCAACGTTGCCGCCGCAGCTGCCCTGGCGACCTACGAGGTCGCCCGCCGGCGGAACTGACGGCTCGGCGGCGCGCCGACGACGCGATGAGCGATGAGTGGTCATGGGGCGCACATCGCTCATCTCGCAACGATTCGCGCCCAGTTCGGCGGCGACCCGCCACTCAAGTCGCGGCCAGTGAGCGTCCTGGCCGGCGGGTACCGTGACCAGGCTCGCCGGGTTGGCGCCGGTCGGAAACCTACTCTCGCCTGTTCGCGGGAGGACCGAAGTCGCTCCTCGGAACGGATCTCAGCGAGCCGGGAACGCGGGGCCTGTCCGATGGGCTTCCGAGGCCTGGTCGCACAGCTGCAGCGGCCTCGTAGGTTCGTTTCGCGTCACGCGTCCTCGGCCATCGATGCCTTGGCGTCCTGCAGAGACCGAAGGAGGCCCAAGCAGCGGCTGAGCTCCTTGCCTAGGTGTGATTCCACACGGCTCATCTTGAGGAGGACGTTCTCGTCTACAATTCGAACTGTCTCGGACTCCCGAGCAGCGTTCTGCCAGCTGGTCCACTCAGCGCCTAACCGCTCTGCCACGCGGGCGCAGTCGTCGGCGACGCGGTCTCGAGCGATGCCCGCCCTTGTGAGCGTCTGATCGATCAGCGCGTGCCATTCCGTTTGGGTCTGCGGTCGCGGTTGTGGCCACGAGTCGCCCATGTCGACCCTGGCGGCATGGCCCGCTTCGACCGCAGCCAGCTCGAGCTCGTCCGCCGAATACTCGCCGGCCGGATCTCGAAGCACTCTCGCTGCGATGTAGCTCTGCTCGTGTTTCAATCGGAGGAGCTCCACCTGTGATGCGACGTCTCCGTGAGGCACGCCCAGGTAGTCCGCCTCAAATGTGTGTGTTCGGCGAAGGCGCCACGTGAGCGATGCCACCATGTCACCGAGCGCTCGCTGTACCGCTCCCTGAGTCTGCAGAGCGGAGTGGATCGACTCGAGGTGTTCCTCGTAATCCTCAGGACGCTCTTTCAGCGGCCCGCGGGAGATGACAGGAGTCCGTGCGTATCCGCCATGCCGCACTGCGTTCTCACTGCTCACAAGCTTTCCCGCCGGCGTCTTCGGGCCCGTTGAGTGAAGCCTTCCGTTCGCTGCTCGTGCGGCCGCTTGGGCCGGAGTTGTCATGAGGGCTCCTTCCATCGGGCCGTGTCGTGCGTGAGGACGTCGGCGACAATCGCCGTCCACAGCATCGCTGCGACCGGCAGGTCGTGCGACTTTGACAACCGCTCACGTCCGCCAGTGGCCAACGTTGACGCCGGCGCGTTGCGCCCACCCAGCAGGATGTCGAGGAGATACTCGGGCGCGACGCCAGTCAACCGAACCAGGCTCGATCGAGCGAGAATGTTCACGGCTCCTGTCATCTCGACCATCCGCAGGATCGCTCCACCGTTCGCAAGTTCGATGGGGATCAAGCGCCAACATCTGCGGCTGCTCTGCACCTCACACCTGGGAATTGCGGACGACCCAGCCTGGGCGGATGTCGGTACGGGGGGCACGACGGACAGCGAACACTTGACGGGTCACGCTTGCAAACGCCGGTAGACCCGATAGAGCTACTGTTAGTCCTAGCCACTGTTTTAGGAGTAACAGTATGTCTGACGACACCTCATTTGTCCTTCCCACCACGCTTGCGCTCCCCTCCGCCGTCAGGCGTGCGTGCCGCAACGAAGCGCTGCTCAGGCTCGTGGGACGGAGTCACCACGTTGAGATTCCGCAGAGAGCGATCCGTCAACCGCTCCGGCGAGCGAACGCTCCTCGTCCTCCGATGGTGGAGATGATCAGTGTGGGCCGTGGTGCAGCCGCCATTCGGCAGCGCCTGTACATGTGGCTCTGGGCGGCGGCGTCCACCCGTGGCGCGGGGGCGCCGGCCGTGGCGCGGTCGACCGGCGATTGGGCTGAACTTGTCAACAGCATTCCTGACGGTGCTGCGGATCATCAGCGAAAGCGGGCGCTCGGCGCTCGCCGGGTGGCAAATGCGATTCGCTATCTGGAGTCGGCGGCTCTGATCCGGCGCGACGCGGAGGGGTCGGTAGAACTGCTCGATCCGGACAGGTCTCGACGACCGTTCGTTCCGTGGTCACCGGCCGTCCGGCGGGAGCGTGCTGACGAACGCAGGCGACTCGAATCCTTCTTCCAAGAGCGAACCGACCTACGGCGAGGTCAGTTCTGGGAGGAGGACCCGATCAGGGTCCACGCATCGCTTTGGACGAGCGGCATAGTGTCCGCTCTCA